>CAMDSM010000022.1 GCA_945906905.1 Altererythrobacter xiamenensis | reverse complement strand
CGCCGGCCCATATGATCCATCTGTTGCTGTAACAGCAGGGCGGAACTCTGCAATTTGCCCATACCCCCGAAGCGCTGGTGCTGGGCGCAACGCTGCCCGCGCCCGAGCTGATCGGCTAAAATGATCGACCCGCTCATCCATCGCGAGATCGCTTCGCCCAACTGGAATGAGCGGCAGTCGCCGATCACAATGGTCGTGATGCACTATACCGAGATGAAGCCGGTCGAGAGCGCATTGGAGCGGATGTGCGATCCCACCGCCGCAGTCAGCGCGCATTATTGCATCACCGAAGAAGGCGAGGTGATCCGGCTGGTGGCCGAGGACAAGCGCGCCTGGCACGCGGGCAAATCACGCTGGCGCGGGATCGAGGATGTCAATTCGGCCAGCATCGGGATCGAGCTCGATCATCCCGGCCACGCATTGGGCTATCGCCCTTTCGCCGATGCCCAGATCGACGCGCTGGTGCCGCTGCTGCACCGGATTGTGCAGGCCTATGACGTGCCGCGCGCCAATGTGGTCGCCCATTCCGACATTGCGCCCGCCCGCAAGATCGATCCGGGCGAGCTGTTTCCGTGGGAGCGATTGTCCGATGTCCGGCTGTGCCTGCCAACGCCGCACAAGCTCAGCCTGGGCGACGTGTTCGACAATGACGGCGCCTTCCTGCTGGCGCTGGAGCGGTTCGGTTATGACATTGATGATCAAGTGATGGCTGTGGAGGCCTTCCAACGCCGCTGGCGTCCGCGCTGCATCGATGGCGTGGTCGATGGCGAGTGCCGGGCGATTTTGTTCCAGCTGCTCTTGGATCGGGACCGGGGACTTGCTAGGTAGCACGCGCCAGGGGGCCGGGCAGCCGCGTTGGGGGTAACTCCAGCGAGGAAAGTCCGGGCTCCACGAAACAAGGGTGGCGGGTAACGCCCGCCGGGCGGGGTCTTTCGGGGCCTCGTTCAGGGAAAGTGCCACAGAGAGTATACCGCCGATGGAGGTCAACCTCACAGGCAAGGGTGAAAGGGTGCGGTAAGAGCGCACCGGGGTTCTGGTAACAGCGCCCGCATGGCAAACCCCACCCGGAGCAAGACCAAATAGGGGTCTCGCGCTTATCGAAAGGTCGGCAGGGGTGTTTCGCCCCGAGAGACCCGGGTTGGTTGCTAGAGCGCGCCCGGCAACGGGCCGCCCAGATGAATGGCTGCCACCGCCGATACGGTCCCATCTGGGATACCGTCGGGGGAACAGAACCCGGCTTACAGGCCCCCTGGCATCGCTTGCTCCTCAGGCAGGCTCATAACGGCCTGCAAATCGCGCCCATTCGCGCTTCCGGTGCTCTCGACCCCAAATGGTCGCTGCGCGCCGGGTCGCGAACGGTCACAATTTTCGGCTCGTTCTGAACCTGCCTGAGGAGCAAGAGATTGATTTAAAACGCAATCTGGTCAAACCAGTGCGCGTGGACCGGCGGTGATCTGGCCGTCGGGGTGTTGGACCGCCTCGATGAAGCGGCGGCGGCCGCCTTCGAGGACCAGCGCGGTCAGCCGTCCGCTGGCATAAGCGCCGGTGTCCACGCCGATGCGGTTGCCGCGCACTTCGGGCGCGTCGCTGATCGTGTGACCGTGCACCACCAGCGCCTCATACGGGCCGGAGTGCGACAGGAACGGCTCGCGAATCCACCGCATGTCGGCAGTGATCTGGTCGGCCAGCGGCACCACGGGATCGATCCCGGCGTGGACGAAAACGTAGTCTCCGATGCGAATCATGTCCTCGAACCCGGCGAGGTAGTCGCGCACGGATTGTGGCACGTAGCGTTGCATCAGCGCTTGCACTTGCTCCACATCGGAGGCCGTGATGGCCTTGGGATCGATGCCATAGCTGACCAGCGTCTGCCTGCCGCCGTGGCGCAGGAAGTGGCGCAAGGTCTCGGCGCTGGAGAAGCTCTTGAGGAACATCTCCTCGTGATTGCCCAGCAAGATGCGCACCGCACGCCGCGCCTGCCAGTCCCGCGCGCGGCGCACCACTCTGGCCGAATCGGGCCCACGGTCGACCAGATCGCCCAGCAGGATCACCGTGGTCCGCGCGCCCGGAGCCTCGGCATCGTCGTGCTCGATGGCGGCGATCAGCGCGGCGAACAGATCGTCGCGCCCGTGGATATCACCCACGGCATAGACCCGCTCACCCGACGGGATCGCGGGCAGATCAACGTCATCAGCACCGGCGTCGCCAGAGGAAAAAAGGGAGCGGAGGAATCGCAGCATGGGTTCAAATAGGCCTGGTTGCACACGTTACATCATTCAACGCCAGATCGCACAAATCAGCACCGGCGCAGCGAGAGAGTGGCCCGAATACACATCTGGGGCCCGAATGTGATGCGCAAAATCAACACATTTGCCACCAATTCGCAATCCCGTGCGAATACTTCTTGTGCAATGCAGCATTGAACGGCAGTTTCCATCCGTGTCTACCGGACCAGCCCACATCAAGAGGTCGGACGGTGATCACGCAGGTAGGGACGAAGCGCCAGTTCAACCAAGCAATTGAGGAAATTGCCCATGCTTACGTCCGTCCGCAGCCTGATGGCTGCCACTATTCTCGCCGGTTTTGTTCTCGCCGCTGCTCCTGCCGTGGCTCAAGAAGAAGAAGGCCCCGCAATCGAATTCGCCGGCAACACTTCGCTCGTCAGCGAATACCGCTTCCGTGGTGTCGATCTGTCGGGCGGCGATATCGCCATCCAGGGCGGCATCACTGCCAGCACCAGCGGCTTCTATGCCGGCGCCTGGGGCTCGTCGCTCGATGAAAATTCGGTCGGCTATGGCCATACCGAGCTTGACCTGTATGCGGGTTATGCTGGCGACCTGGCCGAAGGCGTGACTTTCGATGTTAGCGGCATCTATTATCTCTACCCGAACGCTCCGGTCGGTGATTTCGACTATTACGAATTCATCGCCAAGACCGGCATCTCGGTTGGACCGGGCACGGTTACGCTGGGCGTCGGCTATTCGCCGAAGCAGGATTCGCTGGGCGGAACTGACAACCTCTATCTCTATTCCGATGTCGGCGTCGGCGTCCCGGGAACTCCGGTCACGCTGACCGGCCACCTTGGCTATACCGATGGCTTCCTGACCTACACTGCCGATGGCGATGCGATGGATTGGGGCGTTGGCGCCACTGTCGCGCTGAACGACACGCTGAGCGTGGGCGCGCAATATGTCGGGGCCGATGGCCGCGGCACGATGGCCTATCCCTTCGTTGACGACACCGTTGTGTTCTCGGTCACCGCCGCTTTCTGATCTTCGGACAGACGAATTGATAAGGCCCGCTCTGGCAACAGGGCGGGCCTTTTCGTGGGTGGCTCAATCCAGATAAAAATCCACCGTCGTCACCACCCGTACGGTCTTGAACGGGGTATCGGCCACACCCCAGCCGCCGCCATCACCATCGCGCGCGGCGATTTCGAAATAGCCTTGCGTGGCATGGCGGATACCGCCCACGCCAGCGCCCGAATCCTGCGCGAACTGTTCGGCCGATGCGCGCGCATCCAGCGTGGCTTCGGCGACCATTTCGGGCTTGATGTCGTTCAGGCCGGTGAAGGTATAGGCCATCCCCGATCCCTCCTCCAGCATCACCCCGCGCCGCACCAGATCGAACTGCTGGCGCACCGCGCGCTGGGCGCGGTCGATATCGGTAGTGCGCAGGGTCATCCGCTGGCGCAAGGTGAACACCGCCACCCCATCCTGCACAAAGCTGCTGACATTGACTCCGGTGGGTTGCAGCGCCTCCTCTTCAAATCCAAGGCCAGTAAAAAAGGCGCGGATGCTGGCGGTGTCGCGGTCAACACTGGCCTGCGCGCTGCCCATGTCGGAAGCGCTGGCGGAATAGGAGATCGTCCAGGTGGCCAGGTCCGCCATCACTTCGCGCTCGGCCAGGCCGCGTACGGTAACCGATCGCTCGGCCATTTTCATGCGGGTGAGCCCGTCGCCCAGCAGGTATCCGCCCGCGATCAGCCCCAGCGACAGCACACCCGCGCTGACAATCGCCACCGCCGCATTGGGGCGGTTCCAGAAAGATGTAGTAGGAACTGTGATCTCTTCGCTATCTTCGGACATGACTGGTTCTCCCTTGGTGTGAGATGTCTCACACATCGTCGGTGAACCGTGCTTGAATAGCGACGAATGGAGTAATAATCGCGATGACTACCTTTCTGCACACCATGATCCGCGTCGGCGATCTGGATGCGACGCTGGAGTTCTTCCGCCTGCTGGATGTCACCGAGGTCCGCCGCAAGGTGGTGGAGCAGGCCCGCTTCACGCTGGTGTTCCTCGCCGCGCCGGGGCAGGAGGATGTCGCCGAGATCGAGCTGACCTATAACTGGCCCCCCGCCGATGGCAGCGCGGGCGAAGCCTATGGCGGTGGCCGCAATTTCGGCCATCTGGCCTATGGCGTGGACGATATCTACGCCATGTGCCAGCGGCTGTCCGATGCCGGGGTCACCATCAACCGCCCGCCGCGCGACGGACACATGGCTTTCGTGCGCACGCCCGACGGCATTTCCATCGAACTGCTGCAAAAGGGCGGCGCTTTGGCCCCGGCTGAGCCTTGGGCAAGCATGGAGAACATTGGCAGCTGGTAAGTTCTCCTTGCCAAAGCAGAACGCCGCCTCCACCTGCCCCTCCATGGTCCAGCGCAAATACCCTCAGGTCATCATCATTGGTCGCCCCAATGTCGGCAAGTCGACTTTGTTCAACCGTCTGGTTGGCAAGAAAGTGGCGCTGGTTGACGATCAGCCGGGCGTCACGCGTGATCGGCGCTTTGGGCTTGCGGGCCTGCTGGGGCTGGAGTTTGAGGCGGTCGATACTGCGGGCTGGGAGGATGAAGATCCCGAGAGCCTGCCCGGCCGGATGCGCGCGCAGACCGAGGTTTCAGTCAAAGGCGCAGACGCTGCCCTGTTCGTATTCGATGCCCGCGCCGGGATTACCCCGCTCGACACCGAGATTGCCCGCTGGTTGCGTGGACAAGGCGTGCCCGTGGTGGTGCTGGCCAACAAAGCCGAAGGTCGCGCGGGCGATACCGGAATTATCGAGGCCTATGCGCTGGGACTGGGCGAACCGATCGGCGTTTCGGCCGAGCACGGCGAGGGCATGGCCGAGGTTTACGGCGCGCTGATCCCGATCCTGCACGACAAAGCCGAGCGGCTGGAGATCGAGGCCGACGCGGTCGCTGCCATCGCCGCCGATCAGGCCGCCGCCCGGGCCAAGCGTGCGCTGGCCCGCACCGAACGGGCCGAAGCCCGCGCCGCCGCGCTGGAACTCGGTGACGAGGAGTGGGAGGACATCGAGGAAGAGGAGGACGAGGAGGAGCTTGACCCCAAGTCCCCACTCAGCCTCGCCATTGTCGGGCGGCCCAATGCCGGCAAAAGCACCCTCATCAACCGCCTTTTGGGCGAGGACCGTCTGCTGACCGGCCCCGAAGCTGGCATCACCCGCGACGCCATCGCCATCGACTGGCTGTGGCACGATCCCAAGTCTGGCGAAGCGCGCGAGATCAAGCTGGTCGACACCGCCGGAATGCGCAAGCGGGCCAAGGTGCAGGACAAGCTGGAGCGATTGTCGGTATTCGATGCCCGCCGCGCCATCGACTATGCCGAAGTGGTGGTGCTGCTGCTCGATGCCACACGCGGGCTGGAAGTGCAGGATCTCAAGATCGCCAATATCGCGCTGGAAGAAGGCCGCGCGCTGATGATCGCGATCAACAAGTGGGACGTGGCCGAGGATTCCAGCGCGCTGTTCAACGGCATTCGCGCGGCGCTCGATGAAGGGCTGGCACAGTTGAAGGGCGTGCCGCTGTTGGCGGTCTCGGGCCTGACCGGCAAAGGGCTGGACCAGATGCTGGCCGCCGCGTTTGAGCTGCGCGAGGCGTGGAGCAGGCGGGTGCCGACCGCCGCGCTCAACCGCTGGTTCGACGGTGCCACCGCTGCCAATCCGCCGCCCGCACCGGGCGGCCGGCGGATCAAGCTGCGCTATATCACCCAGTCAAACACCCGCCCGCCGCGCTTCGTAATCTTCGGCACCCGGCTTGAGCAGTTGCCTACCAGCTATGAACGCTACCTCATCAACGGCATCCGCCGCGAACTGGGGTTCGGCGCGGTCCCGGTGCGGCTGACGCTGAAGAGTGCGATAAATCCGTTCGACCGCAAGCGCTGACACCTTCCGGTCATGATTGCGGTGCAACTCTCAACCCTGGACAGGGGATTTGAGGAGAAGCGCCATGAGCGAATATCGGATCGAATATCTCAGCAACGGTGATCAGCCGGGCCAACGGCACAGCTTCCGCGTGCCCGATATTACCACCGCATTGGTCGTGGCCGATATCAACCACCCCGATGGCGAAGTGGAACTGTGGGACGGGACGCGCCAACTCGCGCGATTGCAGCGCGATTCCGACTGCGCTTTCTGGAAGGTGAGTTAGCGTTTGAGCTTGAACCACCGCCAATAGGTCAGGCAGCGCCACAGCCATTCGAGCGGACCTTGGCTGAACCGCGCCAGCCACGCGCGTGAGAAGCTGAGCATCAGCCCCCAGCCCAGCAGCACCACCAGCAGCATCTCACCCCGGTGCAACGTGCCGAACAGGCCGCCGGCCCAGCCGTGGAACACCAGCACCATCACCAGCGACGTGCCGACATAATTGCTCAAGGCCATGCGCCCCGCCAGCACCAGACGCTCGGCCAACCAGCCGCCATGCGGTCGCGCCGCCCACCGCGCCAGCAGCACGGTTCCACCCAGCAACAGCGGAATGTTGGCCAGATTGGAAAAGCCAAAGAAAATGCCTTGCGTGAGGTAAGGCGGAAACCCGCGCGACCATACCAACAGCCCCGCCGCCAGATTCAGCGCCAGCCCGGCTACCAATCCGGCCCAGGCCCACTTGCGCCACGGATCGCTGACCGCGCGGTTGGCAAATATGCCGCTGCGATAAAGCCCCATTCCCAGCAACATCAGCGGGATCGTCTCCAAAAAGGCATAGTTGAAATAGCTCAGCAGCAGTCCGCTTTGATGAATTATGCGATAGCGCAGCACGTCCCAATATGTGCCCTGTGCCAGCAGTTGGCCGGCTTGCGCATCGTGTGCAAGTCGGTCCTGCCAGAACTGCCGATAGTATTCCACGGCATCGCCCTGCCCGTTCGCGCCGCCCAGTTCGATCAGCATCGGTGTGGCATAGGCCAGCAGCTGCAGGGCCCCGCCAACCGCCGCCCAGACCACGCCCAGCACCAGCAACCGCATGGCTCCAAGCTGCAAGGCAAACACCGCAAAAACCCCGCCGCAGGCATAGGCGAACAGGATATCGCCGTGAAACAGCAGGGTGAAATGCGCCACGCCGATCAGCGCCAGCCAGCCCAGCCGACGCACTTGCAGCACCAAGGCGCGCCTGTCAGCCCCGGCCCGCTCGACAAACAGCACCAGTCCCGCGCCGAACAACAGCGTGAACAGCCCGCGAAACTTGCCGTCGACCAGCACGAATTGCCCCAGCCACATGGCCCGGTCGGCAGCACTTCCGCCATCGGGCAGCGCGGGCGGCCAGTAATAGGCCAGGTCGCCATGGCCAAAGGCCGTAACATTGGCCAGCAGGATACCCAGCACAGCAATGCCGCGGATCAGATCGAGCGCCACGATCCGCTCGCCGATGGTGACCGGCGCGATGTTGTTCAATTCAGCCACAGGCCCTCCTGCGGGAGGGGTTTAGCGGCTCAATTGCGCGTCACAAGGCAATCGTGTCCGCCGCGCTGCAAGGCACTGCAGGCGGCCTGGGCATCGGCCTGGCTGGCAAATCCGCCAACCAACAGCCGCACCACCCGGCCGGTGGGAACAAGCAATCGCTCATGCCCGGCCAGCTCTGCCCGCTCGCTGACGCTGGCCCACATGCGTTCGGCATTGGCCCTCACCGAAAATGCCCCCAGCTGCACGCGCCACGGTCCGCCCGCTTGGGCAGGCGCTGCGGTGCGGGCGACCGGCGCTGGGCCAGACACGCGAACAGACGCGGGATCGGGCTCGGTGTAACGCGCGCCAGCTGCCGCCGGAGTATCTGTACCCGTCGCATTGCGAGCCTCGGCAATCGCGGTGCGGGCGGCGGCGACCGAGGGCGAGACCGCAACGGTGGCCAGAGGACGCGGCACTCGCGGTTGCACTTGCGCGACCGGACCGCTCGCAGCGCCAAGATCGGCTGCGGCGAAATCGGCGTTGCGGGCACTTTCGGCTTCGTTGCGCATCTGTTCGGCCAGACCTGCGGCCAGTTGGCGGTCGGCCATTGAAATCTGATCGTCCATCTGCGTGATCGCCGGAACCGCCTGCGGCAGACCGCCAGCATTGGCTAAAGTCAGAAGCGCATAGGCACGGACCCAGTCACGGGCCACCAAATCGCCGTTGAAATGGGCAATCCCCAGCAGATATTGCGAGCGTGGATCGCCCCGGCGGGCCGAATCCTGCACGAATGGCAGCGCCTCTTCACGCCGACCGTCCTGGAACAGCATCAGGCCATAGGTATCAGCGGCCTGCACGTGCCCGGATCTGGCGGCGGTGTCATAGAGCTGCTCGGCCCGGTTCATGTCCTGCGCCACCCCGCGACCAAGGCGATAGGCCTGGCCCAGGTTTAACATCGCGTCGGCATCGCCCGCAGCGGCCGGACCTTCCCATTCGGCAACGGCGGCCGCGTAGTCACCACGGCTCCAGGCTTCAACGCCCGCCCGCACATCGGCCATGGCCGGGGCCGCAGTCAGAGCAGCTGCGACCAGCAGGGCAACAGCACCGCTCCGGCTGCTTGAAACACGCATCATATTCCCACCTCTTCGCCACACGAAGCCCTTGCAACGCTATCTCATAGTAAATGACCCATTAGCAAAAGATTGATGCAAGCAGCTTATCGAAAGCTGAATGCGCGCGCCCCCCGCTTTTGTCCCCGCTTAGCCAGCGAATGCGAATGGAAATGCGAATTGATTGGCGCGCCTTAACTCAAAATAAACGGTGATCTGCGAACTGCTTGCAGGAAGGATCGTGCACACCTGCGTTCCGATCCGAATTTCGAGGAGGATTTCGCCTTGCGCGTATTGGCTTTGGCATCACAGAAGGGCGGATCGGGCAAGACGACTCTTGCCGGACATCTGGCCGTGCAGGCGCAACGCGCCGGTGCCGGACCAGTTGTCCTGATCGATATCGACCCCCAAGGTTCGCTGGCCGACTGGTGGAACGAGCGCGAGGCTGAATTCCCCGCCTTTGCCCAGACCACCGTGGCCCGCCTGGCCAATGATCTGGCCGTTCTGCGCAGCCAGGGCTTCAAGCTGGCAGTGATTGACACCCCGCCAGCCATCACCATGGCAATCCAGTCAGTCATTTCGGTGGCCGAACTGATGGTCGTCCCCACCCGCCCCAGCCCGCACGATCTGCGCGCCGTTGGGGCCACTGTCGATCTGTGCGAACGCGCAGGCAAGCCGCTGATCTTCGTCGTCAATGCCGCCACCCCCAAGGCGCGCATCACCTCGGAAGTGGCGGTTGCCCTCAGCCAGCATGGCACCGTCGCCCCGATCACCGTTCACCACCGCACCGATTTTGCCGCCTCGATGATCGATGGCCGCACGGTGATGGAAGTGGAACCCGAAGGGCGCAGCGCGGCCGAGATCGTGGCGCTGTGGCACTATGTCGCCGACCGCTTGGAAAAGAACTTCCGCCGCACGGTGTTCGCTGCCCCCGGCACCAATGTTGCCCAAGGCGGCAACGGCATGTCCCGCCCCGCGCAGCAAGGCGGCTTCGGCCGCCGGGTTGCGCAGTAAGATGGGACAGCTGGCGATGAGCGATATCCGTCCGGTCGCTTCTCTGGGTCCGCTGTTGCTGGCCCGCAAAGGCACGGCCAAGCCCGCCATGCGCGCCCAGCTTGAGGCTGACGCTCGCGGCAATTCTCTCGACGATTTGGGCTGGAACGACATGGGCGAAGATCTGGTGATCGCCGCAGAATGCCCGGTTGAACCAATGGTCCGCCGCCAGCAGGTGAATTTGCAGCACCGCATCGCCGATGCCAATCTGGCCGCGTTTCAGAACGCCGATAATCACGCTTCCGTTGCCAAAGCCATCGCCGCCGACCCTTCGCGCCGCGCCGCCTTCACCTTGCGACTCGATGAGGAGCGCCATCTGCGGCTGCGCCTCGCCAGCACCATCAAGGGTGAAAGTGCGCAAACCTTGGTCACTAGGGCGCTCGACCAGCTGCTGTCACAAATGCCCGAAATCGAACAACTCGCCGTGCAAATTGAGCACGGTAAGAACCAGGCCTGAGGAGGCCCTGACCATGGACAAGCTAGACACGAGCACACGCATGACAAGCCTGGCGGTGACCACTGCCCTGGCCGGGGTGCTGCTGACCGGTTGCGCCACCAATGCCGCCCCGCGCGCCGAAGTCTCGGCTGCCGGAGCGCAGGAAGCCATGGCCGAGGGCCGCCACGACCGCGCCCTGCGTCTGGCCGAGCAGGCCGTTCAGGCCGAACCGCGCAACGCCGCTTATCGCGCGATGCTGGGCAAGGCCTATATGGATGCCGGGCGCTTTGCTTCGGCGCAGACCAGCTTTGACGATGCCATGGCGCTGGGCGATCTGTCCCCGCGCACCGCGCTCAGCCTGGCGCTGTCGCTCACCGCGCAGGCCAAATATTCCGAAGCCGCCGCTCTGCTCAACGATTGGGAAGGCCATATCGCCACCGCCGATCTGGGCCTTGCACTGGCGCTGGCCGGGCAGCCCAATCGCGGTATTTCGCTGATGAGCAATGCCATTCGTGGCGGTGAGAACACCGTCAAGATGCGCCAGAACCTGGCCTATGCCTATGCCGTGGCTGGCCAGTGGCGCGAAGCCCGGGTGATGGCGGCGCAGGATGTGCCCGCCGATCAACTGGGCAACCGAATGGAACAATGGGCCGAAATGGCCAGCCCCACCGCCTATCAGACCCGCATTGCGCGGCTGCTTGGCACGCCCGATGGGGTTATGGATCAGGGTCAACCGGTCCATCTGGCCCTCAGCAACAATCCCGGCATCGACCAGCTGGCCGCAGAAGCAACCGCGCTGGCGGCTGCCGAACCCTCCGCGCCATTTGTCGCGCCGTTTGCCTCGGTCGCAATGACTCCCGAGCAGGCTGCAGCCAATGGAATGACAATACCCGCAGCTGGCGGCGAATTGCCCGCTGTCGGCCGTCCGGCAGTGGCTACCACGGCCCCCCGTCCGAGCGATTTCGCCAGTGCCTTTGCGCCGCAATCCTTCGCCCAAATGCAGCCTGCTCCGACGCAGTCCGCGATGGTGCTGCAGGATGCGGGCAGCTTTGCCGCGCAAGCAGCAACACCAGCAACGCCCCGCTCCGCCAATCCGGCAGTCGCCCAGCGTGTTGCCGGACAGGTCGCCCGTGCACCTGCGGCACCTGTTGGGCGTTCTGCTGCGGCTGAACAGCGTGCAGTCGCCGCCGCAGCCGATGGCACCCATCTGGTGCAGTTGGGCAGCTTCTCGACCGAGGCCGGTGCCCGCCGTGCCTGGGGCATCTATACCAGCCGCTATCCTGAACTTGCCGGCCACGAAATGGTCATCACCGAAGCCGTGGTCCGTGGGCGGCACTATTACCGCGTGTCGGCCGGCGGGTTTGATCGCATGGCCAGCCGCTCGATGTGCAACCGGGTCGATTCCAACAACGGTGATGGCTGCATCACCTGGGCCGCCGCCAGCCCCCTGCCCGGTGCAGTGGACCGCGGCATCCGCATGGCCCGTCGCTGAGCTTTAGCGGCTAGCGATCAATCCGCACACCGCCCTTGAACAGGGCGGTGACGCGGCCTTGGGCGGGTTGGCGGTTAAACGGCGTATTGCCCGCCTGCGCCTCCATGCGTCGCGAATCGACGATCCACGGGCGTTCCGGGTCGATCAGCGCGATGTCCGCTTCTAGTCCCACGGCCAGTTCGCCCGCCGCCACGCCCAGCAGGTGCGTGGGATTGCGCGCCACCAGATCGAAGGCGCGGGGCAGATCAATCACGCCATCGCGCACCAGCGTCAGCGCCATCGCAAGCAACGTTTCAGCGCCAGCCATCCCCGGTGCGGCATCGGCGAAGGGCAGGTTCTTGTCCTCTGGCCCGCGCGGATCGTGGCCGCTGGAAACCACATCAATCGTGCCATCGGCAATCGCCGCAATGACTGCTTGCCGATCGAGCTCGCAGCGCAATGGCGGGGATAGCCGAGCAAAAGTGCGGAAACCCGCCAGCGCCAGATCAGACAGCATGAAATGCGCTGGAGTGACGCCTGCAGTCACAGAAAGTCCGCGCGCCTTGGCTTGCCGCACCAGATCGAGTGCAGCCCGCGTGGTCACTTGCCGCAGATGCAGCTTTGCCCCCGCCAGCTCCGCCAATGCGATATCGCGCGCCACCGCCAGCGCCTCGGCTTCGGCAGGAGCGCTCGGCAGGCCCAGCCTTGTGGCCATTTCGCCCGCCGTCGCCGCCGCTTTGCCCGCCAGTGCGCCATCCTCGGCATGGGTCACCACCACCATATCGAGCATCGCGGCATATTGCAGCAGCCGCAGCATCACGCCCGAATCCGCGATCCAGCTGCGCCCGGTGGCAACCGCCCTAGCTCCCGCATCGCGCATCATGGCGATCTCGGCCAGTTGCTGGCCCTCCAGCCCAGCGGTTGCGCCTGCCAGCGGATGGACCCAGAAATCGGGCTTTCCGCTCTGGGCCGCAAAGCGCACGCGGCTGGGGTGATCGAGTGGGGGGGACTGGTCGGGCATCAGCCCGGCGCGGGTAATACCGCCGAAATGGAACGCAGGCTTGTCGATAGCGAACACGCCGAAATCAACCAGGCCGGGGGCCACCAGCTGGCCTTTGGCGTCAATCACCTCGTCGCCGTCAACAACCGTGCCACCAAGCGCCGCAATCGCGCCATCAGCCAACCTGATCGTGCCTTCGACCAGCCCTGAGGGCGTCACCAGCCGACCGCCGGTAATGGCAATTGGGCGCTGCTGCTTCATGCCAAGTCTCCTGACGCCCAGCCGGGAATGCCGCGCGCGCGCCGCGTCAGCACATCGAGGCAGGCCATGCGGATCGCCACGCCCATTTCCACCTGCTGGGTGATGATCGAGCGTTCGGGCATATCGGCCACGTCGCTGTCGATCTCCACCCCGCGGTTCATCGGGCCCGGATGCATGATGATGGCATCGCTGGTCGCCAGCGCCAGCCGCTGACGGGTAAGGCCGTAGAGGTGGCGATATTCGCGAGGGGATGGGATGAACTGGCCGTCCATCCGCTCATTCTGCAAGCGCAGCATCATCACCACATCGGCGCCCGCCAGCGCGGCATCGAAATGATGGAACACCTCTACCCCCATCGCCTCGACCCCTTGGGGCATCAGCGCAGGCGGCGCACAAAGGCGCACAGAGGCACCTAGCGCCTGCAGGCACAGGATGTTCGAGCGGGCGACCCGGCTGTGCAGGATATCGCCGCAGATCACCACTTTGAGGCCCACCAACATTCCATCGCTGCTCGCCTGGCCGCGCGCGCGCAAGGCATGACGCAGCGCCAGCGCATCGAGCAAGCCTTGCGTTGGATGTTCGTGTTGCCCGTCACCTGCGTTGAGCACTGGGCAATCGACCTTACCCGCGATCAGCCCGACCGCGCCGCTCGACCCATGGCGGATGACAATCGCATCTGCGCGCATGGCGTTGAGCGTCATCGCCGTGTCGATCAGCGTCTCGCCCTTCTTCACGCTCGATTGCGCGGCGTGCATATTGACCACATCGGCCCCCAGCCGCTTGCCCGCGATCTCGAACGACAGCAGCGTGCGGGTGGAGTTTTCGAAGAAGGCGTTGATGATCGTCAGCCCGGCCAAAGCCTCGGCATGTTTGGCCGGTTGGCGGTTGAAGGTGACCCATTGTTCGGCCTCCTCCAGCAGGAACAGGATCTCATGGGTCTGGAGCGCGCCAATCGCGATCAGATCGCGGTGCGGGAATGCCAGCCGACCCGCCGGAAAGCGGGTTTGCGAGGGGGGAGTTTGCGCCGATGTCATTAAAGCCAAGCCTTTAGTCCAACCGGGTTAACGGCTCAAGTTCTTTCGGCTGGCGCTTGTGGCGCATCGTCCCTAGTTTACGTCGTAACAATCGGATCAGGACGTGAAAATGAGTTTTGCAGGCAAGGTGTGGCGGCTGCTGGTCGGGATCAAGGACGGGCTGGCGCTGGTGTTCCTGCTGTTGTTCTTCGGCCTACTGTTCGCCGTGCTCAGCTCGCGGCCCAATCCAGCGCAAGTGCGCGATGGGGCGCTGCTGCTCAGCCTCGATGGCGCGATTGTCGAGGAAGTGGCCAACATTGATCCGGTGGAGGCGCTGCTATCCAATTCGCTGCCAATGCGTGAATATGCCGCGCGCGATCTGGTGCAGGCGATCGATGGGGCCGCGCGGGATGAGCGGATCAAGGCCATCGCGCTTGATCTCACCACTTTCACCGGCGGCCCGGCGGTATCCTTGCGTGAAGTGGCCGAGGCGCTGGCCCGCTTCCGCACTGCGGGCAAACCGATCGTGGCCTATGGCGTGGCCTATTCCGACGATGCGGTGATGCTGGCGGCGCAGGCGAGCGAAGTTTGGGTCGATCCCTTGGGCGGTGTCGCGGTGCGCGGGCCGGGCGGCAGCATCCTGTTCTATGCCGATGCCTTTGAACGCTTCGGGATCAACGCCCACGTCTATCAGGTGGGCGAGTTCAAAGGCACGGGTGAGCCCTATTCAAATTCCGCCATGTCGCCCGAAATGCGCGAGAACCTGGAAACCTATACCGGGCAATTGTGGGACGAATACCGCGCGCAAGTGGTGCAGGCGCGGCCCAACGCCGATATTGCTGCGGCCACCACTGGCCTGATCCCACTGCTCGAACAGCATGGCGGCGATATGGCGCAAGTGGCCTTGGCCACGGGCCTGGCCGATACCGTGGGCACGCGTGACCAATGGGGTGAACGGCTGGCCGAACTGGCTGGTGCCGACGAATGGGATGACCACCCCGGCGCCTTTGCCGCCACCGATTTCGATACATTCTTTGCCGCATTGGATAGCGATGGCGGCGGCGCATTCCGCAGCCTAGGCGGCGGCGACAAGCAGATCGGCGTCATCACCATCGCTGGCGAAATTACCGATGGCGACGCTGGCCCCGGCAGCGCCGGTGCGGCCCGCATTACCCGCCTGCTCGACGATGCGCTGGATGATGATCTGGCCGCTCTGGTGGTGCGGATCGATTCGCCCGGCGGCACCGTCACCGGCTCCGAAGCGATCCGCCGCGCGGTGATGCGCTATCGCGACCGGGGCATTCCAGTGGCCATTTCGATGAGCAATTATGCCGCCAGCGGAGGCTATTGGATCTCCACCGCCGGGCAGCGTATTTTTGCCGCACCCGAAACACTCACCGGATCAATCGGTGTCGTTCTGGTGGTGCCCAGTTTTGAGCAGGTGCTGGGCCAATATGGCGTGCATTCCGAGAGCATCCGGACAACACCTCTGTCCGGCCAGCCCGACCTGATCGGCGGCTTCTCGCCCGAGACCGAGGCGCTGCTGCAAGCCGAAACGCAGGCCATCTATGGCCGTTTCGTGGGCCTCGTGGCCGAGGCGCGCGGGATCACTCCGGTGCGGGCGGACGAGCTGGCGCAGGGCCGCGTATGGACTGGCGGATCGGCCCGGCAACTGGGTCTGGTCGACCAGTTCGGCGGGCTTGACGATGCGCTCGCCTGGGCCGCCACTCAGGCCGGATTGGAAGAAGGCGACTGGCGCGCGCAATTCCTCACCAGTCCGCCCGATCCCTTTGCCGAAATGCTCGCTGGGTTGACGGCCACCTCTGCTCGCCAAGCGCCTGCGCTGGTCAGCATGTCGGCCTTGTTTGCCGCGCAGGAACAGCAGGCCGCGGCCCGTGTTCTGGCCGATATGGAGCGGATGATGTCTGCTCCCGGCGTCCAGGCCCTGTGCCTCGGTTGCGCAGCCGACAGCGCCGCCTTGCTCCGCCAAAGTGCCCACAATACGCGCGGGTTCTGGACCATTTTGGCGACCCGCTTTTTCGCGCTCTGAGTGCTTGTCATTCGAGGCAGGGCGTGGCAAAGGCCCGCCCCTGTCTGAAGCATATCCAGACGGGCGCGTAGCTCAGTGGTAGAGCACACCCTTCACACGGGTGGGGTCGCAGGTTCAATCCCTGCCGCGCCCACCATCTTTTCAATGACTTAGAAGAGATGGTGGCTCGCTCCATGAAAAATCCATGAAAAAGAACGGTTGAACTGGCGCGCGGCAATGCGGCGATTTGACGGTTCGTTACCCACCTTCCTGCACCAATGAGCGGACTGGCAATGCCAGCCGTCGGGCAGCGTGAATCAATGGCTTGGCGGTTGGGCCGTGCCCCTCTACCCTTGGATTTGGACAAAGGGGAAAATGTGCCACCATGGACATCGCAGGATACGTTGCAGAAATCCGCAAGCTCCATGCAGGCGGGCAGACAACCGAACACAGTTTCCGCCCCGCTCTTGCCCGCCTGTTCCAGTCGATTGATCCTGACCTGACCGTCATCAATGAACCCAAGCGGCTGGTGGATGTTGGCGCGCCCGATTTCGTATTCAGCCGCAACGGCATTTCCATCGGCTGGTGCGAGGCCAAGGACATTGGCAAGGACGTGCGCAAGTTTGCCACGGGCGATTACAGCAAGGAACAGAAGGGCCGCTATGCCAAGGGCCTGCCCAACCTGATCTACACCAACGGGCTGGACTTCGAATTCATCCGGCAGGGTGAAGCCTATTCCTTTGTCACCATCGCCGACCTTATCCCAACCCTGCCCGACAGGCCGGAAAACTTCGCAGAGCTGGAACGGCTGCTGCGCGATTTCGCCACGCAAACGCCGGTCAGCATCACCAATGCCAAACAGCTGGCGCAAATGATGGCTGGCAAGGCCGCGATCATCAAAGACATCATGGCCCGCGCGCTGGTGGCCGATACCGAGGCGGGCCAAGCGACCGATCTGACCGATCAATACGAAGGCCTGAAGGCCAGCCTGATCCACGACATCACCATTGCCGACTTTGCCGACATCTACGCCGAAACCATCGCCTATGGCCTATTTGCGGCGCGGCTGCATGATACCACGCAAGGCGACTTCAGCCGGACCGAGGCGCTGGACCTGCTGCCCAAGAGCAACCCGTTCCTGCGCAATCTGTTTGTCTACATCGCCGGGCCAAATCTGGACGACCGGCTGGTGCGCATGATCGATGATCTGTGCGCCATTTTCCTCGCCACATCGCTGGCCGATCTGCTGAAGGATTTCGGCAAGTTTACGGCAAGGAATGATCCGTTCCTGCACTTCTACGAAACGTTCCTGGCCGAATACAACCCGGCCAAGCGCAAGGCGCGGGGCGTGTGGTATACGCCCGAACCCGTGGTGAATTTCATCGTGCGCGCGGTGGACGACGTGCTGAAAAGCGAATTCGGCCTGCCCGATGGTCTGGCCGATACCAGCAAGGTTCAGGTCGATTGGGACACCGGGCAGACGGACAACAAGGGCAAGCCTGTCACCATAAAGAAGGACGTTCACCGGGTGCAGGTGCTGGACCCGGCCACTGGCACCGGCACCTTTCTGGCTGAAGTGATCAAGCTGGTGGCGGGCCGGGTGCAGGGCATCGCGCCGGGGCAATGGTCAAACTATGTGGAAGCCGACCTGATCCCGCGCCTGCACGGGTTCGAACTGCTGATGGCCAGCTATGCCATGTGCCACATGAAACTGGACATGATGCTGACCGAAATGGGCTACAAGCCATCGGCCATCCCGCCGCGTCTGTCGGTCTATCTCACCAACAGTCTGGAGGAAGGCGAGCGGGTGGAACAGACCCTGCCCTTTGCCCGCTGGATCAGTGAGGAAGCCAAGGGCGCCAACACCATCAAGCGAGATCAGCCGATCATGTGTGTGATTGGAAACCCGCCCTATTCTGGCATCAGCCACAACAACGGCGCGTGGATCACCGGGCTGATTGAGGACTACAAATACGTTGATGGCGTTCACTTTGGTGAGCGCAAGCACTGGCTCCAAGACGATTACGTCAAGTTCATCCGCTTTGCCGAAGCAATGATCGAGAAGAACGGCGAGGGCGTGCTGGGGTTCATCTCCAACCACGGCTATCTGGATAATCCCACGTTCCGGGGGATGCGCTGGCACCTGATGAACAGCTTTGACCGCATTCATGTGCTGGACCTGCACGGCAATCGGAACACCTGGAAGCATGGGCACAATCGGCAGGGGCATTGGGCGCACCGGCACTAATCCGGCAACTATGCAGGTTACTGGATGATCACGAACCTGTCTGAAGGCACTCGCTAAATTGCGATGCACCTCTTCGCCGTCATCGAAAGCGGGCATAGCAGCAATTTGAAGCAATGGGAAAAGTGCCGCCTGTCAGCAAGCGACCCCGGTGCGGACGTTCATTCATTAACCCAGAATCGGTCTGATGCTTTGCCTCGGGATGAAAGGATTCGCGCTACAACCGCTTCGCTGCCGAAAATTTCGATTGGATCGAAAAGGTGTTTCCGCAAAAACGCTTCGTCAATCCCTGCTTCGTCCAAACCCTCTTGGACTGCTTTTAGCCGGGCTCGGAATCGTTCTTCGACAAACTCGATTGCCACAGGGTGCATACGTTCTAAGCGTTCATCCGCCACCGTTTCCAGCTTTTCGCCAGCGACAGCGCCGGTTTCCACCCGATCACACCACAATTCGGCATCCCTTTTGGCGACGGCGAAAATCTCATTTCCGGCAAGATCACCGTAACCGCCAAGTTGGCGGCGCTTATACTTCGCAGCATCGTGATCAAAGGCGCGGGCAAACCAGTTTCCCTTCCCGCCCAAGCGCGAAGGTCGATAGCCGAGAAAACAGCCTACCCTCAAACGCTGCCAATGAGGTTCATCGCCCGCTTTGGGCTTCAGCTTGATACGTTCACCAACCTTGCTCAAATCTGCCACCGCTAGGGCCTCCATGAAATCCATGTAATTTCCATGAAATACACGGGTGAACGTTAGCGGTCAAGAATGACTGTTTTTCAGATACTTTATCGTTCACCTAAGTCCGCTGTGGTCCATTTTCCCACCCTTCACACGGGTGGGGTCGCAGGTTCAATCCCTGCCGCGCCCACCACGCCTGTTTTGCGCAGGCCCATCCGGGCCTGCGCTCCTCGGCGCAATTCCTTCCACTTCGTTTCGGGGCACCTACGGGCGCGCGTTCGCGCTTGCGGTCGCGGCGCGACCGTTTGGTGCTTTTGCAGTTGCCTGAATGCTTGAATCCCCCGCCCCTTGGGGAGGGGTTAGGGGTGGGGGTTCGGTGCTGATGCTGAACACTTCCCCCCCTCAAATCCCCGCCGGATCCCGATGCCGCGCCTGGGCGTTGAGGCGGATGGCGGCGTTGACTGCGCCGTAGCCGTCGTAATCGCGCCGCTCGACCACTTCGAAGAACACCCGCTTGGCCACCGCGCGGCTGTAGAACTGGAAATATTCGGCCTCACCGTCGCGATCATACAGGATGTTGGCGGCGGCCATGCGGGCCACCAGCGCCGGATCAAGGCCGAAGCGGGCCTCAATATCCTCGTAGTAATTCGGCCCGATTTCCAGGAACGGCAGGCCGCCTGCGCGCGCATTGTCGGCGGCGGTGAAAATGTCACCACAGGCAAAGGCGATGTGCTGCACGCCGGCGCCGAAGTAGTTCTGGATGAAGCGCGAAGTCAGCGACTGGGTCGCCTGTGATACGTTGAGCGTGAAGCGCAAGCTGCGATCATCGTTCTGCACCGCCTGGCTATAGACCAGCCCCATCGGGTCGGTGATTTCCAGCTGCGGGGTTTTCGAGACATCGAGCAAGGCGGTGTAGAACAACAGCCAGCTGAGGAATTCCTCATAATGCATCGCTTGGGCCACATGATCGACCGTTGTCAGGTCTGATCGGGGTCCCGCCCCCGCCAAGGCCACCGGAAACTCCTCCGCCCACATCTGCGCCGCGCTGGCCCCATCGACCAGATAGAGCAGGCTGCCACCGACCGCGCGCAGACAAGGAATTTCCCATTCGCCCGGCCCCACCTTTTGGGCAAAACGTTCGATATCAAGCGCCTCGGCCCGAGCCATTGCCGCCACCTGATCGTTGACCGAAAGGCCCAAGGCGCAGACCGATCCGCCGTGGACGATTTCAAAACTGTGGGCGATCCCCTCTGGTTCAGAATTGACCACCAGATTGATCGCGCCTTGCTGCCAGCGGACAACATCCTTGCTGCGATGGCGCGCGGTGGGGGCGAAACCGAGCGCGGTGAAGATCTGCCCGAATTCCTCGGCCTCCTCGTGGCTGGCGGCAAATTCTATGAATTCAACACCGTGGGTTTCCACCCGTGGAGGCATCGGCGGTTTGCGTCGGAGATGGCGGGCCGACTGATCATCGAGCAAGCGGAGCGAACGGTGGCCATCGCGGGCAATCTGGCTGGCCGAGCCCGCGCGGAAGCGGTCGTTGAAAATCTCCAGACTGAAGTAGCCGTCATAGCCAAGGCGCGCAGCACCTCCCCCGCCTGCGCCCCGAAGACCTCGCTTACGCGGGCTTCGTATTCGGCAATGGAGTTGACGCTGCCCAGATCGGCAAACCGCTCATCATGGGCGAAGCCGAGCATCACCGGCACATCGGCATGGGCACGCGCGGCGAAAGTTTGTTCAGGTGAGGCGGTGATATGCACGCCGTCGATGACGATGGCTGAACGCGGAACCCTTGTGGCAGCCGCCAGAATACGGTCCCCCGGCAAGTCGCGCATTGCTTCGATCGACGCCGCGCCTAGCGCCTGTTGCAGCGCCAGCCCCTGCTCCTCGCCAGTGGCCAGCGGCACCGGAGCCATCAGTTCACCGTGCACGCTGCCGCTCATGCCCACGATGCGATGGAACAGGCCGCGCGCCTGCGGGTCGATCTGCAGCAGGCTTGCCGCCATCGATCCGGCCGACTGCCCCATGATCGTGACATTGCCCGGGTCGCCGCCAAATTGCGCCACATTGCGCTGGACCCATTGCAACGCCGCGACCTGATCCATCAGCCCGTAATTGCCTGAATGGCCAGCCCCTTCGGCAGTCAGGTCCGGATGCGCCAGAAAGCCGAGCGGCCCCACGCGGTAGGACAGCGCGACATATACCACGCCCTCGCGCGCCAGATTCTCGCCGCTGTAATTGGCCATTGAGGCAGACCCGACGTTGAACCCGCCGCCATAGATCCACACCACCACCGGCAACTTATCCGGCCCTGATGAGGTGGGTGCCCAGATGTTGAGGTAGAGGCAGTCCTCGCTGATCGCCTCGTTGCCGAAATAGTGGTTCATCGTGCGAGCGCGAAGCGCCTGGAGGCACATCGGCGCGAACCGATCCGTGTGGAGGACGCCCTGCCAAGATTGCACGGGTTGCGGCGCGCGCCAACGCAGTTCGCGCACCGGCGGAGCAGCGAAGGGCACGCCGAACCAGCCAGTCACCCCGTTGTCCAGCACCCGCCCCTCGATCAGCCCGCCATCAACCGGCACAGGCTCAGCCCGCGCCGTGGTAGCCGCAAGCAGCGTCAGCAGAAGAGCCAGCACCCGCTTCATTGAGCCGGAGCGTCCAGCACCTCGTGGAAGAAGTCGAAGGTGGCGTTGGTGGCCATCACAGTGGCGGCGCGCGTTGACTCAGGCGTGTGGCCGATGAAGCTGTGGTCAACGCCGGGGATATAGATCGACCGGACGGGCACGCCCGCCGCCGTCAGCAGCCGTTCGGCTTGTCGGGACTGTTCAATCGAGACCACGGCATCGGTCTCACCATGGATCAGCAGCATCGGCGGATCGCTTGGGTCGATATAGGTGACCGGGCTGGCCGGGCCATAATCATCCGCTGTGCAGGCCCCTTCGCAACCCAGCAGTGAAGCAATGCCGGGATCGCCATTGCTGCGGGTGGCAGTCTGGGTGGTGAAATCAAACACGCCGTACCACGTCACCGCCGCCTGTGCGCATTCGCTGCCTTCCGGAGCCGTGGTGCCCGGCACATCGAGCGACCCAATACCGCAACTCAGCGTCGCCAGCGCGGCCAGGTGTCCCCCCGCCGAACCGCCCCACACGCCAACCCGCGCCGGGTCCAGACTGTAACGCCCGGCATTGGCGCGCATATAGCGCAAGGCCGCGCGCACATCCTGCAACTGCGCCGGGAAGCGCGCTTCGGCCGCCAGCCGGTATTCCAGGCTGACAACCACGAAACCTTCCGCCGCCAGCCGGGCGAGCGTGCCGGGGAAATCCGCCAGCGCGCCCGAATGGCGGGTGTGGCCGCCCACCCAGCCGCCGCCGTGGATATACATCACCATGGGCCGCGCGCCCATTTCGCGCGGCGGCAGGTAGATATCGATCACCATGGGACGATAGCCAGTCACGCTGGAATACGTGACATCAGACAAGCTGGTCACCCCGCCGGGCCAAGTCTGCACCTGCTGAGGATAGTTATCGGCCAGCACCGGTGCGGCAGCCACCGTGAAGTCACGCTGTTGGGCAGTCGCCGGTGTCGTACAGGCGGTCAGCGCCAGACACACCAATCCCATCAAACCGAACCGCATCCACCCCTCCATAATTTTATATGAACCAGTTCGTACACAAACTGGGTGGAGGTGGCAAGTGGGTGCTATTTGGGCTGCGCCACCCAGGCCATGATGCAGTCGATAATCTGCTCACGCCGCCGCGCTTTGGTCTCCGTCTCGGTCAGGTCGACGCCGAAATTGTGCTTGAAGGTATAGCGGTTCGACACGTTGTAGAAACACAGTGCTGAAAAGGTCATGTGCAGGTCCACCGGATCGATATTCTCCCGAAACAGCCCCTTGGCTTGCCCGGCGGTGATGATCGCCTCGAGCTGATCGATCGCCGAACGGTTGCGTTCCCGAAGCCCCTCGATCAGGGCGATGTGTTCGCCGTGGTGGACGTTTTCGTTCATCACCAGCCGGACGAATTCGGGATGTTCATAGTGGTAATCGAAATTGTTCCCGATCACCGCACGCAACGCTGCATCGGGCTCCAGCGCCTCAAACCCGGCCTGCTGTTCCTGGTTGCGGATCGCCTGATAGGCCCGCTCCAGCACCGCGCGATAGAGCTCATCCTTGCTGCCGAAATAGTAATAGATCATCCGCTTGGACGAGGCGGTCTGCTCGGCGATCTCGTCTATCCGCGCGCCAGCCAGGCCCTTGTCGGCAAATTCGCGGGTGGCGACTTCGAGAATGTTTTCACGCGTTTCGCGCCCATCTTC
>CAMDSM010000021.1 GCA_945906905.1 Altererythrobacter xiamenensis | reverse complement strand
TCCTGCAACTGGAAAGCCCAGCCGATTTCCTCTCCACCCGCACGCAAAACCAGCAGCAGAGCGCCTATCGCCATGCAGGCCAGCACGACGCCTGCAGTATAGGCCAGGCCCTCACGCTTGGCCTGTGTCTCGCTTTCACCAGCGCGCACCAGCGTCATCGCTTTCAGGCTCAGGATCGGGAATACACAAGGCATCAGATTGAGCAGCAGTCCTCCCGCCAGCGCCGCCAGCAGCAACGACCAATAGGGCGCGGCTTGCGGGGCTGTTCCGCCCACGATAGCCCCGCCGCTGGGAACATCGCCGCGCCTTGCGACAAAGCGGATGCCATTACCGCCTTCACCAAACGCCAGAATACCGGAAACTTGCGTTAAATCAGCAAATTGAGCCAGATCAGAACCGGGTGCCAGCACCAGATCGGCCAGTGGAATTTCCGCCACCAGCACATCGCCATCACGGCGGAACAGCTGGCCTTGGGCATAGGCCACCTTGCGCGTCGCCGAGATCCGATCCTGCCCTATGAACACATGCGGAGCGCCAAGGTCCATCCTCGCGGGCAGTGGAATGGCCACGCGTAACACATTGCCGTCAATGGAAAAACTGGCGCGCTGGTCGAGCAATGGCGGCAAAGCGGCGCGCCAGCCATCGAACGGATTGGCCGCGCCTGCTTCGCGCTGCGGCACGCGCAAGGTCAGCTCGGCATGTTCGGGCACGCAGATCTGATCGGTGCAGGCCAGCCAGTCGGCGCTAAGCGTGATCGGCGGCGCACCGTTTTCAGCAGCACCTAAAGGCACCGAGATCGGCACAAGCACGGCATATTCGCCTTCAAACACATGGTTCATCAGGCCGGCCAGCACCAACTTTTGCGGCACCGGATATTGCGGCTCACCCACCTCCCAGCCTGCCGGGAGCGACCACGCCAGCCGCATCCCCAGCCCGGCATCTCCGGGGTTGGACCAATATCCGTGCCAGCCTTCAGCCGGCCGGAAATGCAACGCCACGGTGAGCGTTTCGCCCGCCACGGGAGCGGCCTCGGCCACCAGATCGGCGGTGATATTGGTGGGCCGTTGCTGCGCTGAGGCGGGCATGGCCAGCATCAACAACGCGACAAAGGAGCCCAGAACGGCCAAGAGGCTTGCACGCAACATGGCGCACGATCTAGGAGCCATTGGCATGAGCGACAAGCGTGATCTCCTGATCCTGGGCGGTGGCCTGGTGGGCATGGCCCTGGCCCTGGCTGCGGCCCGCAAAGGCCTATCCTGCCATGTGGTTGACCGGGCCGATCCGGCCGAGCTGACGGCGGAAGGTTTTGACGGCCGCGCCTCGGCGATATCCACCGCCAGCTGGAACCTGTTCCGCAATATTGGCCTGGCCGATGCGCTGGAGCCGTTCGGCTGCCCGATCGATGCCATTGCCGTTACCGATGGGATGAAGCCCGGGCGGCTCGATTTCCAGCCCAAGCCGGAAGAAGGCTCGTTGGGCCGGATGTTCCCCAACCGCCTGCTCCGCCTCGCCTTGTTCGAGGCGGCCAAGCAGGAACCGCTGATCGCCTGGCACCCGATGGCCAATGTGGTGGAGCGGCATCGCGGGACACACTCAGTTTCCGCCACTCTGGCCGATGGCACCGTGCTGCCCGCCACGCTTATGGTGGGTGCCGAAGGGCGCATGTCGCCCACGCGGGAGGAGGCCGGGATCACCATGGCGCAGTGGGACTATTCACACCGCGCGCTGATCGCCGGGCTGACCCACAGCAAATCGCACGGCAACACCGCGTGGGAAATTTTCTACCCCGCTGGCCCCTTCGCGCTGCTACCGCTGCTGGATGACGAGCAAGGCCGCCATCGCAGCGCGCTGGTGTGGACCGTGGCCGAGAAAGACGCGGCGGGCACTCTGGCCATGCCGCGCGACATGTTCACCGCCGAAGTCGCCAAGCGGATGCACGGCGTGCTGGGCGAGATTGAACTCCAAGGGCCGATCAGCGCCTATCCCTTGAGCTTCCAGCACACGGTGACGATCACCGCGCAAAGGCTGGCGCTAGTAGGCGACGCCGCGCACGGGATGCACCCGATTGCCGGCCAAGGGCTGAACCTCGGCCTGCGCGACGTGGCGACTTTGGTGGATGTGCTGGCCGAAGCCGGACGGCTGGGCCTCGATCTGGCCGATGCGCAAGTGCTCAAGCGTTATCAGGACTGGCGCGCACTCGATTCATTCATGGTGATGTCGGCGACTGATGGGCTGACCCGGCTGTTCGGCGTGCCCGGCCGCATCCCCAGCGCAATCCGTCGGCTCGGCATGGGCCTGATCCAGCGCACCCCGCCGCTGAAGCGCTTCTTCATGGATGAGGCGCGCGGGGTGACGGGGGACTTGCCGGAGTTGCTGAAGGGTTAATCCGCCAGCCCCGGCTGTTCTACCCTCTGCCCATCGCCATCACGCAGATCGCGGGTATCGAGCACGGCGGCGCTTTCGAGCACTTCCAGCGCGCGTTGGGCGGCGCCATAGCGTTCGGCTTGGTCCAGCCATTCTTCGGCCAAAGCGGCGTTGGGCATGGCCCGCACTTCGGCAATCGCCCGTTCGATACGGCTGTTTTCCAGATGTCCGCGCGCGCGTTCCAGCCGTTGTTCGGCCAGCGGCGAGGGGGTGTCATCGGTGCGGACCGAGAACAATTGCGAAAGTTCGTGGCCGATGCGCGTCAACAGGCTAGCGTCCTCGGGCGTTTCCGCCAGCTGATCGCCCAGACCTTCAAGCTGCACCAGCAGCTGATCGAGCGTGACCGGATCGCGCGCGGCATCAATCACCGTTTGAACCGCATTGGGCCGCCCTTCGCCAAAGCGCAGACGCAGCTGATCTTCCAGAAAACCCAGCGGTTGGCCGCGTTCGATCGCCCGGCGTGCGGCAAAGGTGATCAGCATCCCCTCAGCCCGCGCGGCATAGCCAGCGGCAGCTTGGGTTTGCAGATCGAGATTGGTCAGCCGCTGCTCCATCGCCGCAACGCGTTGGTCGATCCCGCCGGTCTGTTCCTCGACCTGCTCGACCCGCTCCACCGCCGCGCGCGCTTCGGCCGCGCCGGTGGCGGTTTCTGCCGGGGACGCGCCCATGCGGCTGGTCGAGGCCATCGGAGCGGTGGCTTGCACCTCATCGGCTTGCGATACGGTATCGGCGCACAGTCCAAACAGGTCCACCGGGCTGATCGTGAGGGCCACAAGACCACCCGTCGCCAGCACGCCGAAGCCAAATGCCAGCAGCACCGGAAAGTTCAGCCAGCCGCGCCGGGCAGCGTTTGGGTTGGAAGTGTTGTCTTGTGCCATAGTCTCAGCCGCGACCCTTTCATGGTACGCCAATCATTGGCACATCTGTGCCGCCAAGTCCAAGAGCGCGCCATTGGCGGGCTGATCGGCCCAGCGCACCTCGCCCCAACCCGCGCCTGCCGCCTCGGCAATGCGCGGCCCGAAGGCGGCGAGGCGTATGCGCGACAGGTCCAGCCAGAGTCGTTCGCATTCACCGCGGAAATGTTCTGCCGCGCCTGCCGAATGGAGCAGCACCAGCGAGCCCTGCCGCAGCAGATCGGCCATGGCCGCAGGCATCGGCAGATCGCGCAGGCCATAGACCTCAGCCGTGATGATCGTCACGTCTGTAGAGGGGTCAATCGGCAGATGACGCTGCCCCGCCAGACGCAGCAGTCGCGCCGGGCGATGGGTGATCTGATCGAGCAGATGCTGCAAACCCTCACTGCCCGCCAGCTGCACCGTGAAGCCAGCGCGTTGCGCCGCCCGGGCGGTTACCGGGCCGACGGCATAGGCGGGTTTGTCGCGATAGAGTTCCAGCTGCGGCCCGCCATGGGCAAACACATTGGCGCTGGCGACGAGCAGCGCGTCAACATCGTGCGGCTCCGGCGCTTGCCACTCCAACGCATGGACCTCAGACAAGGGAAAAGCGGTGATATCCAGCCCCAAGTCCGCGCCTGCCTTGACCGTGCGAGAGGCACCGGGCTGCGGCCTGATCGTCAACACCGGGATCATTTGCCAGCGCCAAACAGGGTGCGGATGGCGGCGCTGGAGCGGGCGAGCAGATCCTGGCCCAACAGCGCTGGTCCATCGGCATCACCCACAGCAAAGCGGGCCGTGCCTTCCACCCGTTCGCTGCCATCGGGGCTGAACAGGGCCGCGCGCATTGCCAGCGCATCGCCGTCATTATCGCACAACACCCCGATGGCCGAATGGCACCCGCCGCCAAGCGCCGCCAGCAAGGCGCGTTCGGCCATTACCTCGGCGCGGCTGGGGGCATGGTCGATAGCCCCGAGCAATTCGCGCACCCGCGCGTCATCGCTGCGGCACTCAATCGCGATCGCCCCTTGCGCCGGGGCGGGCAGCCAGTGGGCGGGATCGAGCGCATGGCCGACTTTGTCCTGCCCCAGCCGCTCCAGCCCGGCAGCTGCAAGGAATGTCGCGTCCACTTCGCCCGCTGCCAGCTTGGCCAGCCGCGTGGCGACATTGCCGCGAAACATCACCACCCGGCAATCGGGCCGCAAGTGCAGCACTTGCGCTGCCCGTCGCGGAGCACTGGTGCCGATCACCGCGCCGGGCGGCAGATCAGTCAGAGTGGCCGCGCTACGATCATCCTGAGCTTGCCGAAGGACCAGTCGATCACGCTTGTCGGCACGCGGCAGCACGGCGGCGATCAGCAATTGCGGCGGGCGGATCGTTTCAACATCTTTCAGCGAATGGACCGCTGCATCGATGGTGCCATCATCAAGCCACTGGTCCAGCTCCTTGGTCCACAGCGCCTTGCCGCCGATATCGGCCAGCGGGCGATCGAGCACTTTGTCACCGCTGGCGATGACCGGGACCAGCTCCACCGCGCTCTCATCCCAGCCATGCGCCCTGCACAGCCGGGCGCGGGTTTCATGCGCTTGCGCCATGGCAAGCGGGGAAGCGCGGGTTCCCAGGCGCAGTCTGACGATTTGGATTTTGACAGGTTGGGTCATAAGCGTTGCTTGCCCTAGATGGCATTTGCGTCCAGTGGAAGCGGCGGAATGGTGTTCCTTCTCGGCATAGAAAGTTCGTGCGACGAAACCGCTGCCGCACTGGTAGATGGAAACAGGCGCATTCTCGCCCAGGCCATCGCCAGTCAGGATGCCGAGCACGCTCCTTATGGCGGCGTCGTCCCCGAAATCGCCGCCCGCGCTCATGCCGAACGGCTGGTGCCGCTAATCGAGCGGGTTTTGGCAGAGGCAGGCAAGTCTCTCGCCGATTGCGATGCCGTGGCCGCCACTGCCGGGCCGGGGTTGATCGGAGGGGTGATGGTCGGCCTCGTCACCGCCAAGGCACTGGCGATGGCGACTGACATTCCCCTGCTGGCGATCAACCATCTGGAAGGCCATGCGCTCAGCCCTCGGCTGGCCGATCCCTCGCTAGCATTCCCCTATGCCCTGCTGCTGGTATCGGGCGGGCACTGCCAGATTTTGCGGGTCGACGGCCCCGGCCAATACCGCCGCTTTGCCACCACGATCGACGATGCCCTGGGTGAGGCGTTTGACAAGACCGCCAAGATTCTGGGTCTGGGCTATCCCGGTGGCCCGGCGGTGGAGCGGCTGGCGCTGTTGGGCAACCCCAAGGCCGTTCCCCTGCCGCGCCCGCTGGTGGGCAGCGGCGAGGTCCATTTTAGCTTTGCCGGTTTGAAGAGCGCGGTGCTGCGGGCCAGGGAAAGCGGCTTGCACCGGCCCGAGGACATCGCCGCCAGTTTCCAGCAGGCCGCCATCGATTGCATTCTTGATCGCACGCGCATTGCGCTCGGCTCCATGGGCGAAGTGACCGCGCTGGTGGTGGCAGGCGGGGTGGCCGCCAATGCCGCGATCCGCGCTGCACTGGAACAATTGGCCGCCAAGCACGACCTGCCCTTTTCCGCCCCACCGATGGCGCTGTGCACGGATAATGCCGCGATGATCGCCTGGGCCGGGATTGAGCGGCTGGCGGTGGGCCTTGCCGCCGATCCGCTCGACTGTTCGGCCCGCCCGCGCTGGCCTCTGGATCCCGATGCGGAATTGGTGCGCGGTGCAGGAGTTAAGGCATGACCCAAGCCGCAATCGGTGTCGTCGGAGCAGGCGCTTGGGGCACTGCCTTGGCGCAGATGCTCAGCCAAAACGGGCGCGAGGTGGGTCTGTGGGCGCTGGAGGATGGGCTGGCTGACGCGATCAACCGCGATCACCGCAACGAGCTTTACCTCCCCTCCGCCAAGCTCTCCGCCTCCATCCGCGCCACTGCTGACCTTGCCGACTTGGCGCAGTGCAACGTGCTGCTGCTGGTCACCCCGGCGCAGCATCTCGGCAGCGTACTTTCCCGCCTGCCCGCTAACCCGCGTGATCTGGTGCTGTGCGCCAAGGGGATCGAGGCCGGAAGCGGGCGGATGATGAACGAAGTCGCCCGCGACTGCGCGCCGGGCAGCGATATCGCCGTCCTCTCCGGCCCAACCTTCGCGCACGAGGTGGCCGCTGGCCTGCCGACCGCCGTCACCTTGGCGTGCGGCGGCGGTCAGGCGCAGTGGGAGCGGCTGGCCCCGGCCATCGCCCGGCCCAATTTCCGGCCCTATTATTCCGACGATCTGGTGGGCGCTGAGGTTGGTGGTTCGGTCAAGAACGTGCTCGCCATTGCCTGCGGCGTGGTCGACGGGCTGCAATTGGGCCAGAACGCGCGGGCCGCGTTGATCAGCCGTGGCTATGCCGAAATGCTGCGCTTTGGTGAGGCGCTGGGGGCGCGGGCAGCGACGTTGGCGGGGCTGTGTGGTCTGGGCGATCTGGTGCTGACCTGTTCCTCCACCTCCAGCCGCAATTTCAGCCTCGGCAAAGCCTTGGGCGAAGGCCAGACCGCCGCCGCCCTGATGCAAGACCGCCGGACCGTGGCCGAGGGAGCCTTCACCGCGCCCGTCTTGCGTGATCTGGCCGCGAAAAACCACGTCGCCATGCCGATTGTCGAGGCGGTCTGCGCGCTGCTCGATGGCGCGGCGGCGGGCGAAGTGGCGCAGGACATGCTCACCCGCCCGCTCACATCCGAAGGCCACGCCGCTTGAGCGATAGCGCACAATCAGGCGATATCGCCGCGCTGGCCAAGGGTGGGCGAACCAATTTCATGGGCTTCTTGTTGCGACTGCTGGCCCGCATCCCGTTCCTGTTCATTGCCGGGCGGTTCTATGGCGCAGAGGCGGTGGGCCGCTTTGCCTCGGCGCTGGTGGTGGTCGAACTGCTGGCGATGCTGTGTTCGATGGGCGAAAAGCGCGGGCTGGCGCAGCGGCTGACCGATAGCGAGGAGGATTCGGCCAGCCTGATCGCCGATGCCATGCTGGTGGCGGTGATCTTTTCCAGCCTTGCCGCCGCCGCGCTCTATGCCTTCCCCGCCCCGCTGTTCCCATCGGGCATCTATACCGATCTCGACCGCTGGATCGTGCTCGCCATCCCGGCCTTCGCCCTGACCGAAATAGTGCTGGCGGCCCAAGCCTATAAGTTCGATGTCGGCACCACGGTGCGGGCGCGGGCGGTGGTGGAGCCGTGGACGATTTCGCTGCTGGCGGGCGCGTTCTTCTATCTCGCGCCAATCAAGGAATCCGGGCTGGCGATGGCCTATCTCGCCTCGATCTATGCCGGATTGCTGACCGGGCTGTGGCCCACCTTGCGCACCTATGGCCTGCCACGCGGCTGGCGCCCGAATCCAGTTCGCATCGCCCGCATGACCATGCGCGCCGCGCCGCTGGCCGTAGCTGACGCGATTGAATGGGGCACGCGGCGGCTCGATATCGCCATTCTGGGCATCTTCGCCGGGCCGGTGGCGGTGGGGATTTACTATATGGCGCAGCAAGTCGCCAGCCTGCCGCAGAAGCTGAAAACCAGTTTTGAGCCGATCCTTGGCCCGGTCATCACCGCGCGGCTGAAGGAAAAGGACTATGCCGCCATCGCCAGGCAAGTGTGCCAGGTGGGCTTCTGGATCGTCGCCGCGCAAGCCGGGATCGCGCTGGCGCTGGGCATTCCGGGTGAGGCGCTGATGGGTCTGTTCGGCAAGGACGGACAATTCGTGCCCGGCACCGGCGCACTGGCCTTCCTGCTGGCGGCAGAGGTGGTGGCGGCCACCGCCGTGGTTTCGGAAGCGGCGCTGATCTATGTCGCCCGATTGCGCAATCTCTATGTCTCGATTGGCATGATCGTGCTGCAAGCCGTGCTGACCGTGGCGCTGATGCTGGTGATCGAACGGATCGACTTTGCCACCGAACTGCGCGCCGATGCCTATCGCGCGGCGGCGGCGGCGGGCGCGCTGATGGTGGCGCTGGGCTGCGCTTCGATCATCAAGGCGGTGATGCTCAGCCGCATCCTTGGGCATAGCATCAACAATTGGCGCTGGCCGCTGGTGTGGGCGAGCGCGGCGGCGGTGCTGGTGGGGCAGGTGGCGATCCTGCTGCCCGAATGGATGGAACTGGCCTTCGGCGTTCCGGCAATTCTGGGCGTCTATGGCTGGATCATCTGGACGCGCGGGTTTGGGCCGGAGGACCGGGTGTTGTTTGGCAAGCGGGGGTGAGGGGTGAGGGGTGGGAGTGGGTGACAGTGGGTGACACCGTGTCACCCAGTGAAATCGGAGGAAATATGCCTTTTTAACAACCCGTTATGACCTTGGGAGACAGGGTGACACTTTGGCGCTAGGGCGACGAAAAATCGGGGAAAAATCGGAGTGATCGGCCTTGCTGTGCAGCGTGCTACTGCCAGCGGGCGCGTGTAGGAAAGGGGAATTTGCGATGGGAGTTTGGGGGTTGTTGCACCTGTCACCGTAACTCCGTAACTCCTGTCACCGTAACTCCCACCGTAACTCCGTAATCAGGGAAAGTTAAGGGGTTAAGTAACGCGTCACCGTAATTCCGTAATTCAAGCTTCGAAACGCAATATTTAATATGAGTTATTTCGAATGGCGAGGAAATTTTTCCTGCCAAATCCTAAATAATATCTTAGCGATAATAAGAAAAATAAATACAAATATCGATCCGACAAGGATTTTTAGAATACCAAAAAGTTCATATTCTGAATATTTCAAAGGAAATATCTTTTCCACGATATTTGCAATCGACGGTTTAATGATCCAGCCGTAGTAACCCTCTAAAAATGAGAGACAGACAATCGATAATATGCCTATAATAAAGCCAACGACATAAATCGCTGAGGTTACAAATTTATCAGGCCTCAACATATAAAATTCCCGAAACTAGGGGCATCCAAGTCGATTGGTGCGAATTACGGAATTACGGTGACGAATTACGGTGACAGGTGCGTAAGCCCCTAAATCCCGCTCGGCTTCGGTTCGCGCTTGCCTGGCACCAGCGACTGGCCGCTTTCTGTCTGCATGTCTGCCAACCGCTCTGCCGTGCCAATTGGGCGGCCGAGAGTCTCGGCTTTTCGCGGGGCGGCGTAGGTGAAGGCCTCATCAAACTCATCTCCCAGAAAAACCGCGAAATCGCCAACGGGTTCTCAGTGTCATAGCCGTAAGTGGTCGCCCCGTCACTGGTAGGATTGGCGTTCGCGTCATAGCCATAAGCAACGGGCGTGCTGCCGGGGTTGGTGGAGACAGCCTTCGCAGACACCCTCGACGCGCGCTGACTCTATGCGCTAGTGGGGCGCATGGTCATGGAGAAAAAAACGCGCCGGACGCTCCTGCTCGGTGCCGGTGTGGTATCGCTGCTGGCGGTGCTGAGCGCGCAGTTGAGCGGCGCGGGAATCGCCCGGCGGCTGGATGCCCGCGCCGAAGCCGCGATTGCACAGGCGGGCGGCGGCGGCTTGGTCCGCGCGCAGTTCATCACCTCGAACGGACAGGCCAGCCGCCATCCGGTGCTGCTGGGCGGCGCGCAGCTGGGTGACAGCACCCGCGCCCGCATCGCTCGCGCTGTTGCCCGGGTGCCCGGGGTGGGCGCGGTGCGCTGGTCGGACAGCGGGATGTTGACCGAGGCCGAGGCGCAGGCGCTCCACCCGCTACATTGCGAGGAACAGGTCGACGCCCTGCTGCGCAACCGCACGATCCGCTTCGAGGAAGGCTCGGCCCGGATCGATATGGCCAGCCTGCCGCTGGTCGACGAAGTGGCCGAGGCGCTGCGCCCGTGCCTTGGCAGCATCATCTCGATCACCGGCCACACCGATCTTTCGGGCAGCGAGCCGGGCAACTTGACGCTTTCACGCGCGCGCGCCGGTGCCGTGCGCGATGCGCTGGTGGCGCGCGGCATTCCCGCAGACGGCCTGCGCGCGCGCGGGCTGGGATCGCGCGAACCGGCCGAGGGGCTGGAGCCGGCCGATCCCGCCAACCGCCGGATCGAATTCGCCGTGATCGCCACCGAACCGCTCGCGCCCACCCCGGTTGATACGCCCGGCCCTCGTTAGACCTGTGGCCCCCGTTAGACGTGTTGCCATCGCCGCCTGCCCCCCGTTAAAGGAATGCCCATGCCCATCTGGCTCGAACTTCTGGTCCTGTTGCTGGTCGCCTATGCGATCGGGGTCGGGCTCGGCTGGGCCATCTGGGGCCGCGAACAAGGTTTGAAGGAGGATGACAATGGCTGAACTGGTGCAGGCAAACTGGATCGGGCTGCTGATCGCGCTGGCAATTGGCTTTGCGGTGGCGTGGTGGCTGTTTGCCGCCAATCGCAAGACGCGGGTGGAGATCGCGCCCAAGCTCGACGGCGATGGGCCAGCCCTGCGCAATCAGGCGCTGATCGATGCCGCGCCCGCCGTGGTGGTGCAGACTGCTCCCACGCCTTCAGCCGGGGCGAGCGACATCGCGCTGATCAAAGGCGTCGGACCCAAATTGCAGGCCCAGCTGGCCGATCTGGGTGTCACCACCTTTGCCCAGATCGCCGCCTGGGACGATGCCGAGATTGACCGGATCGACGCGCACCTGGGCCGTTTTGCCGGCCGTATCCGGCGTGACAACTGGGTGGAACAGGCGCGCCTGCTGGCCGCCGGAGACAGCGCCGGTTTCGCCGCCAAATTCGGCAACGGCTAGGCAGAAATCTGCCATTGGCTTGGGCGGCCAGTGAGTCTAAGGCGGTTTCAAGGGAGACTTATTTCATGGCTGCCATGGTGCCGTTCGACTGGGCCGATCCGCTCAATCTCGAAGATCAACTAAGCGACGAGGAACGCATGATCCGCGACGCCGCCAACGGCTTTGCCCAAAGCGTGCTGCAACCGCGGGTGATCGAAGATTTCGCCCGCGAAGCCGATGCCAGCGAACTGTTCCCGCTGATGGGCGCGGCGGGCCTGCTGGGCGTGACCGTGCCTGAGGAATATGGCGGCGCGGGCGCCAGCTATGTCTCATACGGGCTGGTCGCGCGGGAGATTGAGCGGGTGGATTCGGGCTATCGCTCGATGGCCAGCGTCCAGTCCAGCCTCGTGATGTATCCGATCCAGGCCTATGGTTCGGACGAACAGAAGCGCAAATACCTGCCCGGCCTCGCCAGCGGAAAACTGATCGGCTGCTTCGGCCTGACCGAGCCAGACGCCGGATCAGACCCATCGGGAATGCGCACCGTGGCGCGGGCCGATGGCGACGGCTATCGCATCTCCGGCACCAAAACATGGATTTCCAACGCGCCGTTTGCCGATGTGTTCGTGGTCTGGGCCAAGTCTGAAGCGCACGGCGGCAAAATTCGCGGCTTCGTGCTGGAAAAAGGCATGAGCGGCCTCGAAGCGCCCAAGATTGCCGGCAAGCTCAGCTTGCGCGCCAGCACCACGGGCATGATCATGATGGACGATGTGCGCCTGCCCGCCGATGCGCTGCTGCCCGGCGTTGAAGGCATCAAAGGCCCGTTCGGTTGCCTCAACCGCGCCCGCTATGGCATTTCGTGGGGCGCTATGGGAGCAGCCGAATTCTGCCTCGCCGCCGCGCGCCAATATGGGCTTGATCGCCACCAGTTCGGCCGTCCGCTGGCATGCACGCAGCTGTTCCAGAAGAAACTGGCCGATATGCTGACCGAGATTTCCCTAGGCCTGCAAGCCAGCTTACGCGTGGGCCGCCTGATGGACGAGGGCCGGTTCGCGCCCGAAATGGTCAGCGTGGTCAAACGCAACAATGTCGGCAAGGCGCTCGATGTCGCGCGGATGGCGCGTGACATGCACGGCGGCAACGGTATTTCCGAAGAATATCAGGTGATGCGCCACATGATGAACCTGGAAACGGTCAACACCTATGAAGGCACGCACGATGTCCATGCGCTGATCCTTGGACGGGCGATTACTGGGCTGGCGGCGTTCTGATTAGTCCACCAGTTCAGGCAAAGGCGAAGGCCGGACTCGGACCATTGGCGCGCCGCGTTAGGCCAGGGATCAAGAAAACGTCTGCCAATGTCCAGACGAACCAGACGCCGATCAGGGTCACAGGATAGCCTGATCCTGTCGCAATGCCGAGCAGCAATCCGCCGAAGAACAGGCCCGCCATCGCGGCACCGGACTGGTTGGCACCAAGGTAGAACCTGTGCGCACCCAATGGTGAGCAGAACCACCACAGCACATAGGCCATAACCATGCTCTTACGCTGAGCACCCTTGGCCCAGCCGTCGCCCGACTTGCGCAGATCTTGTTGCTGCTGTTTTTGGAAATCGTGTGCCACTTGCGAGACGCCCGATTCTATCGGACGCGGAGCTTCCTGCTGCGGGCGTGAGCGTTCGCTGGCGATAAATGCGGCCATTTGCGGCGACATATTGGGATCGGTCGCCGCCGAGGCGAAAGCCCTTGGTGCAGGCCGCGGCATCAACCCTGCAGAACTTGGTCCCACGCCCTTCTTGCCAAATCCGCTCATGCCTTTGCCCCCGCAATGTCCCACTACGAAAGTTGGATAGACCGGACAGAGTTAAACGCCGGTAAAGCACGCGCTGAATCTGCACGGCGGGCCGTCTGAAAGGTTGCGATCTGACCCTAGTTTGCTGCGGTAATCGCCAATGCCTGCAATTCGCGCGCGGCGTGATCGAGCGCGCGGCGGGCTACCTGATTGCTCGCTGGCCAATCCCCCAGCACCGAAGCCAGCTGATTAAACAAGACCGCGTCCTCGGTCGAGAGATCGTCGCCGATCGCTCTGGCGCGGAGCACCCATTGCGGTTTTGCTGATATGTCGCGGATCGAACTTGCCCCCTGCACCATGCTGTTGGGGCCCGTGCGTTACAGTTTTGTGACGGGCAACTGCCGGACTGGATCGAGAATCGCCCACCAATCGCCCAACATAGGCCTCACCCAAGCTGAACATATCGGGCTGAATTCTGTCCGGCCTGTGACGACGCGGCCCACCCCAGTCCGTAACCTTGCCGATTCATGTCGCGCGGCGAACACCCGGCGGTCAATTTCCCGACGCGGGAGTTTCAAATCTGCCGCCTAGATAATCGCTCCTGCAATTCTGCAATATGACAGGGGTTCACGATGGAACGCGAAATGCTGGGCTATTCTGACGGCGATATTGATACCAACCGCTCCTTGATGCCGTCGCTCGAGTCGCTGTTCGCCTCGCGCAGGCAGGCGATCACTGGCACCGTCAAGGCGAGCGCGATGGCCTTCCTTGGGACAACGGCGCTGGCCGCTTGCGCCAACAAGCTGGAAGACAACGGCGTGAGCGATCCGGTGGTCGATGCTGGCGCTTCAGTCACCACCACGACGGGCAACCTGGTAACGCTGACCGGCACCACAACCGATGCCACGCTTGGCGCAACCACCTTCACGCAGATTTCCGGACCGACCGTGCCGCTCGTCAGCGCGAGCCAAACCGGCCTGTCGTTCATTGCTCCGGCCGTGTCCGCGCCGACGCCACTGGTGTTCGAGCTCAATTCGAACGGGTTCAAGGATACCACCACGGTCACGGTCAACCCGGCTGCGCTGGGCTTTTCGGTCGTGGCCAAGAACAGCGCCGATGTGGTCACCGTTCCGGCGGGCTATACGGTCAAGGTGCTGACGCGCCTGGGCGACCCGATCGCCACTGGCGTATCCGCTTTCGCCAACGATGGCACCGATACCAATTATGCCGCGCGTATCGGCGATCATGGCGATGCGCTGTATTATTACGGGCTCAACGCTGCCGGTTCGCGCGATGACTTTGGCAATGTTCGCGGTCTGCTGGTGCAGAACCACGAGAACCTGAGCGTCCAGTATCTCCACCCCGCTGGCCCGACCAATATCGCCGCTGGCCCGCGCCCTGCCGCCGAAGCGCTGAAGGAGATCGAGGCGCACGGCGTCAGCGTGGTCGAGCTGCGTGATCCCGCCAGCAACCGCAATTGGGAATATGTGCAAGGCAGCGCCTTCAACCGCCGCATCACCCCCAACACGCCCGTCACCTTCCACGGCCCGGTCAGCGGCACGGCCCAGATGGTGACGAAATTTTCGCCCTCGGGTGCGCAGGGTCGCGGCACGATCAACAATTGCGCCAATGGTCATGCGCTGTGGGGCACGAATATCACCTGCGAGGAAAACTGGGCGTTCTATTTCCGCCGCGACAACTCGGGCGCAGGCACAGATAACGCCGCCCGCACTCCGCGTGAACTGACCGCACTGCGCAGATACGGTGTGACCAGCAATGTCGGCAACTACGCCTGGTCCAGTGCAACCCCGACGGCTGATATTTACAGCCGCTGGGATGCCCGCGCGACGGGTGCCTCGGCCAGCGCCGACTATCGCAACGAGCCCAATCACTTTGGTTGGGCGGTGGAGATCGATCCCTATGATCCCTCGGCCAAGCCACGTAAACGCACCGCGCTTGGCCGTACCGCCAAGGAAGGTGCGTGGATGGGCAAGCTGACTGCTGGCCAGAAGCTCGCGGTCTATATGGGCGATGATTCGCGCCGAGAGTATTTCTACAAGTTCGTCTCCAATGCCACGTGGGATCCTGCCGATATCGTGCGCACGGATCGCTTGGCCGTGGGCGACAAATACCTCGACAGCGGGACGCTCTACGTCGCTAGGTTCAATGCTGATGGCACCGGTGTGTGGCTGCCACTGGTGTTGGGCCAAGTGCCCAACAGGGCGGCTGTGGGCAGCGATCCTGAATATGTTTTTGCTGATCAGGCCGATATCCTGATCAACGCCCGGCTTGCCGCCGATGCCTTGGGGGCAACGCCGATGGATCGTCCGGAATGGACTGCCACCAACAATGTCACCGGCGAAATCTATCTGACGCTGACCAACAACAACGCCAGCCTGCGTCCGATCACCGGCACCGATGCCGCCAACCCGCGCCACTATGTCGAACCGCGCGGTTCTTCCACCACGGTTGGCAATCCCAACGGCCATATCCTGCGCCTGCGCGAGGGCGGCGACAATCCAGCCGCCACCGCCTTTGTGTGGGATATCTATCTGTTCGGTGCGGATTCGATCGATGCCCCGTCCTCGGTCAATATCTCTGGCCTGACAGCGGATAATGACTTCTCCAGCCCCGATGGCCTGTGGTTCGCAAGGCCGCAGAATGCTTCGGGCCTGGTGCGTCCGCTGCTGTGGATCCAGACCGATGATGGCGCCTTTATCGATCGCACCAACAACCAGATGCTGGCCGCTCTGCCCGGCTTTACTGGCGATGGCGGGGCGCGGACGATCACCAATGTCGCTGCCGACGGCACCACCGCGCAGCAGGCCACATTTGCTGGCAAGCCCGCCACCACGGCAGAGCTGAAGCGTTTCCTGGTTGGCCCGAAGGAATGCGAGATCACCGGGGTGGATACCACGCCCGATGGCCGCACGCTTTTCGTGGGCATCCAGCATCCGGGCGAGGATGGCTCGGCAGCTTCTCCGTCCAGCAACTGGCCGCAAAGCCAGACCGGCACTGCCAGCGGGCGTCCGCGCTCGTCAGTAGTGGTGGTGACCAAGGACACCGGCGGTATTCCCGGACTCTGATCCGCACCACAGGTTGAGATAGTTGGAAGGGGCGGCGGGGAAACCTGCCGCCCCTTTTCGTTGCGCGACGTTTGCGCGCTTGCATCGGTCTGCCAGCGAGCCGAAGGAGCTTGGCCCAAAGCCCCAACAAGGCCAAAGCACCAACAAAGCCAAAACCCCAAAAAAGGTTGTCCGCGCATTTTTCCGCCGCATGAAGCTGTCTCCAACCGTTACGATCAACTGCGCGAGCGGTTCGGCACACGTGCGAGCGGAGTGGTGGCGGCGCTGGTGCTGGAAGCGCTGTTGGTGCTGCTGCTGTTTTCGATGGGCAGCGGGATTCTGCCCTCGCTGGTTGATCCACCAAGCCTTGTCAGCATTTCGGTGGAAGAACCGCCCGAACCCGCCGAACCGCCGCAGGACGAGGCGGCGATCGCAGCGGCCACTGCGCCAGACTATCGCCCTTCGCCACTGACCCCGCCGCCCGCGCCCGACAGCGAAACGCCCACGCAAGGCCCCGTCCAGCCAGTGCCACATACGGCGCTGATCCCGCTATCGCGCGACGAAATGCAGAGCGCCGATATCGGCAACCAGCAACAGCGCCGCCGCCCCGATCGTTCGGGCGCGCCGACCTATGGCCCGACCGCTCCGGGAGCCGCTGCGGGGGACAGCGAAGTGGTGGGGACCGCGCCCGATGGCTCACCGCTGTATGGCGCGCGCTGGTATAGCGAGCCGACCGATCAGGAACTGGCCGGATACCTCTCCACCGCCCACCCCGGCTGGGCGCTGATCGCCTGCCGCACCGCGCCCGGCTGGCGGGTGGAGGATTGCGAGAGGGTGAGCGAATTTCCCGCCGGATCGAACATGCTGCGCGCCGTTCTGGCCGCCGCCTGGCAATTCCGCGTCCGCCCGCCCCGGCGCGGCAACCAGACGCTGATGGGCGGCTGGGTGCGGATCAGGATTACCTATGATGTGCGCTGACCAGCCGTTCCAGATAGCAGAACTGCGGTTCCTTCACCCCGGCCTTGCGGCGGATTTCGGCCACTTGCGCTGATTGAAAAAAGGCCCGTGCGGCGTCGAGCGAGGTCCACTCGGAAAAATGCACCAGGTTGTTGGCATCATCATCGAAGCGCAGCAGATCATAGCTCAGCTCGCCCGCATCGCGGCGCAAGCCTTCCGCCTGATCGAAGGCCGCCTTCCAGCGCGCAAAATCCGCCACCTCGTGGATAATCAGGACGCTGGCCACCGCTATTCGACCAGCATCAGCGCATCGAGCGCCACAACGCCCTCTCCCACCGGATGGATAATCACCGGATTGAGGTCAATCTCGCGGATGCGCGGGTTGCCCGTCATCACCTGGCCCATTTGCACAATCAGATCAGCCAGAGCGCCCACATCCAGCGCCGGAGCACCACGCCAGCCCGCCAGGATCGGCGCTTGCTTGAGCGACAACAGCCCGGTCACCACCTGATCCTTGCCCATATCGGGCGTGAACAGCATCACGTCCTTGAGGATTTCCGCCGTCACCCCACCAAAGCCCGCCAGCACTACCGGACCCCATTCGGGATCGGACTTGGCCCCCACGATCATCTCGGTGCCCATGCGGCCCATCTTTTCCACCAGCACGCCATCGAGCAGGATCGCGGCATTATAGGCCGCGACATTGGCGAACATGCGGGCATAGGCGGCGCGCACTTCGTCGGCCGATTTGAGGTTCAGGATCACCCCGCCCGCGTCGCTCTTATGGCCAAGGGCGGCGGCCTGCGCCTTCATCACCACCGGGAAGCCGATCGCCTCGGCGACCACCGCGGCCTCATCGGCGCTGGCGGCAAACTGGCTGACCGGGAAGCTGATGCCCGCAGGTGCCAGCAGCAGCTTGGCCTTGTATTCTGGCACCACGCCCGCTTCGGCATCCAGCCCGGCCAAATCAATCGGCGGCTGAGAGCGGTCGGTCAGATCGCGCTTGGACAAGTCCGCCAGCCGGGCAATCGCGCGATAGGCGCGTTCGGTGCTGGGGAATACGGGGATGCCCACGGCGCGCAGGCCGTCGACATATTCCGCCGGAACATTCGCGCCCTCGTCGACCCCGGCCAATACCAGCGGCTTGCCCGGATCGCCGTTCTCCAGCACTTTCTGGATCGCCGGGAACTTGATCTTGGAGGTGATCGGATCGGACTGGATGATCGAGGCGACCACGCTGCCCACGCGGCTGTCTTCCAGCAGCGCGGTCAGCAGTTTGGTGTAGATCACAGGCTCGCTCAGGCCGATGGCGGTGATGTCGGTCGGGTTGGATACGGGCACGAAATCGGGCAGCAGCGCGCGCAAAACGGGGCTGTTTTCGTCATTCAGGTCGAGCAGGTCGAGGCCAATTTCCTCGGCAATATCGAAGGCGAGGCCGCGCAGCGCGCCGCTTTCGCCCAGCACCACAAGGTTCGCGCCCGGCAGGCTGGTGCAGGTGACGGCGATGGTGGCGATATCCGCCAGTTCTTCCAGCGTCTCGGCAAAGATCACGCCCTCACGGCCCAGCTTGGCCTTCATCAGCGCATAGTCGCCCGCCATCGCGCCAGTGTGCGTCGCGGCGCTTTCGGCGGCCTTGCTGCTCTTGCCCGGGTGCAGCATCACCACCGGCTTGCCGACGGCACGCGCGCGGCGAACAGCAGCGATAAAGGCGCGCGGGCGGCGCACCGTTTCGACATACATCGCGATAACATGGGTGGCGGGATCATCGATCAGCCATTGGACATAATCCTCCACACCCGAATTGGCCTCATTCCCGGTGGAGACAGAGGTCGAGACATAGCAGCCGCGCGAATGCAGTGTGGTCGCCACCACGGCGGCCAGCGCGCCCGATTGGCTCGCCACGCCCACCGCGCGGGTGCCTGCGGGCGGGGTGCGCATATTCGTTTCAACGAAGCTCAAGGGAATGCGGGCAACATAATTGGTGCAGCCGAGGCAATTGGGCCCTTCGATGATCATGCCGTGTTCGCTGGCAATCCGCGCCAGTTCCGCCTGATCGCGCGCACCTTCCTCACCCGCCTCGGTAAAGCCCGCCGCATAAATCACCACCGCGCCGCACCCGCGCGCGGCCAGATCGCGCACCGTATCGAGCACGAAGGGACGAGGGATCGCCAGCACCGCGCAGTCGACGCCCTGGGGCAGATCATCGACCGTGTGATAGACCTTCAGGCCCTGCAACTCATCACGCTTGGGATTGACTGGGTAAATGTCACCCGCAAATTCATACTGCACCAGATTGTTGAGCAGCGTGCAGCCCAACGCGCCATGCCGATCCGAAGCCCCGATAACCGCCACCGATTTGGGGCGCAGCAGGCGGTCGATCTGTTGGTTGGTGAAGCGGCGGGTGGTCATCATGTGTCCTCTTGATTGTTCGTGCCGACCAGTGCCCCTCCCCAAGGCGGGGAGGGGCAAAGCATAGTCAGTCCTTCGTCAGCTTGGTCTTGTCAAACGTGCCAAGGCCGGGCTTGAAGGTCTTGTCGTCAAGGAACTGCTTGGTCGCTTCCTTGCGGCTTGCCACACCACCGAACTGGTTGAGCGCTTCTTGCGCGCGGATGAGATAGTCCTCGGCGTTGTCATAGGTCATTTCCATGACCCGGCGCATCGCCCACTTGGTGGCGCGAACGGCGTGGGCGTCCTTCTTCTTCAGCACGTCGACCACTTCGGTCACGCGGGCCTTCAGCTTGTCTGCGGGCAGCGATTCGTTGACCAAGCCCTTGGCCGCAGCCTGCGGGCCGGTGAGGTTTTCACCCATCATCGCGTGATACATTGCATCGCGGAAGCCCATCAGGTTGGCCGCCACCTTGCTCGCGCCGCCGCCGGGCAGGATTGCCCAGTTGATTTCGCTCAAGCCAAACTGCGATTCATCGGCGCAATAGGCCAGATCGCAGGCGAACAGCGGGCCATAGGCTCCGCCAAAGCACCAGCCGTTGATCATCGCCACGGTAGGCTTTTCATACCAGCGCAGACGCTCCCACCAGCTGTAGGCTTCGCGTTGCGAACGGCGGGTGGCGTTGAGGCCTTCTTCTTCCGACATGCGGAAATATTCCAGCAGATCCATGCCGGCCGACCACGATGTGCCCTCGCCCGTCAGCACCAGCACCTGCACATCATCGCGGAATTCCAGCTCGGTCAGCACGCGGCCCATCTGGCGGTTGAGCTTGGGGCTCATGCAATTGCGCTTGTCGGGGCGGTTGAAATAGACCCAGGCCACGCCATCGACGATGTCATAGCGGACGGTTTCTTCTTCCGGGCGGGGATCGGGTTGTGATGGTTGGGCCATGATGTGCTCTCCTTCTGAGGGCGACTCGCGCCCGGGTCTGATATTGCCATCGCCGATAGGGATTGAGATTGCTATGATCAACAACAATCGCTAGACCGTGACAATGCGTGACCCCCTCGCCCTCTTGCCCGGATATGCCCTGCGCCGCGCCGCCAATGCCACAGCGGCGCAGCTTGCCGCGCGTTTGGGCACGATTGGACTCAAGCAATCGGGCGTCTCGGTGCTGTTGCTGGTGGAGGCAAATCCCGCCGTCACCGCCTCTGCGCTGGGCCGCCAGCTGGATATCCAGCGCGCCAACATGGTCCCTTTGCTCAAGCGACTGGAGGATGCCGGACTGATCGCGCGCAAGCCCATCGATGGCAAATCGCAAGGGCTGATGTTGACGCCGCCTGGCCGTGAAATGATCGCTCGTGCGCGCGCCATCATCGACCTGTTCGAGGCCGAATTGCTCGCGCGTGTGCCTGCGCAACATCGCGATCATTTGCTGCCAGCACTGGATGCGCTCTGGCGCTAGGGCTGCGTATTTTCTAGGTCACTCTCAGGCGGGAATCTGGGAGTCGATTGAAATGCACGAGCACGCCAAGCATCCGGTGCCAGCCGAATGGGCCGCCGGGGCCAAGATCAATGCGGCGAAATATGCCGATATGTATCACCGCTCGATCAGCGATCCCGATGGTTTTTGGCGTGATGAGATGCAGCGGCTCGACTGGATGCAGGTGCCAACGCAGATCAAGGACACCAGCTTTGACCTGGATAGCTTCCGCATCAACTGGTTCGCCGATGGCACGCTCAACCTCGCCGCCAATTGCCTCGACCGCCATCTTGCAACACGCGGCGATACGGTGGCGATCTTGTGGGAGCCGGATCACCCGGATACGCCCGCCCGCCAGCTGACTTACCGCCAACTCTACGAAGCCACCTGCAAGTTCGCGAATTTGCTTAAAAAACACGGCGTCCAGCGCGGTGATCGGGTGACGATCTATTTGCCGATGGTGCCCGAAGCCGCCGTGGCCATGCTCGCCTGCGCGCGGATCGGCGCGGTGCATTCGATTGTGTTTGCTGGGTTCAGTCCCGATGCCCTGGCCGGCCGGATCGAGGATTGCGCCAGCACCGTGGTCATCACCGCTGACGAAGGTCTGCGCGGCGGCAAGCGGGTGCCGCTCAAGGCCAATGTCGATGCCGCTTGCGACAAGGCCCGCGTCGATACCGTGATCATGCTGCGCCACACCGGGGCCGATGTGCCGATGATGGCGGGCCGCGATGTCGATTGGGCGCAAGCCGTGGCGGAGCTTCCCGGCGAATGCGTGGCCGAGGAAATCGGCGCGGAAGATCCGTTGTTTATCCTCTACACCTCAGGCTCCACCGGCAAGCCCAAGGGCGTGCTCCACACCACTGGCGGCTATGCTTTGTGGGCGGGGATGACGCATGAATACACCTTCGACTACTCGCCCGGGCAGATCTTCTGGTGCGCGGCCGATATCGGCTGGGTGACGGGCCATTCCTATGTCGTCTATGGCCCGCTGCTGAATGGCGGCACCACGCTGATGTTCGAAGGCGTGCCCAATTATCCCGATTTCAGCCGCATCTGGCAGGTGGTCGACAAATATCAGGTCGAGATCTTCTACGCCGCCCCCACCGCCTTGCGCGCACTGATGCGTGAGGGCGATGAATGGGTGGCAAGAACCAGTCGCAAGTCTCTGCGATTGCTTGGTTCTGTGGGCGAGCCGATCAATCCTGAGGCGTGGGAATGGTATTACAACGTGGTCGGCGAAGGCCGATGCCCGATTGTCGACACCTGGTGGCAGACCGAGACTGGCGGGCACATGATCACCCCCATGCCCGGTGCCCACGCGCTCAAACCCGGCAGCGCCAGCTTTCCGATGTTCGGCGTGCAGCCCGCGCTGGTCGATCCCGCCAACGGCCATGTGCTGGAAGGTGCCACCGAGGGCGCGCTGGTCCTCACCGATAGCTGGCCGGGCCAGATGCGCAGCGTCTATGGCGATCACGAACGCTTCATCCAGACCTATTTCACCCAATATCCCGGCATGTATTTCACCGGCGACGGCTGCCGCCGCGATGAGGACGGATACTACTGGATCACCGGCCGGATCGATGATGTGATCAACGTATCGGGCCACCGCATGGGCACTGCCGAGGTTGAAAGCGCACTCGTGGAGCATCCGCTGGTGGCAGAGGCGGCCGTTGTCGGGATGCCGCACGATATCAAGGGTCAGGGCATCTATGCCTATGTCACCACCATGGACGGGGTGGCCGATACCGACGATCTACGCCGCGAACTCATCCAATGGGTGCGCAAGGAAATCGGCCCCATCGCCACGCCCGACGTAATCCAGTTCGCCCCCTCGCTGCCCAAAACCCGCTCTGGCAAGATCATGCGCCGCATCCTGCGCAAGATCGCCGAGAACGATGTCGGCAATCTGGGCGATATTTCCACGCTGGCTGATCCGGGAGTGGTGGCGGATTTGCTCAGGAACAGCCCGCACGCAAAGCCATAACTAATCGACACCAATGGTTACAAATTGGCGCTGGCCAGCACGCACCTGCAGGTTAAACTCACCCGCAAAATACACAGGGAGAGAACCATGACCGTTTCGCGTCGCTTCATGCTGGCCGCCGCCTCCGCACTGGGCCTGGCCACGATAGCCCTGCCCGCATCGGCGCAAGTAGCTGGCGTTCCGCAACCTGTGCAAGACTGCCAGCGCGAATGCCTCGAAGGCTATGTCGACCGCTATCTGGCGGCGATGGCCAATGGGGTGGTGACCGATGATCTGTTCGCCCGCAATGTCCGCTTCACTGAAAATGGCGTGGAACTGCCGCTGGGCAATGAGGGCCTGTGGGCCACCACCACCGGACGCGGCACCTACACGCTGATCGTGCCCGATGTGGAAACGCAGAATGTCGCCGCTCTGGTGACGGTGCGCGAGCAGGCCTCCAGTTCCGCCACCGGCCCACAGCGCGAGCCTGAGGCCGTGGGCATTTCGCTGCGCCTCAAGATCGACTCGACAGGCAGAATCTCCGAAGTGGAGCAAATCGTCGCCCGCCCGGATCGCCCGCTCGGCGCCAATGCCGCGCCTGTCGGTATTTTTGGCAATACCGGCGCCATGGTCGAGGCGATGGGCGCGCCCAATCCCGCCTATCTGCAAGCCGTTCCCGAAGCCGAACGCCACACCCGCGCCGAACTGGTCGAAATGGCCAGCGCCTATTTCGAGGCGGTCGAGCGCAATACCGGGCAGGACTACTACCCCTTCACCGATCTCTGCATCCGCTATGAAAACGGCATCGTCACCGCTGGGCCCGAAGGATCAGGCGCGCGCGCCGGGTGCCGCCAGCAGCTGCAGACCACACTGATCGGCGCGGTCACCGGCATTCGCGATCGCCGCATAGTGGCAGTTGATCGTGAGCGGGGGGTGGTGTTTGCCTTTGCCTTCTTCGACCACCGCCCGATCAACTGGAGCTGGCAGCTGGGCGAATTGTTCAAGATCGATCAGGGCCAGATCAGCCATATCGAGGCGATCTTTATTCGCGGACCATATGGCATTTGCTCGGGCTGGAGCACCTATGAACTGTGCCGCAGCGA
>CAMDSM010000020.1 GCA_945906905.1 Altererythrobacter xiamenensis | reverse complement strand
ATCCAGGTCCTGAAGGGTCCGCAGGGCACTTTGTTTGGTCGCAATGCAACCGGCGGCGCGGTGCTCTACAGCTCGGCTGCGCCAACGCATGAGTTCGAAGGCTACGCCCGAGCTGGCTACGGCAATTTCAACAATATCCAGCTCGAGGGCGCGATCAACCTGCCCATCGGCGATGCGCTGGCGATCCGCTTTTCGGGAATGCGGCGTATGCGCGATGGTTTCCAGCACAATCTGCTCCTTGACCTTGATGCCAACACGATTGACGCCACCGTTGGCCGCGTCAGCGTGCTGATCGAGCCGGACAGCATCCCCATCACCAACACCTTCGTGTTCCAGTATGGTGACTATCAGGGCCGCACCGGTTCACCAAAAATCGCCAATGCCGCTGGCGTCAACGGCGCGTCCGCCACCTATTTCGATCCGATCACCAACACGACACGACCGCTCGTCACGAATTTCCGTGATGTCTATGGCGCAGGTGGACCAGGCGCAACGATTGTTCCGGGATTTACCAGCCTTGGTGATTTCCTCACCAAGCAGCGCAACATTGATTTCTATGAGTTTTATGGCAACCAGACGAATGAGCGTGACGGCAGCCAGATGGTGCTCACCAACACCACGGAAATTGAGCTGAGCGATTCGCTGACGCTGAAGAACATCTTCGGTATCAATGATGTCGAATCGTATGAACTTACGGATGTTGACGGCAGTCCTTACGAGTTTCTGCTCGTCGGCGGTGGCCCCGGCCCCGAAGATGGCGGCTACACTTTTGCAACCAGCCAGATTTCAGAAGAACTGCAGCTGTCCGGCGAGGTCGGTGATGTGACGTTCATTTTCGGCGCGTTCATGGCCAAGGACGAAATCCGCAACCGCATTCCGCTGGCGATCACCCGTGACCTTGGTGGCCCGGGCTACATTGGTGCGTATGATTTCCTGATCAGCTATGATTCCAAGGCGCTTTATGGCCAGGCCACCGCCGCCCTGACGGATCGCCTGAATTTGACCGCCGGCCTGCGCTATACATGGGAAGCCGTGGACATCGTTCAGGCGGCAAGCAGTCTGCTGTTCACCGTGAATGGTGAACGCAAGGACGCCAAGCCGAGCTGGCTGGTTGGCCTAGATTACCAGGTTTCCGATGACGTGATGCTCTACATCAACCATCGTGGTAGCTGGCGCACAGGCGGGTTCAACGGCACGTCTGGGGCGAGCTTCCCCAATGCGGCGGCATTCAAGCCGGAAACGACCTATGACTTTGAAGCAGGCGTCAAATTTGCTGGGTTCCTGGGCAATATGCCTGCGCGTTTGAACCTTGCAATCTATGACCAATACATCAAGGACGTGCAGCGTGCGCCGTATCTCAACATCTCGGCGCTGGCCGGGAACGTGAATGCCGCGCGGGTGTCCGGTTTCGAAGTCGACGGTAGCATCGATTTTGCCGATTGGCTCGAAGTTGGCGGTGCGCTGTCATACACCGATGCCCGCTTTACCGATCCGACGGCAACGGTTGCCGGGGCCAACTTCATCTTCGGCCCCTATGCAGACTCTCCCGACTGGGCAGGCTCGCTTTATGCCAGGCTCTCGTTCGATATGGATGACGGCAGTGAAGTGGCATTCCGCTCGGAAATCTATTCGCAGTCGATGTTCTTCTACAGCAATCTGAACGACACAATCGTGCCGAATGCCGAAATCGACGGCTACACACTGGTCAATGTCCGGGCTGAATGGAATGATATCTCCGGCTCGCAAATCAGCGCTGCACTCTATGTGCAGAATCTGACCGATGAAGAATATAACGTCGGTGGTTTCCCGTTGATCGCGGTGACCGGTCAGAACTCCGTGCTGCCCGGAACACCGCGCATGTACGGCCTTGAAGCACGGATCGACTTCTAAGAAACCAGTGAACGAGGAGAGGGCACGCCATGGAAGAGAGTTCGAAAAGAGCAATTGAACGCGGTCTTGCGTGGTGCGGCCCGATCTTTGTGATCGGCTTCATCATCTTCTGGACGATCATGGGGCACAACTACCCGCCGCCAAACATGATGGGGATGACGCCCGACCAGCTGGTTTCCGAATACTACGGCAAGTATCCGAGCATTGGACCCGGCATGATCGGCGCGGCCACTTTCGGCCTGTTCTACACCGTTTGGTCCTGCCTTCTTGCGTCGCTGATGCGCGATGAGACAGGAAACTATGGACCACTGACGTTCCTTGAACTCGCTGGCGGAATCCTGACAGGCTGGTTGCTGGCGGCGATGCCGGCGATGTGGGCGGCCTGTTCGCTTCTGGTCAACGAAGTCGATGCGAACTCAATCAAGCTGATCCATACGCTTGGCTGGATCACCTTTGACTGCACCTACATGATCACGACGATGCAGATGGTCGGGCTTGGGCTGTGGACTGTGCTGAACAAGCGCCAGACGATGTTTCCGGCCTGGGCCGGGTGGACAAGCATCGCGATCGGCGTCAGCTTCCTCGCTCTGGTCATCATGCCGTTTGTGACCGAGGGGCCATTCGCTGTCGGCGGCCTCTTCAACTACTGGATTATCTTCGGAACCTGGTTGTTCGCGTTCTTCGGGATGTACAACTACTTCGTGCTGAAGCATGTTTATCGTTCGCCGGAAGAACAGGCCCGCGCGGCAGGCGTGCTGCAACCGGCCTGATAGAAGGTTTGGTGTAATGGGGGGTCTGGTTCCTGCCGGGAATCGGGCCCCCTGATTTTTGCACAAGATCACTGGGAATCCGATGGATACTGAAGGCCCGCCAAGGTTGCACCAGAGCGATGTCAATCCGGATCACCCCGGCACTTCGGGCATCTGGACATTCGTGTTCATCGACATGGTGGTGTTCGCAATACTGTTTCTGGTGTTTGTGACGGAAAAATTCCGCCTGCCAGAGATCTTCCGCACCTCGCAGGCCCAGCTCAATCCGGAGATCGGCCTTGTCGGCACATTTTTGCTGCTGACCAGTTCCTGGGCCGTGGCCCGGTCCATCCATCATGTGCGTGTCGGCAATGGGCGGATCGCCCGGCTGGAACTGGAAATTGCCATCGTGCTGGGACTCGCCTTCGTTGCCAACAAGTTCAACGAATATGCCGATAAGTTTGCGCACGGCCTGACCCCGGTCACGAACGGATTTTTCACCTTCTATTTTCTGATCACCTTTTTGCATTTCCTGCATGTGATCGGCGGATTGCTGTTTCTGAGCCATTGTCGACTGCGGATGGCTGGCGAATTGGGCACTGCGAACTATCGCAAGAAGATCGAGAACACCGGGCATTTTTGGCACTTTGTTGATATGCTGTGGCTGTTCATTTTCCCGATGTTCTATTTGACCGGAGCAGCGGCATGACCCGGATGAAGCGCCTGAACCTTGTCTGGACCGCGCTGATGGTGCTGACGCTGGGCTCCTACTTGCTCTCGCATGAGGCCGGGTTGACCGCGCTTTCGGCGGTCGCAATGTTTGTCATCGCGGCTTTCAAAAGCGAGCTGGTGCTGATCAATTTCATGGAAGCGCGCCACGCTGAACGGCAGTGGTTGTGGCTTTACCGGCTGTGGATAGCGGTGTTGGCGGTCGTCCTCACCGTTGGATTTGCTATCTGAGCAATTGTCGGCACGCCGTCACGCAGGAACAAGCACGTGCCGTTTGGCGGTGACCAATTGCGTCAGCCACTCCTTTGCGGCGACGATCTTGGCCTGCTTATGATTGTCCTTGTGCGTGACCAGCCAGAAGCTGCGCATGATGCGGTGATCTGGCAAGACCGGCACAAGCGCGCGATCGGTGTCTCCGATGAAGCACGGCAGCACCCCAATACCTGCACCCGAAGCAACCAGCTGGTGTTGCGCATTGATGCTGGAAGAGCGCACGCTTGCCGTCAATCCCGCCTGAATCTCGTCAAGGTAGTGCAGCTCCGGGGCGTAGAGCAAATCGGGAATATAACCGACCAGACGATGGCCTTGGCTGAGTTGGGACGGGCTGACGGGCTGGCCCGCAGCCTCAAGATAGCCAGTGCTGGCATACATTCGCAGCGAATAGTCTGCCAACTTGCGCGCGATCACCGGCCCGACCTTGGGCCGCGACAGCACCACGGCAATATCCGCCTCGCGCCGCGAGGGATTGAGGAAGCCGCTGTTGGCCACCAGATCTATGCTCAGCCTCGGATATGCAGTGAGGAAAGCTGGCAGGGCCCGGGCGAGAAACCAGCTGCCGAAGCCTTCGGCCACGCTGATCCGGATGGTTCCGCTCGGGCCGTCGCGTGATCCGCTGCCTTCGGTGATTTCCGAGGCTGCATAGGCCATTGCCTCCACCGCCACCAGCAAGGCATCGCCGGCTTCGGTCAGAACCTGGCCTCCGCGCGACTGCTCGAACAAGGTCCGACCAAGCCGGGCTTCGAGGCGGCGCAGGCGGCGGGCGATGGTGGTTGGATCGACCCCGATTGCACTGCCAGCACGGGCCAGTTGCCCGGCGCTGGCGACCGCGAGGAAGTCTTGCAGGTCGTTCCAGTTGAGGGGGGAATTCTTGGGCTGCATAATTGCAGCTATCCATTGCATATTTGCGTATTGCCTGCAACTCAAGAAGGGTTCACGCTGGGCGCAGACGACATTGACACGGCTGGATTCGGGCCCCTTTCTGGGCCATAACCGGGGTTGATGCACTATTTAAGGGATCGGGATTGCCATGGCTACTGCGCTCAAGATTGTTGAGTCCTCCGACGCTGCCGAGATCGCGGAGCTTGTTGCCCGCTCGCGCACCGCGCAGGCGCAGATCGAACACTTCACGCAAGAACAGGTCGACCGCCTGATCCGCGGGATGGTGTGGGCAGTGGCCAAGCCCGGTGTTGCCGAAATGATCGCGCAGCATACCGTCGATGAGACCCAGCTGGGCAATTATGACGGCAAGTTCCTCAAAATCTTCCGCAAGACCCGCGCGACCCTGATGGACATCATCGACGACAAGTCGGTCGGCGTGATTGAGGAAGACAAGGAACGCAACCTCATCAAAATCGCCAAGCCCGTGGGTGTGATCGGGGCGCTTTCGCCGTCGACCAATCCCGAAGCGACGCCAGTGATCAAGGCAATCTCGGCGATCAAGGGCCGCAATTCGATCATCGTCGCCCCGCACCCCCGCGCCAAGCTGACCAACAAGCTGATTTGCGATTTGATGCGCGATGCACTGGTGAAGATGGGCGCGCCTGCCGATCTGGTGATCAGCATCGATGTGCCGTCGGTCAACAAAACCAATGAGCTGATGATTCAGTGCGACCGCATTTTGGCAACTGGCGGCGGCGCGATGGTCACGGCGGCTTATTCCAGCGGCACGCCAGCGCTTGGCGTCGGCGTCGGCAATGCGGTGATCACGGTTGACGAAACGGCGGACCTTGACGATGCCGCCGAAAAAATCCGCATCTCCAAGACCCTCGATCTCGCCGCATCGTGTTCTTCGGACAATGCGGTGATCCTGGTCGATGCGATCTACGACGCAATGCTCGCCAAGCTGGTTGCCAAGGGCGGCTATATCCTGAGCGATCAGGACAAGGCCAAATTGCAGCAGGTGCTGTGGGTCGATGGCCATATCAACGCCAAGGTCGTGGCCCAATCGCCGCAATTCATCGCGGATTTTGCGGGTTTCACAATCCCCGTGGACACGCAATTCTTTATCGCCCACGAAACCGGCGCAGGCCCCGATCATCCCTTCTCGGGCGAGAAGATGACGGTGACGATGGCGCTCTATCGGGTCAAGGATATCGACGAGGCGATAGCGCTCACCAACCGTATTCAGGCCTATCAGGGGCAAGGTCACAGCTGCGGCATATACTCGCAGTCAGACGTGAATATCATGAAGCTGGCCAATGGAACCCGCACCAGCAGGGTGATGGTCAACCAGCCGCAGTCGGCCTCGAACAGCGGCAATCTGTGGAACGGTATGCGCCAGACCTTCTCGCTCGGCTGCGGCTCGTGGGGTGGCAACGGCACCAACAACAACATCACCTGGCGTGATCTGATCAACGAGACCTGGGTGTCCAAGCCGTTGGCGGTGGCCAAGCAGCTTCCGAGTGACGAGGAGCTGTTCGGTAAGGATGTGATGGCGCTGTTGGGCTGACCGCATGACCGATCAGTTCCAGCTCAACGAAGATCAGCTCGCCATTCAGGATATGGCGCGGCGCTTCACCGCCGATGCCATCACTCCCCACGCGGCGCGGTGGGACGAGGAGCATCATTTCCCGCGTGACGTGATCACTTCGACAGCCGAGCTTGGCTTTGGTGGCATATACGTGTCGGAAGAATCGGGCGGAATCGGGCTTGGGCGGCTGGAATCGGCGATCATCATGGAGGCGATGGCCTATGGCTGCCCAACCACCAGCGCCTTCATCTCGATCCACAACATGTCGGCCTGGATGATTGACAAATTTGGCGGCGCTGAAGTCAAGGCGCGCTATCTGCCCGACCTGGTAGCCATGAACAAGCTCGCCAGCTATGCGCTGACCGAGCCGGGTAGCGGCTCCGATGCGGCCGCGCTGAATACCACCGCACGGCTGGAGGGGACACACTATGTCTTGAACGGCACCAAGCAGTTCACCACCGGCGGCGGCGTGAACGATGTTTATGTCACCATGGTCCGCACAGGCGAGCACAAGACCAAGGGCATTACCTGCCTGGTGATCGACAAGGATGCACCCGGCGTATCTTTTGGCGTGCCGGAAAAGAAGCTTGGCTGGAATGCCAGCCCCACCGCGCAGCTGATATTCGAAGACGCAAAAGTGCCTGTGATCAACCGCGTTGGCGAAGAAGGCGATGGCTTCCGCATTGCCATGATGGGGCTGGATGGAGGGCGGTTGAATATCGGCGCGTGCTCGCTGGGCGGGGCGCAGCGCTGCCTGGATGAGGCGATTGCCTATACCAAGGACCGCAAGCAATTTGGTGCCCGCATTGCCGATCTCCAGAACACCCAGTTCATGCTGGCAGATATGGCCACCGATCTGGAAGCGGCGCGCGCCTTGCTTTATCTCGCGGCGGTCAAGGTGACCAATGACGCGCCCGATAAAAGCCGTTTTTCCGCCATGGCGAAACGGCTGGCCACCGACAGCGGCAGCAAGATTGCCAACGATGCGCTGCAATTGTTCGGAGGCTATGGCTACCTGAAGGACTATCCGATCGAACGGTTCTGGCGCGATTTGCGTGTCCATTCGATCCTCGAAGGGACAAATCAAATTATGCGCATGATCGTGGGCCGGGATCTGCTGAGTTGATGAGCGCCGAAGTTCTCATTCACAGCCACGCAAATGTCGGGCACCTGTCGCTCAACCGCCCCAAGGCGATTCACGCGCTGACGCAAGGCATGTGCAGCGCGATGTTGGCGGCGCTCACCGAATGGGCGGCGGATAGCGCGGTCAAGGCGGTGATCGTCGACCATGCCGAAGGACGCGGATTTTGCGCTGGCGGCGATATCGCCGTGCTGCGGGATTCGGCGTTGAACGACGGCGGAGCGGCGGGGCGGGCTTTCTTCCACAAGGAATATCAGCTCAACCACCAGATGTTCACCTACCCCAAGCCGATCGTGGCATTCATGGATGGCATTACGATGGGCGGCGGCGTGGGCATTTCACTGCCTGCGCAATATCGCGTGGCGACAGAAAATACCCGTTTTGCCATGCCCGAAACCGGTATCGGCCTGTTCTCCGATGTGGGCGGCGGCTGGTATCTCTCGCGGCTGGGAGGACGGATCGGGCAATTCCTCGCGCTGACTGGCGCTCGGCTTGATGGCGCGGAATGCCTGTGGACGGGCCTTGCCACGCACTATCTGCCCAGCAGCGACCTCGCCGAAGCCAAGGCGCGGATCATCGCCCACCCTGACCGGATAGCAGGCATTCTGGCGGAAATGGCGGTCACCCCGCCACACCCGCGCATCGCCGACAATGCCGCGCAGATCGCCCATCATTTCGCGTCTGACAGCTTCGAGGAAATCCTCACTTCGCTGGAAGCTGATGAGGGCGATTGGGCAGCAAAGGAGCTGGCCGCGTTGCGCAGCAAGAGCCCGCAATCGTGCAAGGTTTCGCTGCGCCAACTGGCTCTGGGCGCTGGCATGGCAGACTTTGCTGAAGTCATGCAGATGGAGTTTCGCATTGCGGCCCGGGTGCTTATCCTGCCCGATTTTGCCGAGGGTGTGCGGGCGGTCATCACCGACAAGACGGGCGATCCCAAATGGTCACCAGCCTCGCCCCAAGGCGTAACAGCCGCCATGCTGGATGCGATCTTCGCGCCGCTTCCCCAGGATCAGGAATGGAATCCGCTATGAGCTATGAAACAATCACCAGCGAACAGCGCGGCGCGGTTACGCTGATCACGCTGAACCGCCCGCAGGTGCTGAACGCGCTCAACAGCCAGGTGCTGGACGAACTGATCCACGCCTTCGCCCAGTTCGAGAACGACGCCAGCCAGCACTGCGCCGTGCTGACCGGGGCGGGCGAGAAGGCCTTTGCCGCTGGCGCTGATATCAAGGAAATGGTCGACAAGAGCGGCGCCGATTTCTTCCTCGAGGACTTCTTCTCCAAGTGGACCAGCCATCTGGTGAAAGCCGTGCGCAAGCCTTGGATCGCCGCAGTCAACGGCTTTGCCCTTGGCGGCGGGTGCGAGCTGGCGATGATGGCGGACTTTATCCTGGCGTCCGACAAGGCCAGGTTCGGCCAGCCCGAAATCAAGCTGGGTGTGGCCCCCGGCATGGGCGGCAGCCAGCGCCTGACCCGCGCGGTCGGTAAGGCCAAGGCGATGGAAATGTGCCTGACCGGCCGGATGATGGACGCTGCCGAGGCTGAAAGCGCCGGGCTGGTGGCGCGCGTGATCGCCCATGATGACCTGTTGGCCGAGGCGCTGGCCACCGCTGCCGCCATTGCCGCCATGCCGCCGATGGCAGCCATCGTGAACAAGGAAATGGTCAACGCCGCGTTTGAAACCGGGCTCGATCAGGGCCTGCTGCACGAACGCCGCCTGTTCCAGATCCTCACCGCCACGCACGACAAGGCTGAAGGGATGCAGGCGTTCATCGAAAAGCGCGCTGCTGAATGGAAGGGCCGCTGACATGAAGATTGCTTTTATCGGACTTGGCAACATGGGTGCAGGCATGGCCGCAAACCTCGTCAAGGCGGGGCATGAGGTGCACGCTTTCGACCTGAGCGAGGCCGCGCGCGCCGCAGCGCATGGTGCGGGTTGCACCACCCACATGACTGCCGGGGAAGCCTGCGCCGAGGCTGACGCCGTGGTGTCGATGCTGCCCAATGGCGCTATCGTCAACAGCGTCTATGCCGCTGACGTTTTTAGCCGGGCACCCAAGGGTGCCATCCTGCTCGATTGCTCGACTATTGATGTGGCGACCGCGCGCAAGGTGATCGCAGCGGCGCAGGCTGCGGGATATGACATGGTCGATGCGCCCGTCTCCGGTGGTATTGCGGCGGCCAATGGTGGCACGTTGACCTTTATGGTCGGCGGATCGGACACAGCCTATGCGCGCGCGCAGCCGATCCTGGCCGCGATGGGCAAAACGGTGATCCACGCCGGGGACGCGGGCAATGGGCAGGCCGCCAAGATCTGCAACAATATGCTGCTGGGCATTCAGATGATCGGCACCTGCGAAGCCTTCGCCATGGCGCAGAAACTGGGGCTGGACCCGCAGGTTTTCTACGACATTTCGTCGGTCAGTTCGGGCCAATGCTGGTCGATGACATCCTATTGCCCGGTGCCCGGCGTGGGGCCTAAAAGCCCGTCGGACAATGATTATCAGGGCGGTTTTGCCACGGCACTGATGCTCAAGGATCTCACTCTGGCGATGGAAGCTGCCAAGACTAGCGGCAGCACCGTTCCCATGGGCCAGCATGCCCAGGAGATTTACGAGAGCTTCGCCAAGGAAAACGGCGCGCGCGATTTCTCGGCGTTGATCCAGACGCTGTGATGGTCCAGTCCCTGTTTCTGTGAGGGAGTGGGTATGGGCATGTTTGCAGGACAAGTGGCGCTGGTAACGGGCGCGGGGCGCGGGTTCGGGCGGGCGATTGCGGAGCGCCTTGCGGCTGAGGGCGCGAGTGTGGCGCTGGCAGCGCGCTCGCTCGAGCAGTTGCAGGATGCAGCCGACTTTATCCGCGGCTCTGGTGGCACGGCCTTTCCGGTCGCCTGCGATGTCACCGATCCCGCTAGCATCAAGGCCGCGCTCGGCGCGGTGGTCCACGCCCTTGGCCCGATTGATCTGCTCGTTTCCAATGCCGGGGTTCCCGGGCCGTTTGGTCCCATCTGGGAAGTTGATGGTGAGGAGTGGTGGCGGGCGCAGGAAATTCACATCCGCGCGCCGTTCCTGCTGATGCAAGGGGTTTTGCCGGGCATGGTGGCACGGGGACGCGGCCGGGTGATCTGCGTTTCGGCCAAGGCCGCGCGGCTGGTTGCGCCGCATCTGTCAGCCTATTGCACCGGCAAGATCGCCCAAAACCGGCTGGTGGCCGAGGCCGGCGTGGAGCTGGTGGGCACGGGCGTTGCCGTGTTCGCCATCGATCCCGGCTTCGTCCCCACGCAACTGGCACGCGATACGATGGAGGATGCTGCGGCGCAAAAGTATCTCGGCGGCATGGTTGAGCGACTGAAGGAGCGCTTCGACGACCCCACCGCGCAAGACGATCTGGCGCGCTGTGCCCAGCGCTGCTGTGATCTGGCCAGCGGGCGGTATGATGCGCTGTCGGGCGGCTATTACGAACTGCCCGATGATCTGGATGAGGCGCTGGCGGCTATCAGCGCGCCGTAAAACTAATCCGGCTCAAACTCATATTCGTCCAACTCGTCACCCGTCAGCCGCACGATATGCAACAGGTTGGTCGCGCCTGATTTGCCGAAAGGCACGCCCGCCAGCATCGCCAGATTGGCCCCGGCACCGCCAAAGCCGTGGCGCAGGGCCATGCGCTTGCCCTTGGCGATCATCTCCTCGAAACTGCCGATATCGCGCGTCGCCACGGCATGTGCGCCCCACAGCAGCGAGACACGGCGGGCAACTTCCACCGAGGGGGTCAGCACCAGCACGGGCACTGCCGGCCGCTCACGCGCCACGCGCCGGGCGGTCGAGCCTGACGAGGTGAACACGCAAATGGCATTGAGGCTGATAGTATCGCCGATGGTCATGCAGGCATGGGCCAGGGCATCGGCGGTGGTGGCATCGGGCGGAGTTTCGAGCATCCGCACGCGCATCTTGTAGCCTTCGTCGGCCTCCACCTGGCAGGCGATCTTGTCCATCATGATCACCGCTTCTTCGGGCCATTGCCCGGCGGCGGTTTCCGCGCTCAGCATCACCGCATCAGCCCCGTCATAGACCGCATTGGCCACGTCCGACACTTCGGCGCGGGTAGGCGTGGGGCTTTCGATCATGCTTTCGAGCATTTGCGTGGCCACGATCACCGGCTTGCCCGTCAGGCGGCTGGCGTTGACGATTTTCTTTTGCAGCGGCGGCACTTCTTCGGGGTTGAGCTCCACCCCCAGATCGCCGCGCGCCACCATCACGCCATCGGCAGCGGCGATAATCTCATCCAGACGCGTGATCGCTTGGGGCTTTTCGATCTTGGCGCACAGGAACCCGCGCCCCTGCATCAGCGCCTTGGCTTCGAGAATATCTTCGGGCCGCTGGACGAAGCTGAGGCCGATCCAGTCAGCCCCTTGCGCCATGGCAAAGTCCAGATCGCGCCGATCCTTGGGGGTCAGCGCGGGGATGGGAATTTCGGCATCGGGCACGTTCACACCCTTGCGATCAGAAATCACTCCGCCAACCTCGGCCACGCAATGGACGGTGTCGGCGGTCACCTGCTTCACCCGAAGGCGGATCTTGCCATCGTTGATCAACAAGCGCTGGCCTTCTGCCAAGGCCAGGAACAGTTCGGGATGTGGCAGACACACGCGGGTGGCATCGCCCGGCGTCTCATCCCGGTCGAGCGTGAAGCGCGCGCCGTGGGCGATCACCGCCTTGCCCTCGGCAAACACACCCACGCGCAGTTTTGGCCCCTGCAGATCGCACAGGATCGCAATCGGACGGGCAAATTCCTTTTCCAAAGCGCGCACGGTGCGGAAATTGGCCTCGTGCATGGCGTGGTCGCCATGGCTCATATTGAAACGGAAGGCATCGGCCCCGGCGCGGAACAGCGCGCGCAGTACATCGGGATCGCTGCTGGCCGGCCCGATGGTGGCGAGGATTTTGACCTTGCGCGCGCGCGGGTGGAACTTGGACTGGTGGAATTTGGGAGTCTGGAGCTTTGTCATAATGTCGAGCCTATGGCACAGGTGCGCGACAAAACAAGGATGCAAGGATGACTACCATGCCCGATCCGCTCGACCAGCTGCCCGATGATGTGGCCGCCGCCGCCTTCCGCCGCCTGGTGCGCCACTTGCGCCATCGCCATGATGCGCAAAATATCGAACTGATGGGGCTGGCTGGCTTCTGCCGCAATTGCCTGGCCGACTGGATCCGCGATGGCGGTTTCCCCGGCGACAAGGGCGAGGCCCGCACCTTGATCCACGGCATCGGGCAGGAGGCGTGGAAAGCGCAGTTTCAAACCGAGGCGACGGCAGAACAACTGGCGCGGATGGAGGCAAGCCTGCTGCGTAATGCAGCCACGCAATAATCCTCAAAGGTTCTCCAGCCGATATATCTCAACCTCGCCGAAAGCCTTGGCCAGCTGCACTTTGCCAACGGGCGTAAAGCGGCAGCTGCGGCAGTCCGACACCAGCAGCGCAGCCGCGAAACTGTCGGTGCAATAGACCCCGCCCACAGGTGTGACGGGTTCGATCCGGGCCGTGCGGTTGACCTCGCTGCCATACCAGATGCGGTTGCCGGTGATGCGATCAGTGCCAACCCAGATCGGCCCGTAATGCACCCCGATGCGCATTCCTGCGGTGTCGCCCGATGGAGCCAGATCGACCGGAATGTCGGCCAGCCGCTCCTGCAGTTCGAGCGCGATCTCGGCGGCGCGCTGCGGCTTGTCGATGATGGCATAGAGCGCATCGCCCCAGGTGTTGCGGAATTCCACATGATCGCCGTGCTTGTTGAGCACGCGGGCAATGCGGCCCATCACATAGTCCATGAATTGCGGCAGCTCGCGCTCGCCCAGCCGCGAGAAGCCCTTGTAATCTGCAAACAGGATCGATCGGATGCGGCGCTTGGTGCCGCTGCCGATCCGTTCGTGCTTGGGGAACACCAGCTGACGCGGGACGGGGCCGGCGGGAACGGTGACGGTCTGCCCGCCCATATCCTGCCACAACCTGATATCGGCCACCGTGCCTGCAATACCAGTGGTGGAAAGCGAGGCGATTTTATCGGACACCACCGCCAGCTGGACGGTCCCGCAGCCATCAAGCTGCGCGCGCAGGGCGGCCAGTCCCATGGCATAGCGGCTGTTATAGGCGAACTGGTTGTCATCCCCGACATAGGCGCTGGGGGTGGCGAAGTGGACCCCGGCTGCCCGGTCCATGCAGGCCCGAAAGCGCGGCAACCAATCCTCACCGCCGCACAGAACCGATTCGGCGATGAAGTCCTCCTCGCGGAAGGGCAGCACCACCTGCAATTCGCCGCCTCGCGCCAGCAGCGCCTCGGCAATCAAGATGTCCGCCCCGCAGGCCAGCGGGCCATAGCCGACCGTGATCGCCTGGTCGGCCAGCGCTGCCTCCACGCGCCCGGCCAGCTCCTTCTCGGCCGGGCTGCCGCCATTGAACATATGGCCGCAAAACATGGCGATTTTTGGCTCAATGACTTTTGGCTGGGCGATCGTAGAAATTGGTTCAAACCCTAGTTGAAAGTCACTTCCGACACCGCGCAGACGTTGACTGCGGCGTGCTGAATCTCGCGGCCGCTGGCGGTAACCGCCTTGATATCAAAGTTGCAGGCATCGCTGCCGTCCTCGATGGTTACAAACCAGCGCTGCCCGGCGGCCAGCGTGCCGCTCCCAAGCCGGTCCTCGCCCCAGCTCTGCTGGTTGGTGTTCGACCAGTAGAGATACATGATCACTTCGCCCGACGCGTTGACCAGCGACACATCGCGGTTCATCGCAACGCTTTGCGGGGCCTGTTGCGGCGCGGTTGCTGGGGCAGGGACGGCGACCGGCGCAACCGCCGGATTGGCTGGCGCAGCCGGAGCAGCTTGCGGGGCGTTCATCAGCGCGACGGCATTACCACCCGCAGGATCAACCGGCGCGACCTGCTGCTGCGGGAGCGCTGACTGATTCTTGATCACAACAGCCCCCGCCGCGACAAGGCCCAGCGCTGCCACGCCGAGGCCGATCATCACTGGCACCGAGAGCATTATCCCGGCCTTGGCCGGTGGCGCTGAGCCGAGGAAAGCGGCGGCGGTAACCGGGGCAGCCTGTAGGGCCGGAGAGGGAGCCGGAGTTGGGGCCGGAACGAAAGGCGCCGCCGAGATTCCGGCGGCGGCGGCCCCAACCGAACCGGCCTCACGCGGGCCGCACAGGGCGGTGAGGCTTTGCTTGACCTTGCGCCATTCGGGATGGTCGGCCTCTCCGTTCCAGTCACCCAGATTGGCATACTGGATCTGGTTGAACGGCAGTGGCGGCATGATGTCACCCAGCGCGGTCTGCACCAGCTTCTTCTGGTTGCGCGCCATATCAGCCTCAGCCCGGACCCATTCGCTGGCGGCGGCTTCGGCCGACCACACGACGATGGCGGCCTTGGCGTCATCGATCTTGCCGGTAATGACTTCGCCATAGCTTTGATGCGGCGGCAGTTCGGCATCCCACCACACCGAATAGCCCGCCTGCTCGATCCCTCGGGCGATCTGCGCCACTTTGTCCTTGTTGGTGCGCGAGTAGGAAATGAAAACGTCGACCATCACCTGTCCCCCAGTGTCGGTGCAGAGCATGATCATACGCGCAACGCGGTGCCATGCAAATGACACTTGCTGACAGCTATGAATGAGGTGGAGAAACCCGGCCCGCCCGTTTGCCCGAATCTGCCTGCGCGGTTATCGCCCGCCCAACCGATTCTCACATCTGACCGGAGCTACCCCATGGCCACTGCCACCCAATCCCCCACCTCAAACAGCGAAGCGATGGGCGGAAATCCCGCCTCAAGTAGCGCAGCGATAGGCGGAACAGACGCCCGTTTGCGCCTTCTGATCGAACGTATTGAGCGCCTCGAAGAAGAGAAAAAGGGCATCGCCGACGATATCCGCGACGTTTACGCCGAGGCCAAGGCGGTGGGCTATGACGCCAAGATCATGCGCCAGATCGTCCGCCTGCGCAAAATGACCACCGACGACCGCAACGAGATGGAAATGATCCTCGACACCTACAAGGCCGCGCTCGGTTTAGGTTGACCGGGGGTGTGGGGCGCATAAACTTGGTTTTCCATCAATGCGAGAGGGCCGAAACATGATCGTCACCACCACAGCTGTCCTCGAAGGCCAGCCTGTCCAGCAATACCTAGGCATCGTGACCGGCGAGGTCATCTCTGGCGCTAATATCGTGCGCGATATCTTCGCCTCGGTGACCGATATTTTCGGCGGTCGTTCGGGCAAATATGAAGAAGTCCTCGCCCGCGCCCGCGAACAGGCGCTGGCCGAAATGTGCGAAGCCGCGCGCAAATTGGGCGGCAATGCCGTGATCGGGGTGGACATCGATTACGAAGTGCTGGGCAAGGCCGGGTCGATGCTGATGGTATCGGTCAGCGGCACGGCGGTGCGGGTTTGATTGCGAGTGATATTGCTGGATCGGCGCGGCTGGGCTAGGCCGCGCCGATCTCCATTTGCAGCAGGTTCCAACAATTCCCATGGCAGGCCATTCCAAATTCAAGAACATCATGCACCGCAAAGGTGCGCAGGATAAGAAGCGTTCAAACCTCTTTTCCAAATTCAGCCGCGAAATCACCGTCGCAGCCAAGATGGGTATGCCCGATGTCGACATGAACCCGCGGCTGCGGCTGGCGGTCAACGCCGCCAAGGCGCAATCGATGCCCAAGGACAATATCCAGCGCGCGATTGACAAGGCGGCGGCGGCTGGCGGCGAGGATTATGAGGAAGTTCGCTATGAGGGCTATGGCCCGGGCGGCAGCGCGATCATCGTCGAAGCACTGACCGACAACCGCAACCGCACCGCCACCAATGTCCGCAATGCCTTTGCCAAGAACGGTGGCAATCTGGGCGCATCGGGATCAGTCGCGCATGGCTTTGAACGGCTCGGCCTGATCGAATATCCCGCCAGCGCGGGCGACGAGGACAAAGTGCTCGAAGCCGCGATTGAGGCGGGCGCGGACGATGTCGAAAGTTCGGACGATGGGCATTCCATCTGGACCCAGATGGAAAGCCTGCACGAAGTGGCCAAGGCGCTTGAAAGCGGTCTGGGGCTGGCGGACAGCGTCAAGCTGGCGTGGAAACCCAGCCTGACCGTTTCGCTCGACGAAAAGGAGGCGACATCGCTGCTCAAGATGATCGACATGCTCGACGATGACGATGATGTGCAGACCGTGTGGGGCAATTACGAAATCGCCGATGAGGTGATGGACAAGTTGGGCTGATGTGGCAGCTGCTGGCCAAGGCGCTGCTGGCCGGCGTGATGGTGGCCGCGATTGCCGAACTCGGTCGGCGTCTGCCCACTATGGGCGCGCTCGTCGCCAGCCTGCCGCTGGTGAGCGTGCTGGGGATGGTGTTCCTGTGGCACGCCCGGCCTGATGCGGAAAACATGGCGGTGCATTCCGCCGCGACCTTCTGGTATGTATTGCCCAGCCTGCCGATGTTCTTGGTTATCCCGGCGCTGTTGCGCAATGGCGTGCATTTCTGGGCTGCGCTGGTTTTGGGCTGTGTGCTGACAGTGGCGCTGTACTTGGCGATGATGCAGGTGGGGCCACGGTTTGGGCTGAGGCTGTGAGTTATGAAAACGTGATCGGTTTGAAGCGGCTCCTTTTGCCCGGCTTGGTTTTTCTGCAAGGTTGTGGCGTCGTCACTCAACAGTCGTCGACGCCGCCTTCGGGAAGTATGGCAGGAACCTGCCTACCCACCCAGCGCGTGGTCTACGAATGCGACTTCGGTGAACGAATGGTCAGTGTGTGCCTTAGTGAGACCGGAATCCAATATCGAGACAGTTCGAATGAAGGCGCTGCGACAATCATTTCAAGCGACGCGAGTTGGAAAAACATACACACGGGAGGAAATCGGAGCCAAGGTGGCCTCAACCAAGAACGAATCCGATTCACTGATGATGACTGGCACTATGTGGTTCACGATGATTACGTTGGCGAATTGAATGAGTATGCCGGACGACGCAGCTCTGGTGTGGTCATTTTGCATGGCAGTTCAGCAGAGGATTTCAGTGAAGTGCTTGATTGCCCAAGCGCCAGCAGCTTTGAGGAGGCATTCTTTGATGTTCCAGCCTCAGCGCCTGACGGCTGGATTGAACGCTCCTTGGATGACGGCGGACCTTACAACGCGATATACTAAAGCATGCTGATTTTGGGCCTCGACCCTTCGCTATCCTGCACCGGCTGGGGGATTGTGCGGGTGGAAGGTTCGCGCCTCAGCCATATCGCCAATGGTCAGGTGAAAAGCGATGCCAAGGCGCCGATGGCAGAACGGCTGGCGGCATTGCAAGCGGGCATTGCCGCTGTGATCGCCGCCTACCACCCCGATCGCGCGGCGGCGGAGGAGATTTACCTCAACAAGAACCCGCAGAGCACACTCAAGCTGGCGCAGGCGCGCGGCGCGGTGTTGGCGGCTTGCGGGGCGGCCGCGCTGGAGGTGCGCGAACATGCTGCGCGCCTAGTCAAGAAGGCGGTGGTCGGCACCGGCGCGGCGGAGAAGGCGCAGGTGCAGGCGATGCTGAAAGTGTTGCTGCCCGGCGCTCTGGTGGCGGGGGCTGATGCTGCCGACGCGCTGGCGGTGGCGATTGCCGATGCGCATCTTGGGCCAAGGTAAACAGGAGGGAGGTAGGCGGATGTATCTCGTCGTATTTCGCAACCGCAAGCGCGCCGGTATCGACATCGCCGCCTATGGCGCGCAGGCCGAGCGGATGGAGCACTTGGCGCGCGCGCAGCCCGGTTACCTCTCGTTCAAGAGCTACATCGCCGATGATGGCGAAGTGGTGGCCCTGTCCGAATGGGTTGACGAGGCCGCGGCCCGCGCGTGGGGCCGCCAAGCCGAACACCGCTTGGCTCAGGCCGACGGACGCACAACGTGGTATGACAGCTACACCCTGTTCGCCTGCGATGCTCCGCGTATCCACCAGTTTGACGCCAAGGATCAAGCATGACCATCCACGTCTACGGCATCCCCAACTGCGACACGGTCAAAAAGGCGCGGCTGTGGCTGGAGGGGCGCGGGATCGATTACACTTTCCATGACTACAAGAAGGAAGGCGCCGATCCGGCCAAGTTGGCGCGGTGGCTGGCGGCCAAGGGCGACGTGGTGCTCAACACCCGCGGCACCACTTTCCGCAAGCTGTCCGATGCCGACAAGGCGCGGGGCACAAGCGATCCGGTGGCGCTGATGGTGGAACAGCCCAGCCTGATCAAGCGGCCAGTGGTGGAACATCCCGGCGGCTTGCTGGTGGGCTTCGAAGTGGGCGAATGGGAGCGGGCGCTCAGCTGATCCGCGCCGTCACGATATAGTTCAGCGCCAGATCATCCGACAGGTGCAGTCCTTTGCTCGGCGTCCAGGCGATGCCCCTCGGTTCACCCATATTCAGCCCTGCATCCGCCAGCAGGTCGCGCAATTCGTCGGGCGTTATGAAATCGTCCCAGTGATGCGTGCCGCGTGGGACCATGCCCAAACGCTCGGCCCCTTCCACCAGCAGCAGGCGGCTGCGGGCGGTGCGGTTGGGGGTGGACAAGATCATCAGGCCATCAGGTTTGAGATGCGCGGCCAGTTCGGCGACGAAAGCGGGTTTATCCGCCACATGCTCGATCACCTCCATGGCGGTGACAAGATCGAACTGACCAAGGCCCAGGGCGGACAATTCGCCGCTGCGATAGTCCACTGCCAACCCCGCGCCCGCCGCATGTTCTTGCGCCGCCGCGACGTTTTCAGCCGCTGCATCCACGCCGCTCACAGCAGCACCCAGCCGCGCCAGAGGCTCACACAAAAGCCCCGCACCGCAGCCGACATCGAGCGCGGCCTTGCCCGCAAGTGGCTTGTTCGAACGCGCATCGCCGCCCCAACGCTGGTCCACCGCATCGCGAATGAACCCCAGCCGCACCGGGTTCAGCCGGTGAAGCATGGCCGACGAACCCTTGGGATCCCACCAGTCCGCCGCCAGCGCGCCGAAATGCGCGGCCTCGTCTGCGCGGATGGTTTCAGTTGTGGTGCTTGCATCGCTCATGGCTCGCTCCTAACAGCGCAGCTGATTTGAAGCCAGTATGTAGCAGGGGAAGTTCCTTGGCCCGTATCGTGATGAAATTTGGCGGCACCTCGATGGCGGGGACGGAACGCATTCGCCGCGTCGCCAATATTGTCCGCACCCAGGCGGCCAAGGGGGACGAGGTGGCAGTCGTCGTCAGCGCCATGGCGGGCGAGACTGATCGGTTGGTGACTTTCTGCCGCGAGGCCAATGCGCTGTATGATCCGGCGGAATATGATGTGGTGGTGGCCAGCGGCGAACAGGTGACCGCAGGCCTGCTCGCGCTCACCTTGCAGGCGATGGGCTGCAGGGCGCGCAGCTGGTTGGGCTGGCAGGTGCCGATCCGCACCGATGATGCCCACGCCTCTGCCCGCATCGAGGAGATTGACGCGCCCGCGCTGATCGCCAGCATGGCCATGGGCGAGATTGCGGTGATCCCAGGCTTTCAGGGGCTGACTCCCGATGGCCGGGTGACCACTTTGGGTCGCGGCGGATCGGATACCTCGGCTGTCGCCATTGCCGCTGCACTGAAAGCGGATCGCTGCGATATCTACACCGATGTTGACGGGGTCTATACCACCGATCCGCGCATCGTGGCCCGCGCCCGCAAGTTGAAGAATGTGACTTATGAGGAAATGCTCGAACTCGCCTCGGTCGGCTCGAAAGTGTTGCAGACCCGCTCGGTCAGCCTGGCGATGAAGGAGAAGGTGCGCGTGCAGGTGCTCTCGTCGTTTGTCGACGCGGATGCGCCGGGTGCAGACAGCCTGCCGGGCACGATGATCGTATCGGATGAAGAAGTAGAGGAACTGGATATGGAACGCCAACTGATCACCGGCATCGCCGCCGACAAGAACGAGGCCAAAGTCACTCTCACCCGCGTGGCTGATCGCCCCGGCGCGGTGGCCAATATCTTCGGCCCGCTGGCCGCTGCCAATATTAATGTCGATATGATCATCCAGAACATCGCCAAGGACAAGGGCGAGACCGATGTCACCTTCACCGTGCCCAAGGCCGATCTGCCGCGCACCCAGGCCTTGCTGGAGGAACGGCAGGAAGCCATCGGCTTCTTCCGCATGATCAGCGATGATCGGGTGGCCAAGGTCTCGGTCGTCGGCGTGGGGATGCGCAGCCATGCCGGCGTGGCGGCGATCATGTTCAAGGCGCTGGCCGATCGCGGGATCAACGTGCAGGCAATCTCGACTTCTGAAATCAAGATTTCTGTGCTGATCGATACCGACGAGACAGAGCTGGCCGTGCGTGTGTTGCATTCCGCCTATGGGCTGGATGCAGAAGTCGAAGCGGCGGGCGAGGAGTAATTCGCGCCCGCCGCCATCATCTGGCTCTGGTGACGAACCCTACTCAAAGGTTATGGTGGAAACCGCGCAGACATTGACGTTGTTCTGGATGATCTCTCGGCCACCGGCGGTCACGGCCTTGAAATCAAAATTGCACGCACCGGTGCCATCATCCACGGTCACTGCCCACTGCTGACCCGCTGCCAGCGTGCTCGATCCCAGCATGTCCGTGCCCCAATCGCTGATCGTGGTGTTCGACCAATAGATGTAGAAGATCGTTTCCTTGGTGTTGTTCACCAGCGAAACATCGCGGTTGTAACCGTCACCCCGGGCAACGGGCGCGGCCCCGCCGTCGGTCCGGTTGGTCAGAACAACGGCGAACTGGTTCCACACATTGCCCAGATTGGTTACATCCATTGCGTAGTCCTCGCAGCCCGATCGGGCGGTGCGAACAATTGTGAAAAAGGTGATATCGGTCAGGTCATAATCGCTGTGGATGATATCACCGCGCGCATTGCTGACGACGAAATCGAGATCAGTATCCCCGTCGCCAGCAACGGCAACATCCACCACCGGGTTGCAGATATCCATGTCAATGCGGGTGCTGGCATTGGCCTCGACCCGATAGGAATAGGCCTGCGCCATGGCCGGAACCGCGTGGCAGCTGACGAAGGCTGCCAGTGCGGCGGCGGCGATATGGAAGAACTTCATGGTAACCCCCTTGTGCAAATCGGTTGCGACCTGGGCAGGAAAGGCAGCGGGATGTCGCGTATCCGCGCCGCCTTGCATGGTAGTTGCGACGTGGAATATTACCAATCGCACTGCACGGCAACTGAACGGGCCCTAGGCGACGCGCTCATGACAGGGTTTGTGTGAATTTGCCCTGCACTTGTATGGATTGCGGCACCTGCCAATCCCGCCTAGATGCGCATTTCCTCTGGCGCCCAAGCGCCGCAACTCCGGCTGGTGCATGACTGACTATCCCAAGACCTCCGCCCTGATGCAGCGCGGAAGCGACTTCCTCGGCAGCGAAACCGCCATCCTGTGCGGGGCGATGAGCTGGGTCTCCGAACGCAATCTGGTGGCCGCGATCAGCAACGCGGGCGGCTTCGGCGTGATCGCCTGCGGAGCGATGACGCCCGAACTGCTCGACGGCGAAATCGCCGCCACCAAGGCGCTCACCACCAAGCCGTTTGGCGTCAACCTCATCACCATGCACCCCGATCTGTTCGCGCTGATCGATGTCTGCACTGGCCATGGAGTGAGCCATGTTGTGCTGGCAGGGGGCATCCCGCCCAAGGGCAGTGTCGAGGCAATCAAGGCGAGCGGTGCGAAAGTCATCTGCTTTGCCCCCACTTTGGCGCTGGGCAAGAAGCTGCTGCGGAGCGGTGCGGATGCGCTGGTGATCGAGGGCAGCGAGGCCGGCGGCCACATCGGCCCGGTCTCCACCAGTGTGCTGGCGCAGGAAATCCTGCCCGAGCTGGCCAAGGACAATCTGGTGTTTGTGGCCGGCGGCATCGGCACCGGGGCGATGATCGCCTCCTATCTGGAGATGGGCGCGGTTGGTGTGCAATTGGGCACGCGCTTTGCCTGCGCCACCGAAAGCATTGCCCACCCCGCTTTCAAGAAGATGTTCTTCCGCGCCAGTGCCCGCAATGCCGTGGCATCGGTGCAGGTCGATCCGCGCCTGCCGGTGATTCCAGTGCGGGCGCTGGAAAACAAGGGCACCGAGGAATTCACCGCCAAGCAGCGCGAAGTGGGCCTGCTGTTGGATCAAGGCAGCATCGACATGACCGAAGCGCAACTGCGCATCGAGAAGTTCTGGGCCGGTGCCCTGCGCCGCGCGGTGATCGATGGCGATGTCGAGAACGGCAGCGTGATGGCCGGGCAATCGGTCGGCATGGTCAAGACCGAGGAGCCTTCGGCCGAGATTATCGCCACTTTGATGGGTGAGTGTGAGGCGGCTTTGGCGGGGCGGTAGGGTGACAGGGGGGTGACAGTGGGTGACAGGGTGTCACCCACCTTTTCTGGCTTTAACAATCTATAATATAACGATTTCTGTAATCGGGGGGTGACACTGCCCCCCGGCGAGAAAATGCCTGTGGCAGACCGGCGATGTCAAAGTGCGCAGGGTGTGTCGCGGGTTCTGGGTGGTGTAGGAAAGCGCAAAGTGCGCCCTACCCCACCAACCCCAGCAAAACCCGCAAGGTCAATTCCGGATCGTTCTGCATCACGAAGTGGTCGGTCGCAGCCTCGTGGTAGTCCCAACCGGCGGCCTTGGCCTTGGCGGCAAAGCGCGGGAACGGCGTGCCGTCATAGCCGGTGGCGAAGATGTAGGCCTTCTTCGGGATCGCCGTTTCGGCACCGGTAAGCTTCACCGCCTCCACCAATGTCAGCAGTGGGTGATAGCCGACAATGCCGGGGATCGGCACCCAGTCATCGGGCGTCATCAGCGGGCGGACAAGGCCGGGGGTGTGCTTCTGCTTGTCCATATACCAGTTGTGCTCGAACGGCCCGGTGATGTGCCACAGCGCCTCGCCATCATCGGGCCAGAAGGCATCGACATAGGCGATGGCGTCAATCGCCAAGCCCAGCCGTGCGGCCACTCCGGTGATGACCATGCCGCCATACGAATGGCCCGCCAGCACGAACCGGTCGATCCCGGCCTCCTCGATCTGGGCGCAGACCGCGTCGATATGATCGGTCAGGGTTATGCCGGGATGCAGCTCATCCTGCCGCACGCCAAGGCCGGGCAGCGTAGCGGTGAGCACCTTGTGCCCGGCCGCCTCCAACCGCTGCGGCACTTCGCCCCAGGTGTGATGGCTGCCCCAGGCGCCGTGGACGAGAACGAAGTTGGTCATGCTTTGCGGTATCCCAGAATGCAGAAAGGCCCGCGAACCTTTGCGGGTTCGCGTGCGGGTTCGCGGGCCTCTGATCAAGCAGCTTGGCTAGCAGGCTGCCTGGATATCAAGCTCAGCCCTGACGGCCCGAACGCCAGCCCGAAGCATAGGTATCACCGGCCATTGCGCTGTAAGGCACAGGCGAAACGCGCACGCGCACGTTAAGCTGCTTGTGCGGCTCGACCGTGGTCTTGGCGGTGCCGCCATTTTCTTCGCCCCACACTACGTGCAAGTCGGTGCCCAGCGGGATTTCGTGGTCGATAGTGGCCAGCGACA
>CAMDSM010000019.1 GCA_945906905.1 Altererythrobacter xiamenensis | reverse complement strand
AGGCCGATCCAATGCCCGCAATCAACGAGCGTAAACTTTTGTCGAACGCCTGATCGAAGCCGAACAACTGTTCCAGAAATTCCGCTTTCGCAGTGCTTTGCTGGTAGGCCGTCCAGCCGGTCGTCAGCGCGATGACAGATGCAATGTCGACCACGGCTTGGTTCGAAGATATGCCGCGACTGGTCAATGGTCTGGCAATCTGCCGAGAAACCTCTCCGACATCGTTCGACTGCGGCGGAGCAGAAACGCACATCAGCGCGGAATCCGGATATTCCAACAGCTGCGTCCGAAGCCGGTGACCGAACTGGAAAAGCCAGTCGCGCCAGGCAAGTTCTGGCGACAAGTCCCGTTGCGCTGCTTCGAACAGGCAGGTCACCATTGCACCAAGGATCGCCTCCTTGGATGAGAAATGCCGGTACAGCGCGGAAGCACCGACATCCAGCCGGGCTGCCACTGAACGCATGTTGACGGCCGACAGGCCATCCACACGCAGGATTTCCATCGCAGCTTCGACAATCTTTGTTCGGTCCAGCGCCATCACCTCCGCCGCTGCCGCATTGCGCGCCGCTTGACAAGTCAGTGCGAAGTGAACAACGTTCACAAAGCGCGATGCCCAATAGGAGAGCTGCCGTGAATTATGCCCGCAACGCCTGGTATGTTGGCGCCTGGTCGCACCAGGTAGAGGCCGGAACGCCCTTCGCCATGAAGATTCTGAACGAAAGGATCGTTATCTATCGCCAGGCCAATGGCACTCCCGCGGCGCTCGAAGATCGCTGCGTCCACCGGATGGCGCCGTTGTCGCTCGGCCGGTGCGAAGGCGATAGGTTGCGGTGCATGTATCATGGTCTGTTGTTTGAACCCGATGGCCGCGTGGCGCAGATTCCCGGACAGGAAATAGTCCCGCCCAAGGCGCGCGTGCGGGCGTATCCGCTGGTCGAACGGCATAGCTGGATCTGGATCTGGATGGGCGATCAGGCGCTCGCCGATCCGGAACTGATCCCCGCCGCTATCGGCCTCGACCATCCCGACTACATCCTGGGGCACGGGCATCTGGACTATGCCGCCGAGGCCCGGCTTATCAATGATAACCTGTGCGACTTTTCGCACCTTACTTATGTCCATGCAAAGAGCTTCCAGACTGGGCCCGACCACGCGGAATCGCTGCCTCGGATTACGCCGCTGAAACGTGGCATCCGTTTTGAACGGTGGGTCCGCAACGTGGCTGCGCGACCGGGCCGCAGCAAGCAAGACACTGCTCCGACCGACAATTTCGGGGGCTATGACTTCCTGCTGCCGGGAGTTCTGTTGATGTGGAGCGGATCGTTCCCAGTTGGAACCGCAGACTTTTACAAAGATGGAGCGCCCGATTACACCAAGGCGATCGAAGGCGTGACCTTCACCAGCCAGGCCGTTACGCCAATGACCGACAGGGCATCACGCTATTTCTTTTCCTGGGGACCACATCGCGACCATGGCGATGAAGTGATGCGCGACGGGTTGATGCAGTTGGCGGGCATGGCCTTCGAGGAAGACAAGATCATGATCGAGGCGCAGCAACGGGTGATCGATGAAACACCCGGAGCGCAGATCATGCCCATTGCCCATGACAAGGGCGTAACCTTGTTCAACCGTCTGGTCGAGCACATGGTCCGCAGCGAAGGCACCGCTACTGCGACCACCTGACCGGACTGCTGGCGGCGGCCATCTTGAAGGATCAATTCGGTCGTGTTTCTGAGTTGTTTGCAGAGCGCGGAGCCCTTGACGTTCATCTGGGCCGGTCGCTAATTCGGCCCGGACTGATAAGCGCATCGTTTGTCACAGGAGAGGTTACATTGCACAGAATTCTCGCGCTGTATGGCACGCCCACGGATCCCGCGCACTTTCGCTCGTACTATCAAGACGTGCATCTGAAACTCGCGGCCAAGCTGCCCGGCCTGCGCACCATGCACCACAGCTTTGGGGTGGAGCCGCTGACGCCAGGTGAAGGGTTTTTCTGCGTCTGGTGTGGCGAGTTCGACGATGCCGCAGCAGCCGATGCCGCGCTGCAATCGGCGGAAGGCGCGGCCTTGGCTTCCGACGTTGCCAATTACGCGTCAGGCGGCATCACGCTCCTGCGCTATTCCGACGCGGTCGCATGACTGATCTGCGTGGGTTGCTGGCTGGCACCGGGCCAGTTCTCATGCCGGGTGCGCACGATGCGCTGAGCGCCCGGATGATCCAGGAAGCGGGCTTTACCGCCTATGGCGTTGGGGGCGCCGCTCTATCGGCCACGCAGCTGGCCTTGCCCGACATCGGCATCCTCAGCTTCGGTGAATATCGCGATGCGGTTTCGCGGATCATGGAAGGGTCGGGCCTGCCGGTCCTGATTGATGGGGAAAACGGCTTTGGCGATGTGAAGGCCGTGACCCGGACCGTTCGCAGTTTTGAACGGCTGGGGGCGGGCGGCATTGCCTTTGAGGATTTGAACTTCCCACCTCGACTGGGGCGCCCGCCAACGGTCATTCCGGTGGCAGAAATGAAGGCGAAACTGCGTGCCGCGCTTGCCGCAAGGCAGGACGAACGCATGATGATCGTCGCCCGGACCGATGCGGCCTATGCGGCGGATTTGGACGAGGCCATCGCCCGTATCACCGGCTATGCCGCACTGGGGGTTGATGCAGTGATCGTGCCCGGACTGCCGGACCGTGACGCCTACCTCAGGCTGCGCGATGCCGTTGCCCTGCCCATTCTGGCGATCGTGGTGCCAGGTTCCCCATGGTTCGCGCCAACCGCACAGGATTTGCAGGAAATCGGCATCGAGGCAGGGATCTATCCCGCCGCTTTGCTTACCCGCATGGTCAGCGCTATTGACGATGGCCTCAAGGCCATCCGGACTATGAACGGGGCATCTGCTGGGGCAATCGACATGGGCGGCGTTGCCCGGCTGCTCCACGTGCCGGTCTGGACCGAAATTGATCAACGGTTTGACGAGAGAACCTCGGGCGCATGACGGTGCGAGGTTCTGAGCATGACTTCATCGTAATCGGCGCTGGTTCGTCGGGCTGTGTCGTTGCCAATCGCCTGAGCGCTGTGGGCGCAGGGACTGTGCTGCTTTTGGAAGCAGGAGGGACGGCCAACAGCCTGCTGCACAAGATCCCGCTCGCCGCAACCAAGCTGTGGTTCAACCCCAAGACCAGCTGGTCTCTATGGACCGACCCCGAACCCGGACTGGACGGACGACGACTTCCGGTCCCGCGCGGCAAAGGTCTGGGCGGAAGTTCTGCGATCAATGGCACTGTCTACAATCGCGGCAGCCCGAGCGATTACGATCAATGGTCAGATCTGGGGCTGGATGGTTGGGACTATGCCTCGCTGCTCCCCTATTTCAGGCGTATCGAGGACCATTGGCGCGGTGCGGACGCGCACCACGGATCTGGTGGCGAGGCTCCTGTCTCTCCGCTGCGCACGCCCAGTCGGCTCACCCCTTATGTGCTGGATGCCGTGCGCCAGATGGGCTGGCCGGTTACCGACGACCTGATGGGAGAGTGTCCTGAAGGCATCGGCTTGTCCGACCTCCATGTGGACCGGCGCGGACGGCGCAGCAGCGCCTACGACGCATTTATCGCGCCGATCACATCGCGCGACGCGCTGGAAATTCAAACAGGCGCGCTGGTCCACCGCGTCCTGATCGAGGACGGGCGAGCAGTTGGTGTCGAATACTCGCGCGATGGCGCACGGTGGATCGCCCGCGCCCGGCGCGAAGTCATCCTGTCCGGCGGCGCGATTGCATCGCCGGAAATCCTGCTGCGCTCGGGCATCGGGCCAACGGAGGAACTGACCAGTCTGGGTATTGCCACCGTTCATGATCTGCCCGGCGTTGGCCGCAACCTGACAGATCAGCCCGGCGCAAGCTTCGAGGTGGCCTGCAAGCAGCCCTTCACCAGCACGCACGATCTGCGGATAGATCGCTTCGCCCGCGCAATGGTCCAGTGGGCAGCAGGTCGGGGTGGAATAGGTGCAGGTCCGCCGATGGTGGCCGTGGGTTCTGTCCGCACACGGCCCGAATGCCGCACGCCTGACCTGCGGGTCACCGTCACGGGCGCAACGATGGCGTCGAAAGTCTGGTGGCCAGGCTTTGGCCCGCCCCCGCCACATCGCTTCATGGTCAGCTTCGCCGTGGCGCATCCTAAAAGCCGTGGCAGCATAACGCTTGCATCTGCTGATCCTTCAACGCCACCCCGCATCGTCTATAATGTGCTGACCGCGGACGCTGACATCGTGCAGATCAGGCGCGGTTACCGCAGCTTACGCGAATTGATCGCAAAGCCCGCATTGGCGGACATTGCTGGCGACATTGTTCGGCCCGCCACTGAGCCTGCGGATGAGCGTGAACTCGACCAATATCTGCGTTCAGTAGCGGGCACGACATCGCATCCGATGGGATCGTGCAAAATGGGTGTCGGCGCCGATGCAGTGGTGGATGGTGAATGCCGAGTGCGCGGCCTTGCCGGATTACGCGTGGTCGATGCATCGGTGTTTCCCACGCAGATTTCCGGCAACCCGCATGCAACCGCGATGATGTTGGGCGCCAAGGTTTGCGACATGATCCTTGGCCGTCCACCGTTGCAGGCAGCGGCATGACAAGCGCCGAAACCGTGCCTGCGGACGAAATCGAAGTCGGCCAGTTGATCGATCAACGCCCGATCTCCGGCCTGCAGAAACGAGTCATTATCCTGGGATCGATGGCCAGCTCCATCGACGGTTACGATATTCAGGCTCTGGGTCAGGCGAGGGCAATCCAGCCGATATGCACCAACACCGCCGTCAGTGCGGCAAGGTCGCCCAGCCTACTTGCGAAAATCTTCGGCATCGTGATTCTCCAATTCAGCATTAAATGGGTGCGCGGTCAGCCCTGCTCCTGAGGCGCAGCTGTTGGGCCACGCCGGGCAAGACCAAGCCTAACGCGAAAGTCTTTTGAACACATCCGGCCGCTTGGCGGCTGTTGCGTAAGTGGCCACAGTAATCGCGGCTGCGCTGACGAGCACCACGTGGCCAATCAGGCTGAATGCCAGGAACGTGTAACTGCCAATGGCCACGGAAAACGAAATGGCCCACATCCAGCCCAGCATCTGGAAGACCATATGTCTGGCTGAGAAGTCCGTGATGTGGCGAAGAGGACTTGCTTCATGATCAAAAATGAAAGCCCACGCTGCCAATGTAAGTTTTTTCATTATCATTATCCCCACTTGATTTTTCATTTTTGAGGGATCGCAATTCATCCCTCTTCAAAGTTGCAATACCCACATTGACGTCCCGGAAGAACCTGTCCTTTGGTGCAAATGCCGACAGCTGGTCGGTGTGGTCAGGGATCAGATCAAGCATTTAGTCTGGCCGACAGGAAAATATGGGAACGTCCACTAACCGCTCTGCGAGCCTAGCAGCCTTAATGCAGTGAGCCGCCAACATTTGGCCCGATAGCCATGCGCATTCCACACGGGGTCCAAGTAGCCAGTCTCCGCAGACACCTAGCGCGAGGGCCGGGTTCCATAAGGCGCCGTCTCCGGTTCCGGCCGACAGGGCAAAGCGCCAGCGATGGGCGACTTCAGCAACTGGTTTGGGAAGATGCCCGCCGGCAGCCATGGCCAGCATTTCTAGGAGCAATTTGGCGACTCGTTCGGGCGAATCCTCAAGGTGTTCCTGCGACCAAGCAGCATTAGCCTGCACCACCCACGCCTCCGGGCCTGTGCGGCCAAGCTTACTGCTGTTGCGTGCCGCCCACGCAATATCCCCTGCGTTGCGAACTATCGCCGACATTCCGCTCAACGGTTCTGCAAAGGCAAACATTCCAGTCCAACAGGGCTGAGACCGTGCCGCCAGCGCCACCCGCCCCATTGTGAAGTCGTGCAGCGAGACCAAGGGCGCTGCCTGCTCTGCCGGCATCGCCAGGATGATCGCGTCGAATGGCCCATGATCGGTTTCCTTGCCGCGAGCCAGCCAACCTTCGGTCCTGCGCACGATACCGGTCACGATATGCTCCCAAGCCACTTCATGGTCTGCCGCCATATGACTGATGATTGCGGTCATCCGCGGAACTCCCACCCATGCGTCTGTCCCCGCTGCGGGCCAAGGAGCTGCGATACCAAGATTGGCCCATATGCCGAGCTGCCGCTTGAAAGCAGGGTCGCGAACGGTGAAATACTGCGCACCGTGATCAAATGCCGCTTCGCCGAGTGAAGTTGCCATTCGCCGCGTCGACATCCGCCCGCCGGGACCGCGCCCTTTGTCGAACAGCGCGACGCTGTGGCCAGCGCTTTTTAGCTTATCGGCACAAGAGAGGCCAGCGATGCCCGCTCCAATGATGGCGAAGCGCGTCATTTCCCGCGTTCGGTCATCAATGACAAGACTTCCTTACGACTGTTTGCATCGGTCAGGAAGCAGCCCAGCATGCGGCTGGTGACCATGCCTACGCCGTGGGTTTTCACTCCGCGCCCGGTCATGCATCCGTGCTGCGCTGTGATGACCACCGCCACGCCCTGAGGCTGCAGATGGTCCCAAATTGCCTGCGCAACCTGTGCCGTCAGCCGTTCCTGCACCTGCAACCGCTCGGCATAGCCATGTAGCACCCGCACAAGCTTCGATATGCCGACAACCCGATCAGTGGGAAGGTAGGCAATCGTTGCCGTCCCGATGATTGGTGCCATGTGGTGTTCGCAGTGCGATTGAAAGGGAATGTCCTTCAGCAGCACAATTTCGTCATATCCGCCTACCTCCGCAAAAGTGCGAGAGAGATGCAGGGCCGGATCGCTGTCGTAACCGCGGCAATACTCCTTCCAGGCGCGGGCAACGCGATTAGGTGTATCCGCCAAGCCCTCACGGTCGGGAACATCGCCTGCCCAAGTGATGAGCGTACGCACCGCCTGCTGCACATCTGGCGGAACCGGTAACTTACCATCTTCGACTTCGAATTCGTGACTGCTCGACAAATAGTTCATCGTCAAATTATCCTTCCTCTCGGGTTGCATTGGTCAATCCTGACTCGCGAGAGCGCCGAGGAGTGCCACCAACAACACGGCAATTCCTTGGAACAGCACGCGCTGTGACATCATTCGGTTCTGTTTAATTCCAAAGGCCTCGATCGACGCCTCACCGTTGAGGCGGATGTGCTCCGCATCGCGAAAGAAGGCCATGAGACCTTTCACCAAGGCAATTGCTGCCGCGATGGCAAAGCCGCCAATCAGCACGACCAATAAGATATTCATGGGTAACTCCTGAGACGGATGATGCACCCTGCGTGACACCTCATTCAACAATCCACCGAATTGCGGATTTGCTACTCAATGCCAACATGTCCAAAAGGGCACTTCGCGCTCTTGGCGTGGTGTCCTTTTGGAAATAGCCATATGACAATTTCCTCCATGATCGGATCGAGCCCCATTGCCGCCGTGATCAGCAATCCGCGACTGACGGATAACCCGATTGTCGAGTGTAACGATGCATTCATCGCGCTAACCGGCTACTCGCGAGAGGAAATCGTCGGCTACAATTGCCGCTTTCTTTCAGGCCCTGATACAGAGCCATGGCTAACCGAAATGCTGCGCAGCGGCATTCGCAGGCGACAGCCGGTGATGGTGGAAATTCTCAACTACAAGAAAAGTGGCACGCCATTTCGCAATGCCGTGATGGTGGCACCCATATTTGATGCTGAAGGTGAGCTTGAATATTTCCTCGGTTCGCAAGTCGAGATCGCGGAGGATGTGGCGCGGGCCAACGATGAACGGCGACAGGCTTCGCACGATCGCATTGCCGCGCTTAGCCCTCGTCAACGCGAAGTTCTGCTACAATTGGCGGCGGGCAAGCTTAACAAGCAGATTGCCTATGAACTGAACATCAGCGAACGGACCGTGAAGATGCATCGTGCCGCAGTGTTTGCGGCGCTTGGCGTGCGGACTGGTGCCGATGCTATTCGGTTGGCAGTCGAGGCAGGCTACTAAAATAGGCCAGCCACCCTGTCCCATATGGCAGTCTGGTGTTGGCAGGCCAACACTAACTTGGCTCCAGTTCGCGATTTTTTGGTCTATTCAAGCCATCTCTGCGAGAAGAAATCCGCTTGGTCCACGCAGCACAAGCCCTTGTCGCCGCCACCGGACACAGCCTTGAGCGGCAAGGTATAGCCGATTTCTTTGGCACGGTTGCGCTAAACATCGCTTTGCCGCTTTGCCCGAACAATTACCGATGCCGGGCCCTCACAGGTTCGATATCGGGCGGAGCGTTAACGCAACGGCGGCGCCGTGAAGCAGGAGTGGGTGGGCTCGCAAGGGTCCACCCTTTCTTGAAGTCGCGGGTTGCTCCCCGTCAGCACCTTTCGCCCCCGCAGCGTTGCAGTTGATAGGACAGCATGATCATCGAACCGCAAGTCGCGTTTAAACCAGACGACTTCAATTGCCATCAGAACGGGATCCGAGCCCCGTCCCATGCGAACAAGCCGCCGCTATCAGCGGGGGTCAGGCCGTCAATGACCTTGAGCAGCGCGGCGGCGCAATATTCGGGTGTAAGTAGTTTCGCACCAACAACGTTACGCTGAAAAGGCTGGGACAGGTCGGTATCAACGGTCCCCGGATGCAGCGAAGCGACGATGGAATGCGGATTGTGTTGGGACAGCTCCAGGGCAAAGTTCTTCATGAGCATATTCAGTGCCGCTTTCGATGCCCGATAGCTGTGCCAACCGCCCAGTTGATTGTCGGAGATGGAACCGACCCGGGCCGAAAGCGCTGCGAACACCACACGCCTGTCTCTCCGGAGCAAGGGCAAGAAATGCTTGGCTATCAACGCGGGGCCGATAGCATTGACCGTGAAAACATCAGACATGGTTACGGGATCCAGTGCCCGCCAGCTTTTCTCCGGGCCCATGCTTTTTCCTCGGTGGAGTAGACCTGTTGCCACCAACACAAAATCTATCGGGTTGCTGTTACCAATCATCTGTGCGGCATGCGCAATGCTGGTCTCATCCGTCAGATCGAAATGAAAATCAGCCTTGCCAGATCGGGCAGTTGTCAGCACTTCGTAGTCACCCGATTGACGCAATTGGGAAGCTACGGCCGCTCCAATCCCGCCAGAGGCGCCAAAGACAACCGCTCGTTTGATTGAACCTTCAACCATTGGGGATCACCGAGATCGCGCCAATCACCATCGTGGTAATACCTAACCCCAGTGACGCTTTAGCTCGCGCCTTGAACCGGGTCAGCGTGCTGACTGTTGTGCCAACGAAGGGACGGTCAACCAAAAAACCGGCCATGATTGCAATTCCCATAAAAATCAGCTGCTGCCCTGGCCAACTCCAACCTCAAATCCATAGCAAGAACAGCGCGAAAGAGAAAAGCGCAGGCGCTCCGGCGATGACAACTATGGTTTGCGTCAGTCCGTCGCCGCACGCCGGATCGAGTGTGGCATGGACACTGGACCAGCGCCAGTCCTGCGCCCGCATCTGCGCGAACACCTGGCGGTTGGAAGCACCCTCGAACACTTGGAGGAACGCGGGCTCCTGGCGCTGCAAGGGCCCGAGGCCTTCGCCGCACTCAACCGCCACGTTACCGGAAAATGGCCGCTGGCTGGGCTCGACTTCATGCAAGGTGGGCAATTCGAAATCGGCGGAATAGACGCCTGGATCAGTCGCTCGGGCTACACCGGCGAAGACGGCTTCGAGATCTCGATTCTGGCGACCGAAGCGGAACGCATCGCAACACTGTTGTGTGCCGAACCCGAGGTGCGGCCCGCCGGACTCGGGGCGCGGGACTCGCTGCGACTCGAAGCCGGACTGCCGCTCTATGGTCACGATCTCGACCGCTCCACCGATCCCGTTAGCGCCGGCCTCGGCTTTGCCATTGCCAGCGCTCGCCGCAAGCAGGGTGGATTTCCAGGCTTCGCGCCGATCACGGCTGCACTTACTGCTGGTCCCGAGCGCTGCCGCGTGGGATTGTCTCTCGAAGGCCGCCTGCCGGCCCGGGAAGGCGCGCCCGTGTTCGCCGGCGAGACGCACGTAGGCCGGGTGACCTCGGGTGGATTTTCGCCTACACTCGGCCATCCGATTGCCATGGCCTACGTCACCACTGCAAACGCCGCGACCGGCACACCGCTCACCATAGAAGTCCGTGGACGCAGGCTAGCGGCCACCGTGGTGTCGCTGCCATTCGTCCCGCACCGCTATTTCCGTCATGGAGCACGCCAATGACCCGCTATTTTACTGACGAGCACGAATGGATCGAGGTCGACGGCGATTCCGCGACAGTGGGCATCACCGATCACGCTCAGGCGCAGCTCGGCGATATCGTCTTTGTCGAAGTGCCCAGACCCGGCACCGTGTTGGCCAGGGGCAAGGAAGCTGCGGTGGTCGAATCGGTCAAGGCCGCCAGTGACATCTATTCGCCAGTCAGCGGGACCGTGATCGAAGGCAACAGCGCGATCGAGGACGATCCTGCGCTGGTCAACGCCGATGCGGAGGGTGCGGGCTGGTTCTTCAGGCTGACCATCGCCGATCCTGGCGAGCTTGATGGGCTGATGGACGAGGCGGCCTACCGCCAGTTTGCGACCGACCTCGCCTGAAGGACTGAGCACCGATGCGTTACCTCCCCCTCACCGATACCGACCGAACAGCGATGCTCGAGATCGTCGGCGCGCCCTCGATCGAGGCGCTGTTCGCCGACGTGCCCGAGGCGGCGCGGCTGCAAGCGCCCATTCCCGGCCTGCCCGACCACGCCAGCGAACTGGTGGTCGAACGCCACATGGCACGTCTTGCAGCAAGGAACCTTGCGGCAGCGGACACGCCATTCTTTCTTGGGGCTGGCGCCTACCGTCATCACATTCCAGCAAGTGTCGACCACCTGATCCAGCGCGGCGAATTCCTGACCTCCTATACGCCCTACCAGCCCGAGATCGCGCAGGGCACTCTGCAGGTGTTGTTCGAGTTCCAGACCCAGGTCGCGCGGCTTTATGGCTGCGAAGTGGCCAACGCCTCGATGTACGACGGCTCGACCGCATGCTGGGAGGCGATCTCGATGGCGCGCCGGATTACCCGGCGTGAAGTGGCAATTCTCTCGTCCGGCCTGCACCCTCACTACGTTTCTGTGGTGCGCACCATGGCGCGCTTCACCGCCGACACGGTCAGTTATAACCCGCCAACCCTGTCTCCCACGGGCGACCTTGATCAGCTGATCGCCACGATCGACGATAGCACGAGCTGCGTAGTGGTGCAGTATCCCGATATTCTTGGCCGGATCGCCGATCTTTCGGCGCTTGCCGAGGCCGCACATGACAAGGGCGCGCTGCTGGTCGTGGTGGTGACTGAACCGGTGGCGCTGGGCGCGCTGCACAGCCCGGGCGAAATGGGCGCAGACATAGTGGTCGGCGAAGGACAGGCGCTCGGCGTCGGATTACAGTTTGGTGGACCCTATCTCGGCCTGTTCGCCACGCGAGAAAAGTTCGTCAGGCAAATGCCCGGACGGCTATGCGGCGAAACGCTGGATGCTGACGCTAGGCGCGGCTTCGTGCTGACGCTCTCGACCCGCGAGCAGCACATCCGCCGCGAGAAAGCGACGAGCAATATCTGCACCAACTCGGGCCTGTGCGCACTGGCCTTCTCAATCCATATGACCCTGCTAGGCGAAAGGGGTCTGCGCGCACTGGCGGCGGAAAACCACCGGCTTGCTTGCCTCGCCGCCGAGCAGCTGGCGAGGATCCCGGGCGTCAAAGTACTCAACGAGACATGGTTCAACGAATTCACGGTGCTGCTCGACCGCGACGCGCGCGAGATCGTGCGCAAGCTGGCGGAAAACTGTGTGCTAGCCGGTGTCTCGCTCGGCAGGCTCTACCCCGATCAGCCGCAACTGGCGAACGGCCTGCTGGTCGCCGTTACAGAGACGACCACGCAACAGGACATCGAAGCTCTGGCAGCAGGGTTGCAGGAGGCGCTGGCATGAATATCAACGAAAGCGGCTGGCGGCCCGAACGTCCCATCGACGGCGACAAGGTCGGACCTGGAGCGAAAACATTCACTGGCAACCGCGCCTTGATGCTCGAGGAACCGCTGATCTTCGAGATCGGGGGTGCAGACACCACGGGCGTCGACTTGCCCGAGCCACGCAATTTGGACTCCGACCGCCTCGGTGGGCTGGCCCGCACCACACCAATCGGTCTGCCGGGTCTGTCGGAACCCGAAACCGTGCGGCACTACACGCGTTTGAGCCGGCAGAATTACGCCATCGACCTTGGGCTGTTTCCGCTCGGCTCGTGTACGATGAAGCACAATCCGCGCCTCAACGAGAAGGTCGCGCGGCTCCCCGACTTTGCCGACATCCATCCTTTGGCGCCCATCTCGACTGTGCAGGGCGCGCTCGGCGTCATCCACGAACTCGGCGAATGGCTGAAGGCGCTGACCGGGATGACTGCCGGGGCCATGAGCCCCAAGGCCGGTGCACACGGTGAACTGTGCGGCCTGTTGGCCATACGCGCAGCCCTGGAAGCGCAGGGTGATGCCCGCCGGGTCGTGCTGGTGCCGCGAAGCGCTCACGGCACCAATCCGGCAACGGCTGCCTTTTGCGGCTTTGAGGTCGAGGAGATTCCAGCGAACGCGGACGGGCGCTTCGATCTTGCCGCGCTAAAGGCCCGCATCGGTCCTGACGTGGCCGCAGTAATGATCACCAATCCCAATACCTGCGGGCTGTTCGAACGCGACTTCCGCGCGGCAGCCGATGCGGTGCACGCCGCTGGCGGCTATGTCTATTGTGACGGCGCCAATTTCAACGCCATCGTCGGGCGCGTTCGACCGGGCGAGCTAGGCGTCGATGCCATGCACATCAACCTGCACAAGACCTTCTCGACCCCGCATGGCGGTGGCGGGCCGGGCAGCGGGCCGGTGGTCTTCTCCGACGCTCTGGCACCTTATGCCCCCCTCCCGTTCGTCGAACAGACAGCGGAAGGATTTCTCCTCATTGAGGAGGAGACTGCAGGCCGTAACCATGCCGAAAGCTTTGGTCGGATGACCGCCTTTCACGGCCAGATGGGCATGTTCACCCGCGCGCTTGCCTACATCCTCAGTCACGGGGCGGATGGACTGCGGCAAGTTTCCGGCGATGCCGTTCTGAATGCCAACTACATCTTGCGCAGCCTCGAGGACGTGCTTGATGCGCCGTTTGCCGCGTCCGGCCCGTGCATGCATGAAGCACTGTTTAGTGATCGAAATTTTGGCGAAGGAATCTCCACCCTGGATGTCGCCAAGGCCCTGATCGACGAAGGCTTCCATCCAATGACCGTGTATTTCCCGCTGGTTGTCCACGGCGCCATGCTGGTCGAACCTACCGAGACCGAGAGCAAGGCCTCACTCGACCAATTTTTGGGCGCCATGCGGCAAATCGCCCAGCGGGCCCGCCTTGGTGACCAGACCCTCAAGTGCTGCCCACTCGAAGCCCCGCGCCGCCGGCTTGATGAGACCCTGGCTGCCCGGCAGCCGCGCTTGGTTTGGCAGGGGCTTTGAACGTCTGCGGCAAACATCGGACCGAACCGCTTTGATATCATGCGCACCTCGTTCAGCACGTCAGCGCTTGTGGATGATGACTACAACGTGCGCGGCCAGCTGGTGGAAACCGGGTACTTCTCCACCAATGGCGCAGCGCCCAATACCAGCTCTGGCTTTGATGCAGCAGGGTGGCTCAACGCGCTGACGCTCGATCACGGCAGCAACAACGCCTTCGCCTTCGCCTGTCGGACTGCAACATCGCTCAGCACCGATGCCCCCAGATTCGTAAATCACTGCCCCCAACAATGCCCCCAAAGCTCTCGGATGCACATGGAAAATACGAAACAAAAAGAGAACAAATTCTAGCACAAAATGGCAGAAAAGCAAGGAAAACAAGCGTTTTCGGGACGCATCTGGAAGGGTAGCTGGCGGAGAGGGTGGGATTCGAACCCACGTTACGGTTACCCGTAAACCGCATTTCGAGTGCGGCGCGTTCGACCACTCTGCCACCTCTCCGCTAGAAGTGCGGGGCCTTTTGCAAGGCTCCTGATCGGTCAGAGCGAGGCGGTTAGCCGATGGATCGGCGCTTGCCAAGTCCTTGTAGGCGGGCAAACTACGCGCCTGCAGGGGATTGTCGCAAACTCGTGCTTGTTTCGCACATGCGAAGGCATATATTGGGCTGCATGGAACGGTCGGAATTCTTTCTTCCCCAGGCCGGACGCCGGATCCAGGCCCCGCGCCACAGCGCCGCGCGCTTCTCCATCGGAGAGGTCGTGCGCCACAAGCTGTTTGATTTTCGCGGCGTGGTGTTCGATATCGATCCGGTGTTTGCCAATTCCGATGAATGGTATGAGGCGATCCCCGAAGAGGTGCGCCCCAACCGCGATCAGCCGTTCTATCACCTGATGGCCGAGAACGAGGAAAGCTCGTATATCGCCTATGTCAGCCAGCAAAACCTGATGACGGATCTTGATGGCGGCCCGGTTGACCATCCCGGCATCGGCCAACTGTTCGGCGCCTTCGCCGATGGACGGTATAGCCTGCACCGCAGCTTGCGGCACTGAACGTCAGCTTTTTATCCGCCAGCCGCTTTTCAACACTCGGTAGGTTACAAAACCCAGTGCCAGATTGAGCAGCCCCACACCCACCGCCGCGCCCAGCACCGCCTGGTTGGTGTTGCCGATATCGCTCTGCCCCAGAAAGCCGAAGCGGAAGCCCGAGATCAGGTAGAAGAACGGGTTGGCCCGGCTGACCAACTGGAAGGCAGGCGAAAGGTTGGAGATGACGTAGAACGTCCCCGAAAGCAGGCTGAGCGGAGCGATGACGAAGTTGGTCACCGCCGCATTGTGATCAAATTTTTCTGCCCACAGGCTGGTCAGCAGGCCCACAATCGCCAAGAAAGCGGACCCCATCAGGCCAAACCACACGATCGCCCACGGGTGCGCGGCCTGCAGGTCCACTCCCGGCCACAGCGACATCGCCAGCGTCACCGCCAGCCCCACCAGCACCGCTCGGGTCATGGCCGCGCCGACAATGGCGATCGTCAATTCGGCCGCGCTCAATGGCGGCATCAGATAGTCGATGATCGTGCCTTGGATCTTGCCGCCCAGCAGACTGAAGCTGGCATTGGCAAAGGCGTTTTGCATCATCCCCATCATGATCAGGCCCGGCGCCACGAAGGTGGCGAAGTTCACACCCAGAATCTCGCGGCCGGAACGCCCTCCGCCACCGCTCAGGGCAACGGTGAAAATCACCAGAAACAGCAGTGTCGTGATCGCCGGAGCCCAGACAGTCTGCGTCTGCACCTTGAGAAACCGGCGTATCTCCTTAATATAGAGGCTCCACAGCCCGATCCGGTTGAACCCGGTTATCAATGGCTGGCCCTTGGGCGGGAAACTGCGCATGGCATCCTTGCTGGTGTCGAGTGATTGCTGCATGGTGAGGTGATCGGCCTTGCCGTGCGGAATGGTGTTTGTGGGGGCTTGATCGGCCCTGTGGTGGGGCCTATCGGCCTCTCCTTGCGCTGGCAAGCTTTGCTGCTTGCCCTGCTTATTTGAAAAGACGGATATTTGCATGAGTTGGACTGAAGAACGCATCGGCAAGTTGACCCAGATGTGGGAAGGCGGCTCCACCGCCAGCCAGATCGCGGATGAACTGGGCGGTGTTTCGCGCAATGCCGTGATCGGCAAGGCCCATCGGCTGGGCCTTAAGTCGCGCCCCTCGCCGGTCAAACCGAACGAGGCCAAACCGGCCAAGCTCAAGGACGCTGCGGTCCTGGCCAAGAAGCCGATTGCGCCCAAGGTCAAGGCCATGCTGCCCAAGGTGGAAACCCGCCCGCCAGCCCCGCCCAAGCCCGCCGGGCCAAAGCCGTCGCTGGAGAACAGCCAGCCGCTGCCCGGACGGGGTGAGCCGATGCCGCGCATTCACTCTGTTGGACCCGGTGGGTTTGTGCGCCAGGGTCCGGGCGAACAGCAGGCTCCGATCCCGCCAGCCCCGCCGCGCCGCCTGGTGCCAGCCAAGCCTAGCGCGGATATCTCTGAAAAGACCGGCCTGCTCGACCTCAACGATCGCGTGTGCCGCTGGCCTATGGGCCATCCCGGGGAGGCGGACTTCCACTTTTGCGGGGTGAAAGTGAACCCCGGATTCCCTTATTGTGTGGATCACTGCGGCCGGGCCTATCAGGCACAGCTGCCGCGCGGCGCCCGCCGTCCCCCGCCGCCTCTGCCGTTCGGCGGTCCCAGAGTTCGCTAAGGGCGTTCACTAAGGTTATGGGAAAGTGTCGCCGTTTGGCGGCCCGTGCGGGAGAAAACTCACCGCACGGGCGCGCCTCGGCGCCGAACCCGAAGTCGGATCCGACCAAGATGACGTGCGACCCCATACCTATCAAGGAAGGGGGGAGGAGATTGGGCACGGGGCCACACGATCTTGCGAAATTAAGGCGCCCCGGCTTGGGGTCCAGGACGCCGAGACCATGACAAACTCTGTCGACGCGACCCGAAAGCCGTCGCTGGTCTCGCGGTTGCCTATACAATCCTGAAAAAGTTTCGCATGTAACGTAATTGCCCGACGCTGACAGGCTCGGGACAGGATCACTAAAGCTAACCCAAACCCAGCGGATCACCCTCGGCATATTGCCGATCGCTGGCGGCCTGCACGAACAGTTCGTAATCGGCCGAGACCATCAGGCCCAGCATATAGGCCTTGACCGAGGCGCTGGTGCGATCGGCCACGCCCAGCTTGGCAAATATCCGCCGGACATAGACATCGACCGATGACGGCGAGATTTCGAGTAGCTCGGCGATCACCGAATTGCTCTTGCCGCGCCCGATCCAGTGCAGCACCTCCAGCTCGCGGTTGGACAATTGCGGCACGTCCTGCACCGCCTTGATCAACCGACAATAGCCCTGAAACGCCACCTGGCCGATGGTATAGACGTGCTGCATCATCTCCAAACCGGGCTTGGGTGCATCAGCAGCGAGCAAGGCGCCCAGAAAACCGCTGCGCCCTTCCGGCCCATAACAGGCCACACCAATACCGCGACCCAGGCCATGTTTTGCAGCGATTTCAAGGAAACGCTTCTGTTTGCGGTCCAACTTGACGCTTACCAGATCTTCGGGCCAACAGATGGGTGCCAGCCGCTCCGCCGCCAGATCGGGCAAGGGATCGATTTGGTGCAAATGCGTGCGGTATTGCCGCTCCCACAGCCACGGCAGGCCGATATTGGTCACCAACCTGACGACGCGCGCATCCTTGGTCAGTGGGGCGAGGAAGTAGGCCGAGGTTATCCCGAACAGCGCAAGCGCATCCATCGCCGCGAGCCGCAAGGGCAGCACGGCTTCGCAAGCTCCGATGGCCTCAAGGCGCCGGGAAAACTCCCCGTGGTCCAATTGCGTGTCCCTTCCCCAAGTCAGGACTTGCGTTCACCGATAATCAACGCCGCAAACGCTGCCACTTTGGCCCCAAGGGAGCAAGCGGCAGAATGTATCAGGCGCGGGCGGCGGGCGGCACGTGGCGGTCCACCACAAAGGCCGCCGCCGAGATCAGCAGGGCGGCAGCGATCAGGATGCCAAAGTATGGGATCAGGCTGCCGTCCCCCCATTCGATCAGCGCGCCGCCAAACAGCGATGCCGCCACTGCGCCCACGCGCGACATGAAAATGCCAAAGCCGATCCCGGCTGATCGGCACGAGGGCGGATAGCCATGCGTCATCAGCGCATACATGCTGGCCACCGATGCGCTGAAGATCGCCGCTGCCAGACCAAACAGGCCCACGATCAACATCCGCTCGTCACTGGATGCATCTACGCTCAGCGCCTCGACCCGCAGCATCATGAACACCAATGTGACGGTCAGCCCGCCGCTCAACCCCAGAAACATAATCCGGCTGCCGAACCGCTGCACCAGCAGTCCTGCTGCAATCGAAGCGAAGATCGAGGTCAGCCCACCGAGCGACACTGCATAGGCGGCTTCCTCGAACGAAAAGCCCTTGAGCGTCAGGAAGGTCGTACCCCAGTTGAGCATGCCGTATGCCACCAACGCAGCCCCGGCAAAGGCAATGCCGACACCAAGGTTGAGCCGCAGATTGCTGGCATCAAACACCCCGATTGCACTGCCGCCACGGTCGCTGGCATGTTGTTCTGGCGCCAGCGCGAAGGGTTGATCGAGCACCCGCGCGGCCACCTTGTGCGCCTCGTCGGGCTGTCCCTTGGCGAGCAGATATGACGGGCTTTCGCGCAAGGCCAGAACGATCACGATCACCACCACCAGCGTGCTCGCGCCCACCGCCACGAAAGTGCCGCGCCAACTCAATGCATCGACCAATGTCGGGGCGAGCGCTGCCACCACCAGTCCGCCCGCTGGCGTTCCGACCGAAAGCGTGGTCACCCCCACTGAGCGCCAGCGTTGCGGCAGCCATTCGCCTGCAAGGGCAATGGCGTTGGAATAGGCCCCGCCGAAGCCGAGGCCGCCAATCAGCCGCCACAGCGCCATCTCGCTGACATTGGCCGACCAGCTGGCACCGATTGTCGCCAGCGAGAAGATAACCGTTGCCAGAGCCAGCGCCCAGCGCCGCCCGACCTTGTCGCCCAGCCAGCCGCCGCCCCATGATCCCAGACCAAAGCCCACGAGCGCCGCGCTCATTGCAATCCCGAAGGTGCTGCGATCAACGCCGAATTCCTCGATCACGATCGGCGCGACAATGCCCAGCAACTGCGCATCCATACCGTCGCAGATCAGCACCAACATGCAGATGGCAAAGGCGATGATCGACCATGCCCTGATCGGCCTTGCGGATATTGCCTCGCTAAAAGGGATTGCCCCTGCGCCAGTTGCTGTTGTCATGATTGATCCCCTCTTTTGCAGGCGATCATCCATGCAATCGTGGCAAAAGGCCAGCCACAATCAGGCACCCCATCACTGGGCCAATCATCGGGCAGCAATTTCCTCCACCCAGCCGCGCTCCAACCGGTGGAAACGGTCTTGCTGGGCCGAGTGATAGGCCATCATCGCTTCGCGCCCTTCGCCCACGTATAGAGCGCGCAGGATGCTGCCCGCCACGCCGTGGCCCACCACCACCAGCTTACGGTTCCCGGCCCAGCGCAGCCAGCCCCACAGCCGCTCGACCGCATCATCGAACGCCTCGCCATCAACGCAGTGATGGGCCCATGCGGAAATGAAAGTCGGCTCGGCGTCGACCAGCGGATCGCGGCCGCAGATCGAGGCGAAGTGGTGCTTTTCCCACGATCCAAAGCCCACTTCCATCAACCGCGCATCGGCAATAACCGGCTTGTCGATCCCGGCCGCCGCGCGCACCAGCAGCGCGGATTCCTGCGCCCGGGCTTGCGGGCTGGCAATCAGCTCAAACTCCGTATCTCCATCGAGCAACACCCGCAGGCGCTCGCCCATCGCCGTGGCCTGATCGCGGCCGAGGCTGGTCAGCGGACTGTCGAGCGTGCCCTGAACGCGCTGTTCCAGATTGAAGGCGGTCTGCCCGTGGCGCAACAGATAGATCATCTATTGCCCACCCGCTGGTGACCGTGATCCAAGATCGAGTTCCATGTCCGTGCTCTCCTTGGCGGGCAAGGGGCGGTTGCCCGGTGCCATCAGATTGCGCACTTGTTCAGCACGCATGGTTTCAAAATTCACCCGGCCTGGCGTGGCCTCATCGCTGGGGAAGGCGTCCTCAATCTCTCGGTGCCGTTGTCGCACCTCGTCGATGAATTCGCGGTTGGTGAAGATGTAGAAGTTGTTGGCCTTGATCGCAGCCACCACCGCGCGCCCGGTATCCTCTGGGTCAATCGCCCCGCGCATCGCATCCCACAAGTCCTTGAGGAACTGCGGCGCGTTTTCTGCGTCAATTGAAGGATCGTCCTCGGGTAGCGGGACCAAGGCGGTGCGGGTGGCGCCGGGAAACAGGCACGAGACGCCGATCCCATGGGCCGCCAGCTGCATCCGCAGGCTCTCCGAAAAGCCGCGTATGGCATATTTGGCGGTGGAATAGGCCGCCAGACCGGGCAGCGGCACCACGCCCGCCATCGAGCTGGTGTTAACGATGTGCCCGCCTTCACCCTGTGCGCGGATGATCGGGGCGACGATCTTGGTGCCATTCACCACCCCGCCCAGATTGATGCTGATGGCCTTGTCCCAATCGTCAAAGTCTGGGCCGGCCGCCGTGCCGCCACCGTTGACCCCGGCATTGTTGCACAGCACGTGGATCTTGCCGAAATGGGCCAGCGTCTGGTCAACTGCAGCTTGCAGGCTGGCCCGGTCGGCGACATTGGTTTTGACGAAGAACACGGCATTGTTGCCCGCCAGCTCGGCCTTGGCCTTGGCGATGTGGTCATCGCTCCAATCAGCCAGCGCTACCTTCATGCCCTCAGCCAGAAAGGCCTTGCCCATGCCAAGACCTATTCCGCTGGCACCGCCGGTAATGAATGCTACGCGGCCTTCGAGCGTGTCCATATATCGCTTCTCCCCTGTAGCTACCTTAGCCCAAGTTGCGCAGGAAGGAAGCCACCGCGTTTCTGCGGCTGCGAGGCGGAGGAAGGCAGGCAAGAAAAAGCCCCCGGACCGCTTGGGACCGGGGGCTTTTCGTGTTCGGCTTAGTCGTCTTTCAGGAAGGCTGGCATGTGATCGGGGCTGCCGCCAGTGCTGCCCCCGCCATCACGATCAGGACGCGGAGCGCGATCTGGACGCGGGCCACGATCACGATCACCGCCGCCTTCGCGACGCGGACCACGGTCACGATCGCCACCGCCACTACGCGGCCCGCGACGATCACCACGATCACCGCCGCCAGCACCAGCCGGACGCGGTTCGCGGGCGGGACGGTTGTCCTCCAGCTCTGCGCCGGTTTCCTGATCGACAACGCGCATCGACAGGCGAACCTTGCCGCGCGGATCGATTTCGAGAACCTTGACCTTCACGGCCTGGCCTTCGGTAACAACGTCGGTGGGCTTTTCAACCCGCTCGGCGCGCATCTCAGAGACGTGAACCAGTCCGTCCTTGCCGCCCATGAAGTTCACGAAAGCGCCGAAATCAACGATGTTGACGACCTTGCCATCATAGACCTTGCCGACTTCGGCTTCTTCCACAATGCCCGAAATCCACGCCTTGGCAGCTTCGATCTGGTTGATGTCGCTGGACGAGATCTTGATCACGCCTTCGTCATCAATATCCACCTTGGCGCCAGTTTCAGCCACGATCTCGCGGATCACCTTGCCACCCGTGCCGATAACATCACGGATCTTCGCCTTGTCGATCTGCATGGTCACGATGCGCGGGGCGTGGGCCGAAAGCTCGGTCCGGGCAGAGCCCAGTGCCTTGTGCATTTCACCCAGGATGTGCGTGCGCCCGGCCTTGGCCTGTTCCAGTGCCTTGGCCATGATTTCCTGCGTGATGCCGGCAACCTTGATGTCCATCTGCATGGTGGTGATGCCCGCTTCTGTGCCGGCCACCTTGAAGTCCATGTCGCCCAGGTGATCTTCGTCACCCAGAATGTCGGACAGCACGGCGAAATCATCACCTTCGAGGATCAGGCCCATCGCGATGCCGGATACCGGGCGCGCGATCGGCACGCCAGCATCCATCATCGAGAGGCACCCGCCGCACACAGTCGCCATCGATGACGAGCCGTTGCTCTCGGTGATGTCGGACAGGATACGGATGGTATAGGGGAAGTCCTCACGGCTCGGCAGCATCGGGTGCAGCGCGCGCCATGCCAGCTTGCCGTGGCCAACCTCGCGGCGGCCCGGCGCGCCGAAGCGGCCAACCTCACCCACCGAATAGGGCGGGAAGTTATAGTGCAGCATGAACGACTGGTAGGAGAGACCCTCCAGCCCATCGATCATCTGCTCGCTTTCCTTGGTCCCCAGCGTGGTGGTGCAGATCGCCTGCGTTTCACCGCGGGTGAACAGCGAGGAACCGTGCGTGCGCGGCAGGAAGCCGACCATCGCTTCGATCGAGCGGACTTCGTCCAGCTTGCGACCATCGATACGTTGGCCGTCCTTGAGGATGGCGGTGCGCACGATATCGGCTTCCAGCTTCTTGACCAGCTTGCCGGCAGTCATCTGCGTTTGACCATCGGCAGCGGCGAAATGCGCCTTGCCCTTGGCCCGCGCTTCGTTGAGCGCGTTTGAGCGGGCCGACTTGTCGGTCAGCTTGTAGGCAGCGGCGATATCCGCGCCGATGATCCCGCGCAGTTCTTCCTTCATCGCCGACTTGTCGTCTGCGCTGTTGACGGTCCACGGATCCTTGGCAGCCTGTTCAGCCAGCTTGATGACCGCGCCGATAACCTTGCGGATTTCATCATGCGCGAACATTACGGCGCCGAGCATGGCTTCTTCGGTCAGTTCCTTGGCTTCCGATTCGACCATCATCACCGCGCCATGGGTGGCGGCAACAACCAGATCGAGCGTGCCATCGGTCAGCGCAACCGATTGCTTGGGGTTGAGGACGTATTCGCCATCAATCATGCCCACGCGCGCCGCACCGATCGGGCCCATGAAGGGCACGCCGGAAATGGTCAGCGCGGCCGAGGCGGCAATCATCGCCACGATATCGGCTTCGGTCTCACCATCAAAAGAAAGAACCTGGCAAATTACGTTGATTTCGTTGTAGAAACCTTCGGGAAACAGCGGACGGATCGGGCGATCGATCAGGCGGGAAACCAGCGTTTCCTTTTCGGTCGCGCCGCGTTCACGCTTGAAGAAGCCGCCCGGAATACGTCCGGCGGCGGAGAATTTTTCCTGATAGTGCACGGTGAGCGGGAAGAAATCCTGCCCTTCCTTCACGCCCTTTGCGGCAGTGACGGCGCACAGCACCACGGTTTCGCCATAGGTCGCGAGAACCGCGCCATCGGCCTGGCGGGCAATACGGCCCGTTTCCAGAGTGAGGGTCTTGCCGCCCCACTCTATCGATACAGTCTTGGTGTCGAACATAGTATTCCTTTGAACCCACCCGGCCAGATTGCGCGTGCGGGGTTTGCTGCCGGGGATTCCGTCCCGGTCCGGTGCGGGGCCTGTTAGGTGCCCCCAGTAGGCCCCTGCGCCGAATTGCACAGGATACCTTGTCGTTAGCGCGGCGCCCTCAGGCCAGCTCACGCCAAAAGCGAAAGGGCGGCCTATCCGGCCGCCCTCCCGAAACTTGTTACTTACGCAGACCCAGCTTCTGGATCAGCGAGTTATAGCGGCCAACGTCCCGGCTCTTGAGATAGGCGAGCAGGCTGCGACGCTTGTTCACCATCTTGAGCAGACCACGACGCGAGTGGTTGTCCTTGTGGTTGGCCTTGAAATGGTCGGTGAGGTTGCGGATCCGTTCAGTCAGGATCGCGACCTGCACTTCGGGGCTGCCGGTATCGCCAGTGCCACGGGCATTTTCGGCGATCACTTCGGTCTTACGGTCGGCGGTAATAGTCATACTCGTGTTACTCCGCGGTATCGGGCAAATTGAACCCCCGCACGACCGTGGCCGTGCCTCCGCAAACTTCCATCAACGCCACCGGGACAACGCCCAGCATGGCAAGATGCAGCCCGTCGGAATGGGGCAATCCGGAAATGACCCGGCCCTGACGGGCCGCCTGCGCGCTCTCCGGATTTAGTGACAGGGCCGGGATACCGTCCAGCCCCGCCTCCAGCGGCAGGAGGTGGTCTTTCAACGGCGCGCCCTTACCGATTTCCTCCAGCATGTCCAGAAAAATCGCTTGGGATTCGAGGAACGGGCCCGCCTTGGTGCGCCTGAGCCAGGTAACGTGGCCGCAGGTTCCAAGCGCCAGCGCAATGTCGCGCGCCAGACTGCGGATATAGGTACCCTTGGAGACATGGGCGATGAGGGTGATCTCGTCGAGCGGCCCCTCTCCCGCCAAGCCGCCAATCGTGAGCGAATGGA
>CAMDSM010000018.1 GCA_945906905.1 Altererythrobacter xiamenensis | reverse complement strand
GATTCATCAGCGACCAGGCCCAACGGTGATCGGCCATCGCCCGACGCAGGTAATAGCGGATCGCCACTGCCGAGCGCTCGCGCGGGTCGGGCAGGCGGGCGATGGTCTGGGTGACCGCGACGAGGAAATCGTGGGTCACCTCGTGGCTCAATGCCTCGCGCAGCTCGACCATGCCGGCAAAGTGGTTGTAAAAAGTCGCGCGGGTCACCCCGGCGCGGTCGGCGACGTCCTCGATCCGGACGAACAGGCCGTTCTCGTCGCCGAACAACTCGAACGCGGCCGCGATGATCCGCGCGCGCGTCTGCGCCCGGCGCCTGCGTCCGGCCAGGGTGCGACCTGCGTGTTCATCGGTGATATCGGCCAAAGGGGATCCTTGCATATCGGCTTGCGGCACGCTGCATAGCCTCTGCCACAAAATAGGCCAAGGCGCACCGCCGTCCGCCGGTCCCGCGTGCCCCGGCCCCCCGGCTATGTTGATGGTATCTGGTCGGCAATCGCCCCGGCTGCAACAGCCTCCAGCCCGCCTTCCACAAGCTCCACACTGCCAACAACCTGCCCGATCAGCATGATGGCCGGACCATCACCCAGCGCCGTCAGTGCCGCCAGTGCGAGCAGGTCAAGCCGAGTGCGGAATTGGCGTTCGTTTGGCAGGCTGGCATTTTCGACCCAGGCGACGGGTGTGTCGCGGGGCAGCCCATGCGCCATCAATTGACCCGACACCTCTGCCGCAGCGGCTTTGCCCATGTAGATGGCAAGCGTGGCATCGGGCTGGGCGAGCGAGGTCCAGTCGAGGTCCAGCCGATCCCCCTTGCGGGCATGGGCGGTAACGAAAGTCACCCTCCGCGCACAAGAGCGAAGCGAAAGCGATGTTCCCAGGCTCGCCGCAGCCGCGCTGGCTGCGGTAATACCGGGACAGATGCGCACCGCGATACCGGCGGCGCGGCACGCGACCAGCTCCTCCATGGCGCGTCCGAAAATGGCCGGATCGCCGCCTTTGAGCCGCACCACAAGTTCACCTGCCAATGCTGCTTCCACCAGCAATGCGTCGATCGCCGGCTGGTCCTTCGAATGCCGTCCTGACCGTTTCCCAACTGAAACCATGCGCGTTCCGGCGCGCGCCAGCGCCAGCACGCCCGGCCCCACCAGCGCATCGTGGAACACCACGCTGGCCGCCTGGATCAGCCTTTCAGCCTTACGCGTCAGCAGATCGGGATCGCCCGGCCCTGCGCCAACCAGCCAAACCTGACCTGGATCTATCATTCTGCGGCCTCCTGCAATGTGGCGCGGCATTCTTCGAGCAGCCGCGCGATGATCGGGCGGCACGATCCGCAATTGGTTCCTGCGCAAGTGGCGGCACCGATATCCGCAACGCTTTGCGCCCCTCGCTCGACCGCCGCGCGGATCGCGCTCTCACCCACATCATGGCACACGCAAACCAGCGCGCCGCGATCTGGTTGCGGCGTGGCCGGGCGGCCTGCGAGCAGTTCGCCCGGGCTGCAATCAGGCGCGGCGAACTGGCGCACGATCCATTCGCGCGACGGCAGTTGCCCGCTGCGGGTGACATAGAGCAGCGCCAGCAAGGCCCCCTCGGCATCCGCCACCGCGATGCGCCGCATACCGCGCGCAAGGTCGGCCACTTCGCTGCGTTGGCCAGCGGGCAGCAATGCCTCCACTGGCACCGCGCCTTGACCCGAAATCTCGGTCAACCAGCCGCCGACTATGCGCGAGCGGACCCATTGGGCTGCGGGTATCTCCGCCAGATCGCGGCTGACCAGAAAGGCCCGCCATTCAGGCTGCACGGGCGCGATATTGGCCGGCACATTCTTGAAGCCGGGCTGACCGGAAACCGGATCGGTCAGCGGGTGCACCAGAGCCCCCGTGCGGCCCATGGAGCCTTGCGCATCGCTCCAATGCATTGGCGCGAACACCTGCCCCGGCAGCTGGTTTTCGCTCAACGCCACGCGATAGGTCGCCTGCCCAGCTGCGCTGGAAACTTGCGCCAGTCCGCCCTCCGTCAGCCCGAAACGGACGGCATCCTGCGGGGCGATTTCCAGCAAAGGTTCCCGGCGGTGCGCCGCCAGTTTGGGGCTGAGGCCGGTGCGGGTCATGGTGTGCCACTGGTCACGATAGCGCCCGGTGTTGAGCGTGAGCGGGAACTGTTCGTTGTGTGGTGTGGCTGGCGGCGGCGTCACGTTGATCAGCCGCGCCTTGCCATCGCTCGTGGGAAAACCGCGCGCCAGCGGGTGCCGTCCGCCCCATTGGAACGGCTCCAACGCCGCGTATTCAGTATCGCTGCAGAGGGCATAGGTGGTCAGATCGAGCACTTTGCCAGCATCCACTGCCAGCCTCGTCATCGCGGCAAATTCGCGGAACACAGCGGCGGGCGAGGTGAAGGCAAAGGCGTCGCCGTGCCCCAGCCGCGTCGCCACATCGCACACGATCCGCCAATCCGCCCGCGCCTCGCCCGGAGCCGCCATGAACGGCCGTTGGCGCGAGACGACGCGTTCGGAATTGGTCACCGTGCCATCCTTCTCGCCCCAGCCCAGCGCGGGCAGGCGGACATGGGCGAGCCGAGCGGTATCGGTATCGGCGATCATGTCAGACACAATGACGTTTTCGCATCGCGCCAGCGCCGCCCGCACGAACCCCGCATCGGGCATCGAGACCGCCGGATTGGTCGCCATCACCCAGATGAAGCGGATGCGCCCCTCGGCCACAGCGCGGAACATGTCGACTGCTTTCAGCCCCGCCTGGGGGGCGATAGACCCCGTTTGCCAGAAGCCCGCCACCGCCGCGCGTTCCTCGTCCGCAAAGCCCAGATGGCAGGCGAGCATATTGGCCAGCCCGCCCACCTCGCGCCCGCCCATGGCATTGGGCTGGCCAGTGATGCTGAACGGCCCCGCGCCGGGCTGGTTGATCCGGCCCATGGCGAGGTGGAGGTTGATGATCGCATTGGCTTTGTCGGTCCCGCAGACAGACTGGTTGGCCCCCATGCTGAACAGCGTGACCATGCGCGGATGGGCGGCGACGAGATCGGCGAGCTTGGTGAAGGCCTCGCCCGGAGCAGTGCCAAGCCCAGCCCATAACCCTTCCGGCACCGCACAATTCTCACGCAGGAAATCCGCGTCCAGCAAGCCTCGCGTCGCCATCTCGGCCAGCAGGGCATTGAACAGCGCCACGTCGCCATCGGGCGCGACCGGAACATGCAGATCGGCGCGTTCGGCGGTTTCGGTGCGGCGTGGGTCGATTACCACCAGCTTAGTGCCGCGCTGTTCGCGCGCGCGCTCAATCCGCTGCCAGATCACCGGGTGGCACCAGGCAGTGTTCGATCCGACCAGCACGATCAGATTGGCCTCGTCCAGATCATCATAGGAGCACGGCACCACATCCTCGCCGAAAGCACGATTGTGCGCGGCGACCGCGCTGGCCATGCACAGCCTTGAATTGGTGTCGATATTGCCGCTGCCGATGAAGCCTTTCATCAGCTTGTTGGCGACGTAATAATCCTCGGTCAGCAATTGGCCCGAGACATAGAAGGCCACGGCATCGGGGCCGTGCTCGGCGATAGTGCGGGCCAGACGTGCGGAAACATCATCCAGCGCCACATCCCAGCTAACCTGTTGGTCGCCGATCATGGGCGAGAGCAGGCGGCCCTCCAGACCCACGGTTTCGCCCAGATGCGTGCCCTTGGAGCATAGCTTGCCGCGATTGGCCGGATGCGCCGCATCGCCCTTGATCGCCACCGCGCGGCCCGGCCGGGCGCTGGCCTCAACCCCGCAGCCGACCCCGCAATAAGGGCATGTAGTGCGGACCATCTAGGCGACCACCGCCTCGCGCAGCAAGAATATCCGCCCACTATCAACCTTCAGCGGAATGGTCGGCGTGCAGCCCTTGTCCTCGCCCAGAGCCTCACCGCTGCGCAGCGAGATGCGCCAGTTGTGCAAGGGGCACGAGACGCTGTCACCATGGACAATCCCCTGGCTGAGCGGGCCACCCTTGTGCGGGCACTTGTTGACCAGCGCATAGAATTCGCCGCGCATGGTGTGAAACACCGCGATTTCCTCACCACCTGCCACCGGCAGAGTGCGGGCGCTGCCCGGTTCGATCTGGGTGGTCGGGCCGATATCGAGCCATGTGCCGATCACTTCGCATACTCCGCTTGCCCATATTCGACGTGTAAGGGGCGGACTTCGGCCATGTGGCTGTGCAGATCGCGCCGATCCCCCGCAGCGCGCGCCGCCCAAGGATCGTCCTGCGAGAAGCTCTGGGCAAAGTGGAACCGCCGGGCGAGGCGCTTGACCGCTTCGGGATCGTCGAACAGCTGGCCCTTGATCCAGTCCAGCCCCTTGCGTTCCAGCCACGGAGCGGTGCGTTCAAGGTAATGCGCATCCTCGCGGTAAAGCTGGATGAAGGCGGCGCACATTTCCATCGCCTGATCTTCGGTTTCGACCTTGCACAACAAGTCGGTGACCCGGACCCTAATCCCGCCGTTGCCGCCGACGTGCAGTTCATAGCCGCTGTCGACGCAGATCACGCCGAAGTCCTTGATCGTCGCCTCGGCGCAGTTCCTCGGGCAACCGCTGACCGCGATCTTGAACTTGTGCGGCATCCAGCTGCCCCAGCTCATCCGTTCAATCTTCACGCCAAGGCCGGTGGAATCCTGCGTGCCGAAGCGGCACCATTCGCTGCCGACGCAAGTCTTCACCGTGCGCAGGGCCTTGCCATAAGCGTGGCCGCTGACCATTCCGGCGGCGTTGAGATCGGCCCAGACGGCGGGCAGATCCTCCTTCTTGATGCCGAAGATATCCAGCCTCTGGCCGCCCGTCACCTTGACCATTGGCGCATCGTATTTCTCGACCACATCGGCAATCGCCCGCAATTCGCGCGGGGAGGTGATGCCGCCCCACATCCGCGGGACCACCGAATAGGTGCCATCCTTCTGGATATTGGCGTGGAGCCGTTCGTTGACATAGCGGCTGGCCTGATCATCGAGATATTCGCCCGGCCAGGCACACAGCAGGTAATAGTTGAGCGCCGGACGGCAGCTGGAGCAGCCATCGGGCGTGGTCCAGTGCAGTTCCTGCATCACTTGCGGCATGTGGCGCAGCTGCTTGTCGACGATATTGCGGCGGACATCATCGTGGGTGAAGCTGGTGCATTTGCACATGGTTTGGGGGCCGCTCTCGACCGCGCCGCCCAGCGTGAACGCCAGCAGGCTTTCGACCAAACCCGTGCAGCTGCCACAGCTGGCCGATGCCTTGCAGGTGCTCCGCACCGCATCCAGGCTGTGCGCGCCGGCATTGATACAGCCGACGACCTGGCCCTTGGAAACGCCATTGCAGCCGCAGATTTCTGCGTCGTCCGATAGGGCTGCAACGGCGGAATTAGGGTCCGCGAGGGCACCCCCATTGGCGAAAGCCTGACCAAAGATCAGCCCCTCGCGGATCGGCGCAATATCCTCGCCCTTCTTGAGCAGGTCGAAATACCAGTTGCCATCGGCAGTGTCGCCATAGAGCACCGCGCCAATCACGCGATCATCCTTCACCACCACCCGCTTGTAGATACCGCGCGCGGCATCGCGCATGACGATATCCTCCGCGCCATCGCCGCCCGAAAAGTCGCCCGCTGAAAACAGGTCTATCCCCGATACCTTGAGCTTGGTCGAGGTTACCGATCCGCTATAGCCATTGGCCTCATCGGTCAGGAACCCGGCCAGCGACCGGCACATATCCCACAGCGGCGCTACCAGACCATAACAGGCCCCGCGATGCTGCACACATTCGCCCACCGCCAGAATATCCGGGTCGGAGGTGACCATATTGTCATCGACCACAATCCCACGCTCGCAGACGATCCCGGCCAATTTGGCCAGCGCAGTGGAGGGCTTGATGCCCACCGCCATGACCACGATATCGGCCCTGATCCGCGTACCGTCTTCCAGCTCAATCCCGGCGACATGACCATCAGCGGACAGAATCGCCTTGGTGTTGGCCCCGGTGAGGATCGTCTGTCCGCGCCGCTCCAGTTCCTGCCGCAGCAGCCATCCGGCGGCCTCGTCCAGCTGGCGCTCCATCAGCGTCGGCATAAGGTGGATGACGGTGACTTTCATGCCCCGTAAGGACAGGCCATGCGCCGCCTCCAGCCCCAGCAAGCCGCCGCCGATCACCACCGCGTCTCCGCCCTTTTCGGCAGCGGCCAGCATCCGGTCGACATCATCAAGATCGCGGAAGGTGACCACGCCGGGCAGATCATGGCCCGGCACCGGGATGATGAATGGATCGGAGCCCGTAGCGATCAGCAGCCGGTCATAGGGTTCGATCCGGCCCGATTGGGCGGTCACCAGCTTGGCCGCGCGGTCAATTTGCACCACCGGATCGCCTGCCACCAGGGTGATGGCATGGGCGGCATACCAGTCAGCATCGTTGATCACGATCTCGTCAAAAGTCTTTTCGCCCGCCAGCACCGGGGAGAGCATGATGCGGTTGTAATTGACGCGCGGCTCGGCGCCGAAGATCGTCACAGCATAGCGGCCCGCATCGCGCGCCAGCACTTCTTCCACCGCGCGGCACCCGGCCATGCCGTTGCCGATCACGACCAATCGCTCGCGCGGCGGCCGTTCAGCCCCGGCTGTATCGATCTTGCTTTGCGCGTTCATCCTTGCTTCCCTTGCCTCAAACGCACGCAAAAAAGCCGCCAAATCCCGATGGGACTGGCGGCGACATTGCCACGTTTTGCTTCTTGAACTTGTGCCGAAGGGCCGGATCGTCCGACATTGGACGGGCGCACTTCTTGCCTGACCGCACCTACACGAACTGGACAGTCGACGGCAAGCAAATATTGCAGTGCAGCAAATTCGCCTGCCGTCGCCTTGTGCCTAACTTAAAAGCCCCATTCGGCCTGAAGCCAGAACTTCTGAGTATCCACCGCAAAGCCATCCGAATCATAGTTGGCATATTTGGCCACGATGTTGAACGGGCCGACGCGGAAACCAAGGCTGGCGTCCCATTCGCTGCCATAGCTGAGGCCACCATAGGCGCTGTCAAATTCGTGATAGGCGACTTGCGCCGTCACATTGCCCAGCGCCGGCACCGCCACCTGCCGCCGTACGGTGGCATAATAGTCGCGCACGCCATTGGCAGGCGTGGTCAGGAACAGATCGGCCCAGCCCTGAAAGGCATGGAGCGTGGCCAGCGGCGTCTGGAAGCTGGCCACCCCATGATCGCTGCCCAGCTCTTCAAAGGCGACCGAAACAGTGAAACCGGCCAGAGTGGTGCCCAGTTCGGCCTGAAGATATTCGGTGCGGTAATTTGTAGGATTGCCGCCTGCATCTTCCTGCGTGGCCACCGTAGCCGATGCGTTGAAGGCCATGCCGCCGACAGGAATCGCCGCGCTGACAGTCAGGCCATAGGTCTGGCTCGACATGGCCAGGCGCGTTTCATAATCGAGCAGATAGGTGAAGGCGGTGGCATCGACCACCGGCAGATCGAGCACGACATTGCCCAGGAACAGCGTGCCGTCAAAATGGCCGTTGGGGCTGTGGTCACCAAAAATGGTCCGTTGCGAACTGGCCAGCACGGCATCGAAGCTGACCGGCCCGGTTTTGAGCTGGCCGCGGATTGCATCGAAGGTCTGCTCGTTCTGACGCCAGCCAACGGCGCCGACAAAGCGCTGGTTGCCCATATTGATCCGCTGGCGGCCCACGGTCACCCCACTGCCATTGCTGACATAGGACAGTTGCAGTCGGTTAAGCTCGATATTCTCAGGATCGGCCACCACGGGATATGGCTCCGCGCCGTTGAACGGCAGCGTATCGTTATAGTCATTCACCAGCGCGCCCGTGCCCTCGCCTTCGACCAGCAGCTTGATACCCCAGGCGGAAAACTCGGCCCCCACCCGCGCCCGCGCGGTCACGGCATTGGCCTCATCTGGCAGATTGGGCTGATCGACCATTTCATAGCGCAGCCGTGTGGCCACTTGCAGATCGACGATGAGATCCTCGCCCAGCGGGATCGGATCGCCCGGCGCGGCCAGGGCTGGGGTGGCAAAAGCCAGGGTGGATGCGGCGGCGAGCAGGCAGAAGCGGTTTGTCATGGGGATCAACTCCATATGTCCGGAAGGACATGTCCAGAAGGCGAGCGCCATTGCCCGCCACATGCCGGATTGCTCCGGCGCTTGGCTTGCCTTTCGCGTGACGACCCCCTTGCCGCCCGCGCCTCCTCTCCTGTGAAAATCAGGCGGCCTTTGCGGTCGGCCCGTGGTCATATTCGGCCAGGAAGTGCAGCACTTCCTGCCGGTAAGAATAGAACTTGGGATGATCGAGCAGTTCCTTGCGGTTCCGTGGGCGCGGCAGGTCCACCTCCAGGATCTTGCCGATGGTGGCGTTGGGGCCGTTGGTCATCATCACCACCCGATCGGCCAGCAGGATCGCCTCATCCACATCATGCGTGACCATGATCGCGGTCACCTTTGTGCGGTTCCACACTTCCACCAGTACATCCTGCAGATCCCAGCGCGTCAGGCTGTCGAGCATGCCGAAGGGTTCATCGAGCAGCAGCAGCCGGGGCGAGAGCGCAAAGGCCCGGGCGATGCCCACGCGCTGGCGCATGCCGTTGGACATTTCCGCCGCCATCTTGTCCTTGGCTTCGATCAGGCCGACCCGGTCGAGGTAATAGTCGACGATATCGCGCCGTTCAGCCTTGTTTGCGTGCGGATAGACCCGCTCTACGCCCAGCGCGACATTCTGCCGCGCGGTCAGCCACGGCATCAGGCTGGGCGATTGGAACACCACCGCCTTATCCGGCCCGGCGGCAGTAATCTCGCGGTTTTCCAGCACGATGCCGCCGCCGCTGATTTCGTTCAGACCCGCCGCCATGGTCAGCACGGTGCTTTTCCCGCAACCCGAATGGCCGATCAGCGAAACGAACTCGCCCCGGTTCATGATCAGGTTGAAATCATCGACCACCTTCAGCGGCCCCTTGGGCGTGGGATAGACCTTGTCGAGCTTGAAGAATTCCAGATAGCGCTTTTCGACCGGGCTATGCGCCGCATCGGTATAGGCCTGAGGCAGCGGGAACAGGTCAATCGGGGTGACATTTGGCAGCGCTACCAGGCTCTCGCCCACCGTGCCGCTCGACGCGTTGAGCGCGCCAAGGCAGGAGACGATCTCGCGCCGCAATTGCTGGAAGCGGACATCATCGTTCACCGCTTCGCGATCACGCGGTCGGGCGACGTCGACAGTCCAGATACGTTCAATCCGCGCCGCCGGAGCCGGGGTCAGCACCGCCACCCGATCAGCCAGCAACAGCGCCTCGTCGACGTCATTGGTGACGAGCAGGATGGTGCGGCCTTCTTCCTTGCGGATGCGTTCGATCTCGTCCTGCAACTTGGCGCGGGTGAGTGCGTCGAGGGCGGACAATGGCTCATCCAGCAGCAGGATTTCGGGCTCCATCGCCAGCGCGCGCGCTACCGCCACCCGCTGACGCATTCCGCCCGAAAGCTGCGCGGGCTTGCGGTCGAGCGCATGGCCCAACCCGACCAGCTCAACCTTCTGGCGCACCAGTGCGGCACGGTCGGCTTTGCTGCGATCCTTGTGCACCGCATCCACCGCCAGCGCGACATTGCCTTCCACCGTCAGCCACGGGAACAGCGAATAGGACTGGAACACCAGCCCACGTTCCTTGTCCGGCCCATCAATCGGCTTGCCGCGCAGCAGGATTTCGCCCGCATCCACTTCGACCAGCCCGGCCACCGCGCTGATCAGCGTGGTCTTGCCAGCGCCCGAAAAGCCCAGGATCGCCACGAACTCACCCTCGGCGATGTCGAGATTAATCCCGCCCAGAACCTGGCTGATCGCCCCGGTCTTGCCGGTGTAGCTTTTGGTTACGCCGCGCAGTGAGAGGATCGGCTTATCCATGATCACACTGTCCTGTTGCGCGAGACGAGGTTTTGCAGGCTCATCATTACCCGGTCGAGGCCGAAGCCGATGAAGCCGATTACCACCACCGCAAACATGATTCGGGCGAGCGACTGGCTGGAACCATTCTGGAATTCATCCCACACGAATTTGCCCAGGCCCGGGTTCTGGCTGAGCATTTCCGCCGCGATCAGCACCATCCAGCCCACGCCAAGGCTCAGGCGCATACCGGTGAAGATGTATGGCAGCGAGGAGGGCAAAACCAGCCGCGTCAGCTTGGCAAACCAGCCGAGCCGCAGCACCCGGCCGACGTTGAGCAGATCCTTGTCGATGCTGCTGGCACCCACCGCCGTATTGATCAGCGTTGGCCACAGCGAACACAGCATCACCACCAGCGCCGAGATGATAAAGCTCTTGGCCAGCAGCGGATCGGGGCTGGTCACCAGCGCCGAAATCACCATCGTCACAATCGGCAACCACGCCAGCGGGCTGACTGGCTTCATGATCTGCACCAGCGGATTGATCGCGGCATTGACAGTGGGTGACAGCCCGCAGACCAGCCCAATCGGCACCGCTATCAGCGAGGCCAAAATAAAGCCCAGCGCCACGGTTTTCAGACTGGTCATGATCTGATCGAGGAAAGTCGGCGGGCCGGAATAGTCGAACTCGGTCACACCGGCGGCATTACCTGCGGCAATGGCGGCTTGGTTGCGCGCGTCCTGATCGGCATAGAATTGCGCTTCAACCTCGCTCGCCGCACTCCATTCGGCATAGAGCGTCGGGCCTTGCGCCGCCACATCGAGCGGGCCGGGCAAAGCGCCGAGCGAAGTATCTACTTGCGGCGCCAGCACCGCCCACAGCGCCAGGAAGATCGCGATCCCCATCCACGGCGCGAGCAAGCTGCGCAGCGTTTCCCTGACCTTGCCCCCCCTGAACGGCGCCTTGGCTGCGGCAACCGGAGCAGGTTCCGGCGCGGGTGCCACAGCCAATTCTGGCTCTTCAAATTGAGGGACGATGGCAAGTGCTGTGGGCATTGGTGAATTGTCCCTTTGCGGGTTCTGGGCTGAATCTTGGCTGATCTTGGTCATCAAGCGCCTGAAACGCCCGACGCGCTCACGCTCTGGCCTCCCTTCAGGCCAATGGCGAAGCCAGCGATATAGTCATTCGGCTTGTGGCCGTCATAGCTCATGCCGTCGATGAAGGCGCTGGTCGGGGCGCGGAAGCCGTCGGTCTCGGGCACGGCTTCGGCGGGGATAGTGCCCGCTTCCACCAGCTTGTTGGCGGCGGCGAGATAGAGATCGGGGCGATAGACATTGGCTGCGGTCTCGAAATACCACGCATCGGCATGGTCCTCGGCCACCTGGCCCCAGCGGCGCATCTGCGTGAGAAACCACACGGCATCGGAGAAATATGGGTAGCCGGCAAACTTGTCGAAGAAGATGTTGAAGCCTTCAGCGGGCCTTGTGTCGCCAGCCTCAAAGGTGAACTGGCCGGTCATGCTGGCGGCGATCACGGCGGCGTCGGCACCGACATAGTTGGGGCGACTGAGTATCTCGACCGCTTCCTGGCGGTTGGCACCACTATCGGCATCGAGCCATTGCTGCGCCTTGATCACGGCGCGCAAGATGGCAACGGTGGTGGCGGGATAGCGCACGGCGAAATCCTCGCGGAAGCCCAACACCTTTTCGGGATTGTCGTGCCAGATTTCATTGTCGGTGATCACCGGCACGCCGATGCCCATGGCCACCGCCTGCTGGTTCCACGGCTCGCCCACACAATATCCCTCGATCGTGCCCGCTTCCAGCGTGGCAGGCATCTGCGGCGGCGGGGTGACTGACAGGGTGACTTCGGCCCCGGTGGTGCCAGCAACATCGCCCGGCGTGTAGTAACCGGGGTTGAGGCCGCCTGCTGCCAGCCAATAGCGCAATTCGTAATTGTGGGTGCTGACGGGGAAGACCATGCCCATGTTGAACGGCTTGCCCTGGGCGGCGAAGCTCTCGACCACCGGGCGCAGATATTCGGCCGAGATCGGGTGGACCGGGCGGCCGTTCGCCTGCGGCAGCGCGTCCTTGATCATGTTCCACACCCGGTTCGACAGGGTGATGGCATTGCCGTTGAGATCGAGGCTGAGCGGCGCGATCAGATTGGCCTGTGTGCCATAGCCAATGGTGGCAGCAATCGGTTGGCCCGCCAGCATGTGCGCGGCATCGAGCGTGCCGCCGATGACCCCGTCGAGCAGCACCTTCCAATTGGCCTGCGGCTCCAGCGTGACGTTGAGGCCCTCTTCCACAAAGAAGCCCTTCTCCAGCGCGATGGCCAGCGGGGCCATATCGGTCAGCTTGATAAAGCCGAGCTTGAGGGTGGGCTTTTCCGGCGGACCATCAATATTGGCGGCGACCACTGCGGTTTCGTCGCTGCTGCACCCGGCCAGCATCAGCGCGGCAGCAAAGCCGGCCAGTGTGGTCATGGCGGTGCGGCGGTTCAGGTTGCCTTTGAAGATCTGTGTCATGCTGGTCGTCCCCAGTGCTCGCGAAACAACACAAAAAACCGCCACGAAACGGTTCGAAATCGAACCAGTTCGGGCGGCGACGTTGCCACGCAATGTTGAAATTCATCCGGAGCTTGCCTGGCCTGCCCATCATCGGGAAGAGCCGCTCCGTGTGACAACTGACTAAGCGATTCGGCACACCCACGTAAAGGGTTATTTTGCAGTGCAGCGTAGATTTATCCTCAGCTGTCATGCGCCAGATAGTCTGCTATCCGATCCGGATCGAAGCTGCGGCCATCAAAGAAACTGTTTGCAGACAATGTGATAGACCCCTGCTGCGTGCCCACCTGTGTCAATTGCGACACGCTTCCTTCAACTTTTGAATTGGCCGCCGGAAGGTCATCGCCGGTGGAAATTATTGCACTGCGGTAGACGTCGGGGCGAAACACCCCGGCCGCGCGCGCCACGTCGGCGGCATCGAACGTCGCGTGATTCCACCGGACCATCTGCGAATAGAGCCACGCCGCCTGGCTGACCCAGGGGAAATTTGCCGCCTCGCTATACTGGAACATGAAATCGGCAAAATGCACCGGGGCCATCCCGTGAGCCAGCACCAGCCGATCCGATATCGCGCGGCGCACCAGCACCGGATCGGCCCCGATAAACTCCGGGCGGGCGAGGATGGCGGCGTTCTGCTCCCAATTGGCAGGATCAACGAAGTGCCGCCCGGCCTTGCGCATCGCCCGGATCAGCGCCTCGGTTTCCTCGCGCTTGGCGTCGAGCGTGGCCTCGGTCATCGCCAGCACCTTTTCCACCCCGCGCCGCCAGATCTGGGCGCTGGCGAGCACCATGGTGCCGACATTGCGTTCGACACTCAGGCTGTTCCAGGGCTCGCCCACGCAGGCCCCGTCAATCTCGCCGCTGGCCAGGGCATCGGCCACGAACGGCGGTGCGACGGTGACAATCTCCACATCGACATCGGGCCTGATCCCCGAGGCCGCCAGCCAATAGCGCAGCTTGTAATTGTGGCTGGAATAGCGGTGCACCACCCCAAAGCGCAGCCGCTGTCCTTGCGCCAGAGCGCGCGCCACCTCCAGCTTCAACGCCGCGCCAACAGCGCGCGGATCGCCGAACACGCCCGGCGGACACACCGCCGCCGCCAGATCTGTCCGCAGCGTAATGCCATTGCCGTTCAGCCCCAGCACGAAGGGCGCGGCCATCTTTTGCGCCGGGCGGCCCAGCCCCAAGGTGGTCGCAATCGCCAGCGGTGCCAGCATATGCGCGGCATCGCTGTGGCCATAGAGCAACCGGTCGAGCACGGTCGCCCAGCTGACATCGCGGATGAACTTGAGCCGCAGCCCTTCCTCCTCCGCAAAACCGTGGACCTGCGCCAGAATTGGCAGGCAGGCATCGACCAGGGGCATGAAGCCGATTGTCAGATCGCGCGTGGCCATGGCTCAGTTCCCTTCCAGCAGGTCATGCGCGGTTATCAGCGCTTCGGCGATATCGGCGATGCGGCGGTTCGAACTCATCGCCTTCTTGCGCAGTTCGGCATAGGCTTGGGGTTCGCTCAAGCGCTTGCTATCCATCAGGATGCGCTTGGCCTTGTCGATGCTCTCGCGCTCGGCCAGCTTGCCCTGGGCTTCGGCCAGATCGGTCTGCAATCGGGCAAAGGCGTTGAACCGCCGCACCGCCAGATCGAGCAAAGGGCGGATCCGCCCAGCCGATAATCCATCCACCACATAGGCCGACACCCCGGCATCGATCGAAGCGGCAATGGCATCGTCGTCGCTCTCGTCGACAAACATCGCGATCGGGCGAGCGAGCGCGCGGCTGACGGCGAAATACTCCTCCAGCACATCGCGCGAGGGGTTGCCCAGATCGATCAGCACCACATCGGGCGCGATTTCCTGAATCCGGGCCAGCAAGCCGTGCCGATCCGTGAGAATAAACACTTCGCGGTCGTCGAGCTGAGCCAAGCCTTCCTCGATGATCGAGGCGCGGGCGGCGCTTTCATCGACTATCGCAATTTTCATGGCGCAATTTTCATGGGGCGATTTTCATGGCGCGATTTTCATGGCGCAATTTTCATGGGGCGACCTTCATGCCGCCTATATTGCACTGCACAATGAAATGCTCAAGCGAAAGGACCGGTCGGGCCTTTCGAGCGACAAGATCACGGACCGCCGCCAGTGAGCTATCCCTGCTGCTGACCTTTACCAGCATTACCTTTCCAGCCCTGAGCTTCAGCTTCGTCGGCATCCGCTTTTTCGGAGACTTCGAATGCTTAGCGGTGATTACCCAGGTGAGCGAAAGAAACCTGGATGAGGTCGAGCAGCACATCGCCCTGCCAGCCTGACTCGCCGGGCCGAGGGGCCATTTTGCGCAGAAAAAGTGTCGGCCGAACTGAGTGCAGAAGGACCGTTCAAATCGATCATGTGGCGCGCCAACATTTCCAAGAAAATACAATTGTGCTAGTCCAAGTTATCGGGCAATCACTCTCACCTGACAGCTTGAGGTGGAGTTCGAGATGAAAAATCGTGCGGGCACCACGCGTCGGGCTTTGGTTCGTGATGCGATGCTGATCACTGCGGGCATAGTTGCGGCGGGCGGTCTGGCCTCCACCGTGAGTGGGGAGGAAGCGATGGCGCAAGGCGCTGGATTGCCCGGGCGGATCCCGGCTGAAGATCGGCTCGACCTGCTGGAGCTGATGGCGCTTTATGCCTGGGCCTATGACACACAGGACGAAGCGGGCCTTGCGGCCACCTTCACGGCGGATGGGGAGCTGGAAGTGTTCGGCAATGTCCTGGCTTCAGGCGTCATGGGTTTTGGCCCGTTTCTGGCGCAGGCGGGCGAAATGAAAGGTGAAAGCGGCTGGCAGCATCTGGCCGATCATCACGTGTTCCGCGATTTTGACGGCGGATCGTGCACCATCTATTCCTATTACACCATGGCCGAAGCCAATGCGCAGGGGGCCGAGGCGCGGGTCAGGGCGATTGGCTATTACATCAGCCAGTGCCTGCGCACACCCGAAGGCTGGCGCTTCGCCCGCAGGCAGGTGGTGCGCTGGAACGGGCGCAAGCCGTTCGCCTGACGGCCGCTATTGCAGCTCACCATTGGCATCCACTGCCCCGGCATTGGCGCTGATCAGCCCGCTCATCAGGATGAAAAACACCAGCAGCAGCGGGACCGCAAAGCCCAGATGCAGCGGCACCAGCCCCACGCCCGACGCGATGGCCCAGCCTGCCAGCGACGGACCGATGGTCGCACCCAGACGGCCTATGCCGATCGCCAATCCCGTTCCTGCGGCGCGCACCTGACCCGGAAACAGCACCGGCGCAGCGGCATAGAGGCTGGTCATCGCGCCCGCCATGGCGAGGCCCGCAACGATCGCCACGGCATACAGCGAGGTCAGGTTGGCCGGGACCACGCCCAGCATGACGACCGAGGCGGCGAACAGCAGGAAATAGAACTTGCCGATCCGGAACAGGCCCAGTTTGTCGGCCAGCGCGCCGAAGATAAGCGGGCCAAGCAGGCTGCCGACATTCAGCACAACCGTTACGCTGTTGCCAATCTCGGCGGAAAAGCCGCGCTGTTCGACCAATCTCGGCGTCCAGTTCAGGACGAAAAAGAAGGTCAGCATCTGCAGGAAGAAGGCGAGGCAGAACCCGATCGTGCTGCCGCGCCTGCCCGCACCAAACAGCTTGGCGAAAAACGCCCTGCTGAACAGCATGCTGCGCCCGCTCGGCTGGCTGGATTCGGGCAAAGTGAAGATATTGACGATCAGCACTGCCGCGGTCAGCACACCGCCGGCCAGGAACACCACCCGCCAGCCATAGTCCGCGATCAGACCAATCGCCAGCACCCCGCCCATGATCGATCCCACCGGATAGCCAGCGGAGAAAACCGCCATCACCGTGTTGCGCCGCCTCGGGCGGGACACCTCGCCAACCACGGTGTTGAGTGTGGCCAAGACCCCGCCAATGCCAAGGCCTGTGAACAGTCGGGCAATGATGAGCTGCGTTGGTGAATTGGACAGCCCGGCGGCGAACATGCCAATTGTCATCACCGCCATGCAGGAAAGCGCCACGGTGCGGCGGCCATAGCGATCGGCGAATGGCGAGATAAACAGCGAGCCAAGCATCATCCCGGCCAGACCGGCGCTAAAAATGGCCCCCAGGGCCGCGTCCGAAATGCCCCAGTCGGCGATGATCGCTGACCCTGAAAAGGCGATTGCCAAAACATCGAAGCCGTCAACCACATTAGCAAACACGCAACCGGCCAGAGCCGCCATTTCGCCACGCGTTCCTGCGCTCTTCACGTCGCGAACCTCCATGCCTCGATCCTCCTGCCCAGGTCGTTATGCGATCCTGGCTCCCAACTCGCTACAACAAAGAACGCTTTAGCCAGCCGCGCTGTCGGCTTCGGCCCATGGCAGTGGCTTGGACCACGGCAAGGTGGTGCGATCCCAGCTATTGATGCTGAAACGGCGCATCCGGAACTCATTGCCGACGGGCACCAGCTCGGAAACGAAATAGCCCAGGCTGCGCACAGTCGAGCCAGTATTCGCCAGCGTCTGACTGAAATGGGTGGCATAGCTATAAACCAGCCAGTTATTGCCATTGCGGCGATAGGTGTGATGCAAGGCCTGATGCAGCCACAGCGCTTCATCGCGATTACGAATGTCCATCAGATAGGCAAACCAGGCTGCCAATGCTTCCTTGCCCCGGTGCGTAACACCGCGGCCAACAACCACCGGATCCTCGTCAATAAACAGGTTGAGGAAGCCTTCCAGGTTCTCGCAATCGTAAACCCAGACATAAGTCGTGAACAGATCCTCGATCGCTGCGCGTTCTTCGAGCGACGGCGATTCGCCCAAGGTGCGGGCGGCGGCGGGGGCCCCGTTGAGCGCTGCCAGGGCTGCTGCGCCCAGCGGAAGTGCCGCCATTTCGCGGCGGCTCAGCGTGAATTCAGTCCGATTGTTCGACACGATTGGAAGCCTTCCTATTAGCTGCAGCACGAATGGTATTACATTTTGGTAGACACTTTGCGACCCCATGTCTATTGCTGGCACCATATTGTGCGTCAAAAAACGCCGAACGCCAGCGGGGAATTGGGTGACACCCGGCGCCCGGCAACCGTCAACTTTGAGAGGGTTGAAAGCCATGTCGACTGATGCAGGCGGGGGCCAGGTGGCGAGCGCAGGTGAAAATGCCGGCGAATCAAGCCGCAATTTCATGATCCTGATCTATGCCCTGCAGTTCTTCTTCGGTGCCTGGTTCGTGGCCCACGGCCTCAACCAGTGGCTGGATTTCTTTCCCCGACCCAAGGGTTCATCACCAATTGCGCGCGATCTGATCATGGCGATGAACGCCGCAGGCCTGTTCCCCATGATCAAGGTGCTGGAAGTCATCACCGGAGCTCTCCTGCTCGCCAACCGCTTCGTTCCGCTGGCGATTGTGGGGGCATTCCCGGTTGCCGTATCCATCGCTCATCTCAACCTGGTGTCCAATCCTGATCCCATGAGCAAAGTGGTGGGCGTGGTCATCATGGTCATCATCTGCCTGCTCGCCCTGGGGCATCTGGACAAGTTCCTGCCCATGCTGGCGTTCAACAGCGGTGATCCGAGCGACCGGGGCCTGCGGCAGTTCTTCAATAAGAAATAAACGGGAGTCGGGCCATTATGCGTCCTTGGATACACCTTCTTGGCGTTGTCGGCGGAGCAGTTGCTGCGGTGGGGATCACCTTCTGGTCGACATCGACCACCGGGCCGCGCGGTGAAATCGCCTCGGCCCTGGCCACGCGCCAGATGATGGAGCCCAAAGCGGTCGTCGAAGCGTTTGAACACATGGCGTTTGACGAATACCGGCCAGCCGACGCCGTGGCTGAGTATTTCTCGCCCGATATCGTCGATCACAGCCAGCGCATTCGCGGCGATTACACCTCGATCACCGAGCTGCTGCAGCGGCTCGACTGGTCAAACGGCAACGGCCCCAGACGCACCATCAGCAACATCGTTGCCGAAGGGGATATCGTGATGGTGCATTACCATCTCGTGCGGGAAACCGGGACGCCCGGATTTTCGGCGGTTGATATCTTCCGGGTTGAAAACGGCATGATCGTTGAGCATTGGGAAGCTCTGCAAGAACTTCCAGTCGAGAGCCCGAACGTGCACGGGGCCTTTTGATTTGCTGCTTGCGAAAACCACCAATGGAAAGATGCGATATGGCTGATTTGACCGGCAAGGTTGCTGTGGTGACGGGTGCTGCCCGCGGCATCGGGGCCGAATTCGCCCGGGCGCTTGCCAGCCAGGGGGCGAGCGTCGTTGCCACCGACATCCTGCCTTGCGACGATGTCATTGCGCAAATCACCGCTGCCGGGGACAAGGCTGTTGCGATAGCTTGCGATGTCAGTTCACCCGAAGCGGTCGCGGCGCTTGCCGATGCGACATTGAAGGCGTTCGGACCGGCGCATATTCTGGTCAACAATGCTGGACTACACCCTACCCCGCAGCCCTTCGAGAGCCTGACATTCGACTATTGGCGCAAGACCATGACGATCAATGTCGATTCGATGTTTCTGACGATTCAAGCCTTCCTGCCGCAATTGCGCCAGAACGGCTGGGGGCGGATCGTCAACATATCATCGTCCTCGGCGAATACGGCACCGCCCAATGGCGCGCCCTATGTCGCCAGCAAGGCTGCTGTTGTGGGGCTGACGCGGGCCGCCGCGACCGAGTTTGGCAAGGACAATATCACCGTCAATGCCATCTCCCCCAATCCGGTCCGCACACCCGGAGCCGATGGGGCGCTCACCGAAGACATGTTCCAGATGATCGCGGCGATGCAGCCCGTTGCGCGCGTCATGGAGCCAAAGGATCTGGCGGGCGCGCTGCTGTTCCTGTGCAGCGATGCCTCCGCATTCATGACCGGCCAGAACCTGCACGTCGATGGCGGCACGGTCCGCGCCGGATAGGTTGGCGGCATCAGCACAAAACACTCACGCAAGGCTAGGGGCCTTGATGCTGGTGAGCCTGAGCAGATCAATGGTCTGACGGGTAATCGCCGCCTGCTGGCGATCGGGGCAATTACTGCGGCCACGGCCTGCACCGCTGTCGATATCTCAATTCCCAATGTCGCCTTGCCGTATATTGCTCAGGCGCTGCAGGTGCCTGCCGCCGAATCCGTTCTCATCGTCACCGTCTATCAATTCGTCCTTGTGATGAGCTTGGTGCCGCTCGCTTCGCTTGCCGGACATCTGGGCTTGCGACGGGTTTTTCGCGTCGGAATGGTGGTCTATGCCTGTGCCACCAGCTTGTGTCTTGTGGCCACCAGCATGGAAATTCTGCTCGTGCTGCGCGTTTTTCAGGCGATTGGCTCGGCGCTTGCCCTCAGCGTGACGGCTGCGCTCATCCGCAATGTCTATCCCGCAAAGCTACTTGGAAGCGGGCTCGCGTTGAATTCGCTGACGGTTTCGCTGTCGATGGCCATGGCGCCGGTGGTGGGCGGGCTTCTGATCGAATTTGCCGGTTGGGCCAGCGTCTTTGCCGTGGCCGCGCCGTTTGCCGTCATCGGCTTGCTGCTGTCGGGTTCTCTGCCAGATCACACGCGCGAAACCGAAGACTTCGATTGGCAGTCGGCTGGGGTCTATGCAGGCTTGATTGCACTGCTGTTTGCCTCGCTCGAAGGGTCTTTATGGGCTGCATCGCACTGGTGGATGCGATTGATATCTCTTGCATTGGCTATCGTGCTGGGAACCTGGCTGGTCCGTCGGGCGAACCGCGCCACGCAGCCACTGCTGCCCATCGATCTGCTGCGCCGCCCGCTGATCGCCTTTTCCATGTGCGGGGCCTTGTGCGCCTTTGCTTCCAGCATGGCGGTGATGGTGGTGCTGCCGTTTCGGCTCGACAGTCTTTATGGCTTTGACCCGATTGAAATCGGCTTGGCGATGTCCGCCTGGCCAATCGCCACCATGTTCGCCGCGCCCGCCGCCGGGGTGATGAGTGACAGATTGCCAGCCTGGGCAATCGGCACCGCCGGTCTGCTGGGGGCAGTGCTTTCCATGGCATTGCTCGCCGCAGCCCCCGCCGATGCCAGGCTGGTGGACATCGCATGGCGACTTGGCCTGCTGGGGGTTTGCTATCCGGCCTATACGGCGTCCAACATGCGACTGGTGGTCGCGAACTCGCCCCATGCCAGAGCCGCCTCGGCTGGCAGTATCATGTCGACGACGCGAATTTTAGGGCAGAGCCTGGGCGCGGTGATCGCTGCATGGATCATTGCCGGCAATTGGGTGGGCGAGGTGCAGGGACTGCTGGTGCCGGCAGTCCTGGCCAGCTGCGGGCTGGTGTTTTCATTTGTTCGCCGCAATGCGAGCTAATTCATTCGCCCCACAGCAGCGGCGTTGCGCTCAAGGCTTCCTCGATCAGGGCTTCGATGCGGACGCGATCACGCTCGAATGCGGCGAGCAAGCGTTTCCTGTCGCCTGCCGCCAGCGCTTCGACCAGCTTCCGCTCGCCAGTGGGTGATTCGTTGGGCGGGAACAGCGCGCGGTATCGATCCGTGAGATTCCACAGCCGCCGTGCCTCGCGCAGCAAGGTCTTGTCGGGCGAAAGGCTGAATATCCGGAAACGCATTTCTGCCAGCGCCTCGTTCCATTCCTGCCGGTTGGTGCGATCGACCGGGCCTGATACCTTTTCGAGCAGTTCTTCGAGTATCCTGAGTTCGTCAGCATCCGGCCATCGCGCATTTTGCAGCAGCTCGCGCTCCAACCAGCGCCGCAAGCGGTAAAGCTGCCTTGCTTCGCCACGCGAAAGGCGGGCGACGAAGTATCCGCGGTTGTGATCGTGTTGCAGCAGACCTTCGGCATCAAGCTGCTTCAAGGCTTCGCGCACTGGCACCTTGCTGATCGAATAGCGCCGTGCCAGCAAGGACTGGTTCAAATGTTCGCCGGGCGACAACAGGCCCTGCAAGATTGAGTTGCGGATCAAGGCGACGACCTGCGTTGGTATCGCGATATCTTTGGGCACAGCCACCGGTCCGACGTCATGCACAGGGTCGTCTTTGCGGACAATCATACCAAATTCTTCCCCAAATTCTTGCCGAGCGCTGGAGGCCGTTGTTGGCGCAAAACCACGGTGCCCAAGTTTCGCCACACCTACAAGCCTCGCCCTGCCTCAAGACCACGCAAATCGCGGCCAAGGGTATCATTCCACGATTTAAGATATACACTTGACTAACAATCGTTCATGCAATCTAAGGTCAATTACTCCCGACCCATGCCAGTGAGAGCGCAATTCTCGCTCGGGTTTGCGAGAGTCGGCACAGTTTGATCCAAAATTCCTCTCCCGAACTGGATTGAGCTGTGCCGGAACTATCTGCCGAATTCTCGAAACCTGGCAAATCCCCTTGCCGGACTTGGGAAATTCTCTTGGCTGGGAATTGTGGGATCGGTGCTTTCAAACCAATTCGTCCTGCTTCAATCTCAGAAAACCAACTGTTTGGAGGATTACATGAGCACCAGGGGCAAGAGTCTTGGAACACTGACCGAAGCAATGTTTCACCTAATGCGCCTGTATCTTGGCGCGTGGATGGTGATCAACGGACTCAATCACTGGATTCCGATATTTCCGCAACCGTTCGGCGGCAGCGACCAGTCCCAGCTCTTCATAACAACTCTGGTTGATACTGGACTGTTTGGTATCGCCAAGGCTGTCGAAGTTATTGGCGGCCTGCTGCTGATATTCAACTTGTTCACCCCATTTTCTCTAGTTCTGCTGCTGCCCGTTAGTGCCATGGTCTATTTCAATGCGACCGTATTACAAGGGCGTTGGCTGCGTGTGATTAGCGACGACGGACTTTATATGGGAACAGTATGCCTTTATTTTAATGTGATTCTTCTATTTTGTTATATTCGATATTACGTGCCAATGTTGAATATCTGGAGCAGCCTTGGCAGTTGGCGGGATCTTGGACTGCTCGGCAGCATTTTTGGAACCGGCACTGATTCCGAAAGCCCGACCAAGTCGTCCATGCTTGCGACCGCCAGCCCTCCTGCGCGCGTTGGCGGGGCAGCATGGTGGGCTTCGGCGGGCGTCGGCCTGTTGCTATGCCTCGTCGTGACCTGGCAATTGCGTCCGCTGGCAGAATTTTCCGCCTCCTCCGGCAAGACGGGCCGCGAGGTTGTTACAGATTATTTGGCCATGGCTTATGATCAGGGAAGAGGTGCCGATGCTGCGCGGCTGTATTTCAGCGCTGATGTGGAGGGCTTTGCGCCCAATGCCTCTAATCGCCGCAACGGAGCGCCGATCGAGCACGATGTGCTGGCAATCATAGCCGATGGTATGACCGTGGCAGTCCACCACCGCATTGCACCGACAGAAGGCGAGCCGGCCATGGAAGTGGTGGATATTTTCAAGGCAGATCGTTTCAGCCAGATACACGAACTTCACCGGATCACCATGCAGGTAGAACCCTCTACCTAGAGATCCAGCACCAGCACGTCGCTCTTGGCGCGCGAACAGCAAGTGGTCAGCTTGGAATTTGCCGCCTTGTCCGCGTCGCTCAGCAGGAAGTCACGATGGTCGGGTTCGCCGCCGATGAGGTTTACAACACAGGTCCCACAAATGCCCTCGGCGCAGGACGTGGGAATGAATACGCCGTTTTCCGATAGCACTTCAGCGATTGATCGATCGGCGGGGATGAGAAACTTCAGGCCGCTGGAACCGATTTCGACAGTGAACGGGAGGTTTTCATCGACATCACCGTGGCGTTCTGGGGCCTTGAAAAATTCTCTGTTCAGCTGCGCCGTAGGCCAGCCCAATTGCCCGGCGGCACCCAGCACAGCCTCAATGAAACCAGACGGACCACAGACATAGAGCCGGTCGCCCGAAGCCCAAGGCCCAAGCGTGGTGGCAAGATTGAGCCTCTGCTCGGCGGGCCCTTCGTCGAGATGCACAGTTACCCGATCCGCGATCGCGCCGCTGCTCAGCCTTGCGCGATACGCCATACGTTCGAGTGCGCGTCCGCAATAATGCAGCTCAAAATCGGGACCGGCATGGCCAAGGGCCTCGGCCATGGCCATGATGGGTGTAATCCCGATGCCTCCTGCAAACAGCAATATCCGGCCCGAGCTTTCGCGATCGAGCGGAAACTCGTTCCGGGGCGCGGAAATGCTGATTTCCTGACCAACCTGCAGGACCTCGTGGACCCCAACCGATCCTCCCCTCGAAGCCGGTTCGCGCAGAACGGCAATTTCATATTCGTTCGCGGCAATATCCAGCCCACAAAGCGAATACTGGCGCACAACCCCTCCTGGCAAATGGAGATCGATATGCGCACCAGGCGTAATGTGGGGCAGCGGACCGTCAATTCCGCGAAGCTGCAGGCTGACAACGTCAACGGCTTCAAGCCGCTTTTGCGAGATCAGAGTGCGGATTGTCATGGGAATATCAACCACCACGCCTGATCAGAATTTCTGATCGAGGAAGGCGGTGACGATATTGGCGAACTTGTGGGGGTGTTCGATCATGGCCCAGTGTCCGCAGTGGGGGAGGATCACGCCGGTTGAATTTGGCAGGAGGCGGAGGAATTTGATGGC
>CAMDSM010000017.1 GCA_945906905.1 Altererythrobacter xiamenensis | reverse complement strand
CCCCGCTGCGGCGCGAACGGATCCTCACCCAAAGCCCTTCGATTGGCAACTGGATGCGCGCCGCCGCCGTGCTCACCCGCCGCACCGACTGGACCGACGCCCCCGGCGCGGTTTCCGATGCGGTGATCGATGCCATCCGCGCCCGCTTCAACATCGGCTGGTGGGGCGTTTCGCTGCGGCTTTATGGGCGCGAGGATATCAACCGCGCGGCCTATAAGATCCTCGAAACCGCGATCGGCAATGCCGGACCGATGGCGATCAAGCCGACCAGCTGGCGGCGGGGCGAACCGCTGGAATATACCGGCTGGACGGGCACCCCGATGACCTTTCCGATGCAGAATGTGAACTGGTATGGCGGACGCGGTGGGCATGTCGGGTTCAGCCCGATCATCCCGCAAAATGGCGATGCGGCATTGGCGCAGTTTAACCGCACTTATGCCCGTTATCAGGAATATGGCGTGGATTATCAGGGCAGCTTTGCCTTTGGCGAACGGCACCTGACCAATGTCAACGCCATGGTCTTCAACCAGGACGATCCGGCGATGATGGGGCGGATCGATCCATTCTTCCGCACGCTGGTGGCCGATGCAAAGGAGCACGGCTACGGCGAATATCGCACCCATCTGGACTATATGGACCTTGTCGCGGGCACCTATGATTTCAACAATGGCGCGCTGTTGCGGTTGAACGAGAAGGTCAAGAATGCGCTCGACCCCAATGGCATTATCGCGCCGGGCAAGAGTGGCATTTGGGGACAGGCATTTGCCGGGGAGCGCGGGCAATGAACAAGGGTATCATAATTGGTCTGGCGGGCTTGGTGCTGGCCGGATGCGCCGGGGTGGCTGTGGCCCAGAATGCGGCCGAAAATGCCGCTCCTGAAACACCCGCCGCTGCTCCCGCCCCGCCTCCGGGAATGCCGCAGCCGATCACCATGGCCCGGCGGCCCAATGCCAGCGGGGGTGAGGCGCTGTATGTTGAATATTGCATCATGTGCCACGGCCCCAACGGCATGGGCACGGGCCTGTTGCAGCGCGCTGGCCGCCCGCAGCCGCTGCTGGAGGCGCGTGGCGGGCTGCCAGCGCAATTCATCATCTCAGCGGCGCGCAATGGCATCGGCAATATGCCCGCTATCCCGCGCGGCGAAGTGAGTGATGAGCAGATGCAGGCGATTGCCGATTATCTGGCGGCTGGCCCGCATGAGGTGGCGCAATGAAAGTCTCGCGCAGGACTATGTTGGCAGGCGGATTGGCGGGCGCGCTGGCTGTGCCCACGGTGGCAGGCCTTGCTCGCTGGCGCTGGCAGCATGGCAGCCATACCGGGTTGGTGCATGACGCCAGCCTTGCCGCCGGACGCCGCTTTGCCGAAGCTGGAGCAGCGGCGGGCAGGCCCAGCGTCGAGGTCTATGGCGATACCGTGCGTTTCGCGCGCGAACTGGTCGCCACCCGCCCCGCGCTGATCGCGGGCATCACGCGGCGCGCCGATGCGTTGCTGATCGCCGAAGTGGCGGGCGAGGCAGGCTATGTCATCGCCGCCCAGCTGCGCGGCGATGACAGCGGTTGCGCGGGCAACACCTGCGACGGAAGCTTCGTGGCGCTGACCCGCCTGATGGTGGGTGCAGGCGGCATGTGGGCCGAAGCATTCGCCACATGGGCCGCCAATCCGCCAGGCACCACTCTGCCGCCAGCTGCCGCCGCCAACTGGTTCCCGGATCGCGAGCTGGCGCTGGGCTGGTTGCTGGTGCCTAGGAGCTAAACGGCTCGGCAGGTAAAGCTGCCAGCCGTGCCAGCATCGCCTGTGCCGTTATAGACCGCCTCGGTGGGATAGGGGCACAGCGGCCGCGCCATCGGTGCGCGCGGGGGCGGGGGTGGGCCGCCGAAGCCTCCGCCAGCCTGCACCGGCCGGGTGGCGAGCAAAGTCTGCGGGGCAAGGCCAGTCTCGGCCCAGCTATCAATCGCGCCAAGCGTATCAAACACGCTCGGCCCGTCGCCGCCCGAACAGTGATCCATCCCCGGAGCCATGAACAAACGCAGCTGGTTCTGCGCCAGTGCTGGCGGGAGCGAATTATACAGGCCGTGATGGAAGGCCAGCGTGTTGGTCGCCGGGATCAGCCCATCGGTCCAGCCGTGGCTGAGCAACAGCTTCCCGCCGCGCGCGAAGAAGGCATCGAGGCCATCGCTGGGCACGTTGAGGATGTCGCCACCAAAGCTGCGCGCGACGCTGGTATATTCGGCATAGTCCATCGCCTTCCAGTCCCAGCCGCTCTGGCCCTGAAACACCAGATCGCGGAAATAGCTCGTCGCGACGGGGAAGGGTTCAGCGCCGCTGGTGAGCAGCGCGAGCTGCATTTCGGACCCGCGCGGCCAGCCGGGCAATTGCCAGCTGCCATCGCTGGCGCGGACCCCGTCATAGATCGCGGCCATCGCCTGCACTTGTCCGCTGGAGAGGCAGCTTTCGGTTTGGCCAGCGGCGCATTGCAGGCTGGCGGGCTGAAAGCCGCAGCTTTGCGGACGACCGATAATCCCGTCGCTTAACCCATCACCTGCGTCGCACTGCCGCAGCACGGCGGCATGGACCAGCCCCAGCTCGGCCCCGCCCAAGGTGACGCCGAAGCGCTGCGCCTGCCAGCCCAGCCACATCGACTGCGTCATCAGATCGGTCATCGGATTAGCCGGGGCCATGGCGCTGATTGCGTCAAAATCGGCCGGATAGCGATAGGCCGCCATCAAGCCCTGTCTGCCCCCGGTGGAGCAGGAGTTCCAATAGGAGCGTTCGGGCGCGCGGCCATAGAATTCCTCGACCACGGCCTTGGCCGCCACAGTGGTAACATGGACCGCGCGGTGGCCGAAATCGACCAGCCTTTCAGGGTGCCCCACCGCCCATTCGGCGGTCAGGCCGTTGCCAGTGTGGCCGGTATCGGTGGCGGCAGTGGCATAGTTGCGCACCAGGTTGGCGCCCATCTCGGCATAGGACAAAGTGCCCGCCCAGATGCCATTGCCAACGCCAACATATTTGCCGTTCCAGCCCGTCAGCGGCAGCCACACTTCCGATTTGATGTCCGAATCGCTGCTTGGAGTCAGCGTCAGGCGCACGCGGCAGAAGGCTGGAACAGTGGCAAAGGGCGATGCTGCCACGCCGGGCGGCGGGCCGAATCCTCCCGGGGGCGCGGTGAAGCCGCCTGCGTTGACGACTTCGGCGGAGGTTATGCTGCCGCCGTCAATGTGCATTCCGGCCAGGTCTTCGCAGGCGGCCTGTGCGGGCGAAGATAGGCTCAGCGCGGCAAGCGAGGCTGTGGTGGCGAGGATGGATTTGCGCAGCATGGTTCTCTCCCTAGACTTCTTGTGCGGACTGCTAACCTACTTCCGAATAATCAGCGAATCCGGCCGTTTCCTCGGCACCCATTCGCCATGTCCGGGGAACCGCTCAAGCACTGCCCCATCCCACAGCCGCACGATCCGCGTCTGGAAGCGCCACTTGCCGTCGGCGCCTTTCACCGCGTGATCATCATACCAGCCGCAGAAGCGCAGTTCATAGGGCGGCTCGCCGTGGCATTCGGTGACGAAGGCGAAGCTCTTGAGCTTGACCGAACCGTCCTCTTGCGGGAAATACTTCACTTGCGTCACGTGATGCTGGCGACCGGGAAAGCCCGGGGCATTGCCATAGTGCTTCATCAGCCCGCGAATGCCATCGTGGCCGTTCCAGATGTCGGGATCGTCGAACACTTCCTCGCTCATCAGGCAATCAGGCGTGAAACAGGCGACCAGCGCCTCGGCGTCGCCGGTGTCCAGCGCCCAGCTGTAATCGGCGATCAGATCGGTCAGGCCGAAACGGTCCTCAGTGCTAAGTTGCATTGTCTCTCCCTCAGATGTTGCACCAACCGTAACACTCGTTAATATCGCACGGCAAGAAGGAGAGGATATTTTGGGCAAGATCATCGTATCGGGCGCGTCGGGCCAGTTTGGCCACGCCGCCGCATCGCAACTGCTGGATATGGGCAGGCAAGTGATCTGCCTCAGCCGCTCGCCGGAAAAGCTCAGCGATCTCGCCGCGCGCGGGGCCGAGGTGCGCTATGCCGATTTTGCCGAACCTGACAGTCTGCCAGCCGCGATGGCGGGCGGTGAGAAGCTGCTGCTGATCTCCACAACCATGGTGGGCCAGCGCCCGCGCCAGCACGGCAACGCCATCACGGCCGCCGTTGCTGCCGGGGTCAATCACATCGTCTATACCTCGATCATGGATGGCGGAAATCCCGATCATCCGGCGGTCGAACAACACGATCACTATGCCACCGAGCAATTGCTGAAGGCTTGCGGAGCGGCCTGGACGATCCTGTATGACGCGCAATACTCCGAAGCCGTCGCCACCGCGATGGCCGCTCCGGCGCTGGCCGCAGGCTCCAAGCCCGACAATTGCGGCGATGGCCTGATGCCCTTCGTCAGCCGCGACGACTGTGTGGCGACGGCGGTCGGCGTGCTGACGCAAGAAGGCCATGCCAACAAGGCCTACAACGTCACCGGCCCGGAATTGCTCAGCGTTCCCCAAGCGATGGCGCTGGTGGCCGAGATAGCTGGCAAGCCGATCACGCTCATCCCGGTCGATGATGAGGGCATGTATCACTATTTCGATTCGCTGGGCGTCGCCCGCAAATCGGCCGATATTGGCCCCGACGATGCCATTCCCTGGGCCAGCGAAGGCATGGTCACATTCGGCCAGGCGATCCGCGAAGGGCATTTCAACCTGTTGTCTGATGATGTCGAGCGCATCACCGGCAGGACGCCGCGGAGCTTGCGCAGCGTACTGGAGCAATATCAGGGGGGGTGGCAGAAATGATTGGGCGCCGTTCCATCGCGCTCGCCGCCGCACTCGCACTTGTTTCTTGCGCCGAAGAAGTGCCGCAAGTTGACACCAGCACTTATGGCGCGGGCGAGAATTGGGACAATCCCGGCGGGGACTGGGCCGGCAGCCATTTCTCGCGGCTGGAAGGTCTGACCAAGGACAACGTGGCCGAACTGGGCTTGGCATGGGAATATGATCTGGGCACAGCGCGGGTGCAGGAAGCCACGCCCGTGGTGATCGACGGGGTGATGTATACCAGCGGCAACCTTGGCCGGGTCTATGCGCTTAACGCGGTCACGGGCGCCGAACTGTGGACCTTCACGCCCGAGATGGACATGCAGGTAGCGCGCGCCGCCTGCTGCGATTTTGCCAATCGCGGCATTGCGGTATCGCAAGGAAAAGTGATGGTCGCGGCATTGGATGGTCAGCTCTATGCGCTCGATGCGCAGACGGGCGCGGTTCAATGGCAGGTCGATACAATCGTTGACCACACGCGCGGCTATACCTCCACAGGCGCGCCCGAGGTGGCGGGCAATCTGGTGGTGATCGGCAATGCCGGAGCGGAAATGGACACGCGCGGCTATGTCACCGCCTATCATGTCAGCGACGGGAGCAAGGCCTGGCGCTTCTTCACCATTCCGCACGATCCGGCCGAGGGCCCGCAGGAAAACCCCGAACTGGAAGCTGCGCTCGACACCTGGAGCGACGAGACACGGTGGGATATCGGCGGCGGCGGCACGGTGTGGGATGCGATCAGTTATGACCCACAGTTCGATCAGGTGATCATCGGCACGGGCAATGGCGGGCCATATGCTCAGGCGATCCGCAGCCCCGGCGGGGGCGACAACCTCTATCTCAATTCGCTGGTCGCGCTCGATCGTGAAACCGGCGCGATGAAGTGGCATTTTCAGGAGACTCCGCAGGACAATTGGGACCTCACCGCCACCCAGCCGATGACCTTGGCCCAGATGGATGTGGACGGGACCAGCCGCCCGGTGGTGCTGCACACGCCCAAAAACGGCTTCTTCTTCGTGATCGACCGCGAGACTGGACGGGCGATTGCTGCCAATCCGATTGTCCGCACCAATTGGGCCAGCAGCTGGAATCTGGAGACGCAGCGCCCCAACATGACGCCCGAGACATCGGACTATACCAATGGTCCGCAGATCGTGTTCCCGGCCTCTCCCGGCGCGCGAAACTGGTATCCGGCGGCCTATGATCCTACCCGCAACAGCTATTTTGCCCATGTGATCGATATGGGCAATATGCTGTGGCTGCCGGGTCCGGTGGATAATGTCGAGCGCCAGCCCGGCTTTATGAATGCCGGCGCGGCGATCATCTTCTCGCCCGATCTGGCCGCCGCCGCCGCCAGCCTGCCGCCGCCAATCCGCGCGGCGATGGAAGCGCATCCGCAGTGGCAATCTGTGCTCGATCAGCCCTTCACCAGCGAATTGCGCGCAATTGATCCGATGACCGGCGCGACCAAATGGGCGGTGCCCGGCCTCGGCTGGCAGGATCGCCAAGGCGTGCTCGCCACCCAAAGCGGCATCGTGTTCCATGGCAATGTCGCCGGGCGCTTGTTCGCGCGCGATGCCGATACGGGCGAAGAGCTGTGGCATGTCGATACCGGCAGTTCAATTCTCGCCGCGCCGATGACCTATGCGGTGGATGGGGTGCAATATGTTGCGGTCCAGACGGGCTGGGGCGGGGGTGGCTGGGGCTTTGTGCCGCCCTATGCCGCGGCCTATTCCAAGGGCAATGCCAACCGCCTGCTGGTGTTCCGGCTGGGTGGCGGGGCAGTGCCGATCCCGGCTGACCTGCCCGCGCTGGAGCCTGCGCCTGAACCGCCCGCGCAGTTCACCGATGCCACGCCGGCGATGATCGCCATGGGGGGCGCGCTGTTCACCGAGAACTGCGGCCTTTGCCATTCCAACCAACCGCGCGCGCCTTTGCCTGATCTGCGGCGGATGAACGCGGGCGTGCACGCCGGGTTCAACCAGATCGTGCTCGAGGGCCTGCTGGTGCCGCGTGGAATGCCGCGCTGGAATGATCGGCTGAACGCAGAGCAAGTGAAAGCGATCCACGCCTTCCTGATCGACTCGCAGACCACACTGCGCCGCCGCGAGCTGGAACTGCAACGCCGCGGCTTGCCGCTGGATACGCAATCACTGACCATATTGTCGAACTTCTAGGAGCAATTGCAATGACACCCCAAGGCGTAAACATCGCGCATCCCGACATGCTGTATATCGGCGGCCAATGGGTCGCTCCGGTGGACGGCGGCAGCATCGAAATCGAAAACCCGGCGAGCGAGGAAATTGTCGGTCGCGTGGCTGAAGCTGGCCCGGCCGACATGGACCGTGCGGTTGCCGCCGCGCGCGATGCCTTCGACAACGGCTCCTGGCCCCGCACCTCGCCCGTCGAGCGGATGGCCAAGTTGATGCAATTCGTCGACCTGCTCGAACCGCGCGTGCCCGAACTCGCCGCCGCATGGACCGCGCAGATCGGCGGACTGGCGACAATGGCGGGGCCGATGCATGGCGGCGCGGTAATGGGCCTGCGCGGGATTGCCGCGATGGGCGGCAGCTTTGCGTTTGAGGAACAGCGCAAGGGCGCCACCGTCGATACGGTGGTGATCGCTTACGAGCCGGTTGGCGTGGTGGTGGCGATTGCGCCGTGGAACGCGCCGTTTGCGATCATGGCCAACAAGCTGTTCTATGCGCTGGTATCGGGCTGCACCGTGGTGATGAAGCCTTCGCCCGAAACTCCGCTGGAAGCCTATATTCTGGCTGAGGCTGCTGATGCGGCGGGGATGCCACCGGGCACGGTCAATCTGGTACCGAGCCACCGCGAGGCGGCTGATCACCTGATCCACTCCAAGGGCATCGACAAGGTCACATTCACCGGATCCTCGGCTGCCGGCTGCCACATTGCCAGCGTGTGCGGATCCAACATGACACGCGCCACCTTTGAACTGGGCGGCAAGAGCGCGGCCATCATTCGCGACGATTTCCCGATTGAAGCCGCCGCGCAGATCCTGGGCAACACCATCACCGTCCTCAGCGGTCAGGTGTGCGCCATGCTGACCCGTGCCATTGTACCCCGGGCGCGCCATGATGAACTGGCAGAAGCCATCGCCAAGGTGATGCAGGGCGTCAAGATCGGCCATCCCGAAGATCCCGAAACCCAGCTTGGCCCGGTGGCGATGAAGCGCCAGCTCGAACGGATCGAGATGTACATCGAGGACGGCAAGAAGAGCGGCGCCACGCTGGTCACCGGCGGCAGCCGTCCGGCGAATATGAACAAGGGCTATTATATCGAGCCGACGCTGTTCGCCAATGTCGACAACACCAGCCGCATTGCTCAGGAGGAAATTTTCGGACCCGTGCTGTGTCTGATCCCGGCGGATGACGAGGCGGACATGATCCGCATCGCCAACGAGAGCGAGTTTGGCCTCAACGGCAGCGTGTTCACCAACGATGCACAAGCCGCCTATGATATCGCGCGCCAGGTCCGCACCGGGGCAGTGGCACAGAACGGCATGAAGCTGGAATGGACCGCGCCGTTCGGTGGCTTCAAAAAGAGCGGCATCGGGCGTGAGGGCGGCGAGGAAGGGATCTATAACTTCCTGGAATCCAAGACGATTCTGGTGGATGCAGGGGTGGTGGTGTGATGCGATTCGCGCTCGCAATCCTGGGTCTTGTAACCACTATGACCGGCTGCACCCATGCGGCAACAAACACCGCGATGACGGAAGCCGTTTCCCCGATAGCGGATGAGCGCCAGGAACTTCTCGATCTCTCACGGCAGAAATGGTTGTGGATGGCCAATCTGGATATGCCGCAATTGGAAGCGCTGTTTCACCCGTCTGCCCGGTTCGTTCACATGAGCCGGACTATGGACAGGGCAGCGGAACTTGAAGTCATCCGCAGCGGCGGCATTCATTACAAGCAGGCCGACATCAGCGCCATGTCGGTTGAGATAATCGGAGATACCGCAATCGTTTACAGCCAATTGCGGCTGATCGCAGTGGTTGGCGGTAACGAGGTGACCAACCCATTCAGCGCCACCGAGGTTTATGTTCGGCAAGGTAATCAGTGGCAACTCGCGACACTGGCATTCTCGCGGTTGGTGGGTGATTGAATGGGTTATTCCCTTATCCTGAAGGGGTAGCCCGCTTACTCAATACCCAGGTTGCGCAAAATCGCCGCGTCCGGGTCCAGCGGCTGTGCGCCCGCCGGAAAGCCGTTCTGTTGCAGCAGATAAGCAATCAGCGCCAGATATTGCGCTTCGCGCAATGATCCGCCTGCGCCCACCGGCATGGATTGGCGGGTGTAAGTGTACAAGTCACCTACCGATTTGCCACGCCACTTGGCCATAAACGCCCCGCCGGTCAGTGGTGGTGTGCCCGGCGCGCCCTGCAAGTCGGCGCCGTGGCAGGCGGCACAGGCGCGGGTGTATACCGCTTGCCCGGCCAATGCCTGTTCGGCGCTAAATATGCCTGCTGACGCAGCCCGTGTGAATCCTGCCGCCCGGTTGTTCTGCGCTGGATCGACCGACACCGCCTCGCCCGGCCGGTTGACCGCCGCACGAACAGGTCCAGCATGGCCGATGCCCGTTTCAGGCAGCGCGAACACGAACAGTGTGTTCTGGGTGCCGTGGGTCAGTTCGGGGGTGAAGCTGTCATTGAGCCAGCGCCCGGTGGAGACGGCAACATATTGCTGCCCGCCGACCGAGAATGTTGCCGGATAGCCGGTGATCGAGGAGCCGAGATTCACCTCCCACAGCACATTGCCGTTCTGCTGGTCCATCGCGCGGAACCGCCCGTCGGCATCACCGGCAAACAGCAGGCCGCCGCCGGTAGTCATCAGGCTTTGCATCCCGGCGCGGGTCGAGAAAGTCCACTCGGTGCGTCCCGTCACCGCATTCACTGCGTGGATTACACCCACATTGTCGCCCGCGCCTGGCGCGATATAGGCGCGGCTGGAAATACCATAGATCCCGGGATTTTCCGCCGGATCGAGCGCGGCAATTTCGGCGCAAGTGTTGTTCGATGTGAGGTACATCGCTTGCGTCAATGGGCTGTATGCGGGCGAGGGATAGTTGGTGCCGCCGCCCGGTGCAGGGCACACGGTGGCAGGATGGTTATAGCTGCCAAAAATCGTTTCCGGCGTACCCCTGACGCGGCCCGTGCGTCCGTCGATGGAGCCGACGACGTTTTGGTGGATGGTCGGGCGTGCCCACAGGAACTCGCCCGTCTCGCGGTCAAGCGTATAGATAACGCCGGTTTTGCCCGGAACGCCGGTCAGCACGCGGTAGGTGCGCGTCGGGTCAATATCGGGGTTGATCCACGCCACTTCGGCGGGATCAGGCGCAACCTGTTGATCGACCAGCAGGCGCGGGAATGGGTGATCGAGATCCCAGTGATCGACCAGATGTTGATAATGCCACACGATCCGCCCGGTCGTCACGTCCAGTGCCAGCGTGGAGTTGTGGTACAAGTAATCGTAATCGTTGCCCGCCAGGCTGATCTTGGGCGCGGGCGCAGAGACCGACGTGCCCATATAGATCAGGCGCAATACAGGATCATAGCTGGGGATCATCCACGCGCCCACTTGCTGGCGGTCCTCCAACGCGATGCCGCCCCAGCTCAGATCATTGGGATCGTCCCCGCGCGCAATTGTGCTGGTGCGCCACACCTCGCGCCCGGTCAGCGCATCGTGCGCGGTGATGACGCAGGCATCGGGGCCACCCTCCGGCTCGCAAGAGCGGCCAGTGATGGCCAGCCCTTCTGCTATGATCGGGCCGCTGCTCTGCTTTGACCCGGTGCGGTAATCCATGATCTGCGTTTCCCACACCAGTTCGCCGGTGCGGGCATCGAGGGCGTAGATATAGTCATCGGCGGAGGTATCGATGATCAGGTTGCCGTACAGCGCCAGATTGCGGTTGGTATCGAACACCGGCAGGTACTGGCCAAGATCATCCGGCAGGGTGCGGCGATATTGCCAGATCAGCTGGCCGCTGGCCGCATCAATCGCCTCGATCACGTCGCTCGGGCCGGGGAAGTACAGCACGCCATCGTGCACCAGTGGCGTGCCCTCCTGATGGCCCGGCGGCAGCGGCCGCGCCCACACCATCCGCAAGCTTGCGACATTGCCGGTGTTGATCTGGTCTAGCGGGGAATAGCCCCAGCTGTCCAAAGTGCGCCGCCAGCTGAGCCAGTCGGCCGGATCGGGCGCTTGAATTTCGGCATCGGTGACGGGAGTAAATTCAGGCGTGGATTGCGCCGCAGCCTGCGAAATCACCAATGCGCCAATTGCGATGCCGAGCGTGGCCCTGATCCGGCGCGCCATCGCTAATCCTCCAAACGCTGCGAATTGGGGTCGATCGGCGTGTCGGTTTTCAGCATCGGATCCCAGTGTTCGGCGATTAGGCCATTTTCGATGCGGTAGAGGTCAAACCAGGTGGAGTAATAGGTCTGGCCATTGGCGTCGGTTTCGGTGCGCACGAAGGCGGTGGTGACATAGTCGCCCTCGGCCATCAGATTGATCAGCGGCAGTTCCAGTCGATCCTCGATCTCGCGCTCGGGCCGGGTGTTGCGGATATAATCCTGCACGCCTGCCAGACCCTGCCCGGCGTTGGGGTTGTGCTGGATGTAGTCGGCCGAGATGAACTCGCCCGCGCGGTCGGCCAGCCCGGCCTGCAGCACGATGCGATACATGTCATAAACGAGGCGCTTGTTGGCGGCGAGGTGCGGGTCTTCGCTCGCCAGCAGCGGGGCGTGATCGGCGGGGACGAGTGGGGGCGATACGGTCACTTGCGGTTCTCCGGTTGGGGCAGGGGTTTCGGCAGCGTCATCCTCGACCACCAGATTGCACCCGGCCAAAAGTGTGGCAACGACAAGAACAGTCAGATATCGCATGAATCTCTCCCTCTGGCCCCATCCTGCCAAAGGCGGGGTGACGCGGCAAGCGCAAGTCGCTATGGCGCGCCGGACAAAATCAACTTGCCGAAAGAATTGCCCGATGAAAATGCTCCTTCTCGCCAGTGCTGCCGCCCTGCTGACAGCTGTTCCTGCTATGGCGCAGGAGGAGGAGGAGGCAGAGGAAATCACCACTGCGGCGAATGTGATCTATGTGTCCGGGCAGGGCTTGGCGCAGACTCCCGCCACCCCCGCCTATTCTACGGTAGTAATCACCCGCGAACAGCTCACCGCCACATCATCGGGCCGGTTGGAAGATGCGCTGGGCAGCGTGGCCGGCTTCCAGCAGTTCCGCCGCTCGGACAGTCGCAGCGCCAATCCTACCGCGCAGGGGGCCACCTTGCGCGCGCTTGGTGGCAATGCGAGCAGCCGGGCGTTGGTGCTGCTCGATGGGGTGCCGATGCTCGATCCGTTCTTTGGCCACGTGCCCTTCAGCGCGATTGCGCCCGAGCGGCTGGGATCGGTGCGGGTGACGCGCGGCGGCGGGTCTGGCCCGTTTGGCTCTGGCGCATTGGCTGGCACGATTGAGCTGGAGAGCGCCGGGGCGGTTGATCTGGGCCTGTTTACGGGCCAAGTCATAGCCAACAGCCGCGAGGATACCGAAATGTCGGCCAGCCTTGCCCCGCGCGTCGGCAATGGCTTTGCCACGATCAGCGGACGGTGGGATCGGGGCGACGGGTTCTTCACCACGCCGCTCGATCAGCGCGTGCCTGCCAGCGTGCGCGCATCGTATGATGGCTGGTCGCTTGGCGGCAGGTTGGTGCAAAGCGTGGCCGGGCTGGAAGTGCAGCTGCGGGCGGCAGCCTTCGATGATCAGCGCACGCTTCGCTTTGCCGGGGCCGATAACACGGTGGAGGGGCAGGACGTGAGCCTGCGGGTCGTCAGCCGTGGGCCGTGGCAGGTGGATGCGCTGGCCTATGCCCAGTGGCGCAATTTTTCCAACGTGGTGATTTCCTCCACCCGCTTCACCCGCACGCTCGACCAGAAGGATACGCCCGCGACAGGGCAGGGCGGCAAGATCGAGGTCCGCCCGCCGCTGGGTGATGATCTGACCATGCGCATCGGTGCCGACTATCGACGCAGCGAGGGCGACCTGGCCGAGGATGCCTATAACGCCGTCTCGGGCCTGCGCACCGAGGAGCGGTTTGCAGGTGGGCTGAATACCAACCTCGGCTTATTTGTCGAAAACGATGTGGAGCTTGGCCCGCTTACGTTGACGGGCGGCGTGCGTGCGGACCGCTATTCGATTCAGGATGGCTATTACCGCGTGGTCAATTCGGCTGGCACCACCACCCGCAACGATGCTTTCGCCACCCGGTCTGACTGGGAAGTGACCTGGCGCGGCGGGGCCTTGGTGCGGGCGAATGACGTGTTGAGTCTGCGCGCCGCTGCCTATACTGGCCTGCGTCTGCCAACGCTGAACGAGCTTTACCGGCCCTTCGCGGTGTTCCCCGTAACCACGCAGGCCAATGCCGCGCTGGTGCCCGAAAAGCTGCGTGGGTTTGAGGCCGGGATCGACTTTGACGTGGTCGATCAGGGCCTGCGATTTGGCGTGACGGTGTTCGACAATCAGGTGCGCAACGCCGTGGCCAATGTCACCATTGGCACCAATCTGCGCCAGCGGCAGAACCTTGATGCGGTGAAGGCAGTTGGCGTGGAAATTTCCGGCTCCTACCAGAACGGCCCTTGGGGGCTGGATGCCAGCCTGGCCTTGACCGACGCGCAAGTCCGCAGCAGCGGCGCGGCCTTGCCGCTGGATGGCAAGCGCCCGGCGCAAACGCCCGGTTTCTCGGGCAGCGTCAGCGCCAGCTACCGGCTGGACAACGGCCTGAATGTCGTCGCCACCTTGCGCCATGTGGCCGACCAGTTCGAGGATGATCTGCAAACCGATCTGCTACCCGCCGCCACTACGGTGGACCTGTTCGCACAGGTGCCGATTGCCGGCGGCCTGTCAGCCGTGGCGCGGATGGAAAACCTGCTCGACGAAACGATCATCACTCGCAATCAGGGCGGATCGATGGACATTGGCGTGCCGCAGACTTTCTGGCTGGGTGTGCGTTACGGGTTCTGACTTTAAGGGAGAGAACAATGCCGGCCACCGCCACGCTCGCCGTGCGCAATCCGCGGACTGGCGCTGCCGATCACTCGATCAGCCTGTCCACCCGCGAGGAGGCGGCCGCAAAGGCCACCGCCTTGCGCGCCAACCAGCGCGGCTGGGAAGCGCTTGGCGTGGGCGGACGTTGCGCGGTGATGGCGCGCTGGCTGGACGCGGTGAAGGCGCAGGCCGTGGCGATTGGCGAGGCCGATGCGGTGGATACCGGCGGCTGCCACACCTCCTATATCCAGGGCTTCATAACTTGTGGAAATATCGGTGGCTGGCTGGAAGATGCCCCGCGCGCGTTCGAGGCGCTGGAATGGCAGAGCATGAGCACGTCGATGCCAACAGTGGCGGTGGAATCGCAGCTAGTGGCCTATCCGCTGGTCGGCGTGATTTCCCCATGGAATGCGCCGCTGATGCTGGCGCTGCTCGATGCCGTCCCGGCGTTGTTTGCAGGATCTTCGGTGCTGTTGAAGCCATCTGAGGTGACCCCGCGCGTGATCGAGGCGCTGTTTGAAACTGTACGCCAGGTGCCCGAACTCGCGGCCGTGTTCAACTATGTCAGCGGAGCTGGCGAGGTCGGGCAATGGGTCATCGAGCAGGCCGATACGATCTGCTTTACAGGCTCGGTCCCTACGGGCCGCAAGGTGGCCGTGGCCTGTGCGACACGGCTGATCCCGTGCAATCTGGAGCTGGGCGGCAAGGATCCCTGCGTGGTCACCGAAAGTGCCGATCTGGAGCGCGCGGCCACGGCGGTTCTGCGCGGCGCGGTCTATGCCACGGGGCAGGTGTGCTATTCGGTCGAGCGGGTCTATGTGCATGAGAGTGTGCACGATCAGTTCGTAGCGCTGCTGGTGGCCAAGGCCAAGGCCGTGCGCCTCAATGCCGACAATCCGCGTGCCGGGCACATCGGCCCGTTCACTTTTGCCCCGCAGGCGGCCATCGTCGCCGCGCAGATCGCCGATGCCAAGGCCAAGGGCGCGGCTGTGCTGTGCGGCGGCGAGATCGAGGATATCGCCGGCGGATTATACCTGCGCCCCACGGTGCTGACCGGGGTCACCCACGATATGCTGATCATGCAGGATGAGACTTTCGGCCCGTGTATTCCGGTGATGGCCTATAGCGATACCGAACAGGCGATTGCGCTGGCCAATGACACCAACTTCGGCCTCACCGCCAGCGTGATCGCGGGTGATGCGGCCGAAGCGATGGCGATAGGGCGGCGGATCAATGCGGGCGGGATATTCCTGCAGGATACCTTCCTGACCTTCGCCAAGATGCGCACTTTCGGATCGGACAGCTTCGGCTGGTCGGGCTATGGCTCACCGCGCATCGGGCCGGAGAGTTTGCGCCGCTTCCTGCGCCGCAAGAGCCTGCTGACCCAGACGGGGCCGGTGGCGGATATTCGGGATGACCACCATCTGGGAAGCGGCACATGAAAATCATCGCAGCCCTTTCCGGCAAAGGCGGTCCCGCTCCCGAACTGGTCGAGCTGGAGCAGGAAGAACCGCGCGCCGGAGAAATGCGCATCCGCCTCGTCGCCACAGGCATTTGCCACACCGATCTGCACGAACATCCCGGCCGCCACAGCCCGCAGCCGATCGTGCTGGGCCACGAAGGTGCGGGCGTGGTCGACATGCTGGGCGAGGGGGTGAGAGGCTTCGCGCTGGGCGATCATGTGATCCTGAGTGGCAACAGCTGCGGCACCTGCCAAAGCTGCCTGGCGGGCCGCCCGACATATTGTGATCTGGCCATGCCGCTGTGTTTTGGCGCCAAGCGGCTCGATGGCAGTACCGCATTGAGCGGGGCAGACGGACCGGTGCATTCGCACTTCTTCGGCCAATCGAGCTTTGCGAGCCATGCGATTGTGCCCCAACGCACCGCCGTGAAAATGCCCAAGGATCTGCCGCTCGAAAAGCTCGGGCCTTTGGGCTGCGGCGTGGTGACGGGTGCGGGCGGGGTGATCGAGGCGCTCAAGGTGGGCTTTGGTGACACGATTGCCATTCTGGGCACCGGCGGCGTTGGGCTGTCTGCGGTGATGGCGGCGAAACTGGTGGGGGCGAAACGGATCGTGGCGGTGGACCTCAGCCCCGAACGGCTGGAACTGGCAAGCACCTTTGGCGCGACCGACTGCCTGCTCGGCAATGAGCACGATCTGGCGGCCAAGATCAGGGGCATTACCGGACGCGGCGTCGATTTCACCTTCAACACCACCAATGCCCCGGCGATCCACACTTTGGCGCTGGAGGTGCTGGCGATGAATGGCACCGCCGGTTTCGTCTCCGCACCGCTCGGCCCATTCTCACCGCAGATGTTCGGGATGCTGGCGGGCGGCAAGCAATTGCGCGGTATTCTGGGCGGCGATGCCAACCCGCAGACCTTCCTGCCGCAACTGGCCGAATACTGGCGTCAGGGCCGCCTGCCGTTCGACCGGATGCTGAGCTTCTACCCCTTTGCCGAGATCGAACGCGCCTTCGCCGATGCCCATGCGGGCCGCGCGATCAAACCCGTGCTGCTGATGGAGAATCCAAAATGACACCCGATATTCGCGCACAATTGCAAGGCTTCGGCACCGCACTCACGCCCGAGATGATCGGGGGAACGCAAGCTCTGATGGCCAGTATGAGCCGGGGGATGGCCGCTTCGACCAAGGTGCTCCGCGATATCTCCTACGGCCCCGATGGGCGCCATCGGCTGGACGTGTTCAACCGTGAGGGGTTGGTGGGCGCGCCGGTGCTGGTGTTCGTCCATGGCGGCGGCTTCGTGATGGGTGACAAGCACACCGAGGGCAGCCCGTTCTATTCCAACATGGGCGACTTCGCCGCGCGGCATGGCTTTGTAGGCATAACCATGACCTATCGCCTCGCGCCTGCGCACAAGTTCCCTGCTGGCCCCGATGATCTACGCCAAGTGCTCGACTGGCTGCGGGCGAACGTGGCGGCGCATGGCGGCGATCCGGCAAAGATTGTGTTGGCGGGGCAATCTGCCGGTGCCACCCATGTTGCGGGCTATCTGGCGCATCGGCGCACACATGCAGCGGGCTTGGCGGGAGCGGTGCTGATGAGCGGGATCTATGATACGCTGACTGCTGAGCCCAATGCCTTTGCCCAAGCCTATTACGGCGAGGATCGCAAGGGTTGGGGCCCGGCAAGCTGCATCGCTGGCCTGCTGGCGAGCGAAGTGCCGATCCAGTTCTCGCTCGCCGAATTTGATCCCGATGATTTCCATGGCCAGGCCGCGCAAGTTGTCACCCAATGGACCGCAGCCAAGCGCCGCTATCCCGAAATGCACCTGCTATCTGGCCACAACCACCTCAGCCCTGCGCTCAGCATCGGTTCCGAGCTGCGCGAGGTGGAGGCGATGGTGGCAGGCTTCGTGCGGCGGGTGACACGGTAGTTACAGCACAGCTTCTGCAGATCACCGGCCCCGATCATATCGGAACTGACCAAAGTGCATCACCGCTGCCTCAGACGTGCGACGTTCGTGATGCGCTCGCCATCTGCCAGGCCTGCTCGTGACGCCGCACTAGTTCGCCCAGCTTTTCGCCATAGGAGCGGGCGATCGCAAGCCTGCTCAGGCAGAAGAAGAAGTCCACCGCCTGATAGCCGCCGGGCAGGAAACGGGCGTCGCAATGGTGGAACATCACTGCGATCGCGGCGAAACCCCTGAGGCCGTCCAGCGAATAGAAACGATTGTGCGCGATCATCGGGCAGCACCTGCACCGTTGTAGCCAGCCAATGGACGCCCAAGATTTGGTCAACCCTGGCTGGTCGCAAGAGTGGGAATGCACGCTTGTCCGGGAACATGCGCGCCAGCACTTCGTTTGGTCTTTGAGTCCTGACCCTAGACAAACCGAGGAGATGTATCTTGCGCAAACTTGCTATTTCGGCCGCCTGCGGCCTTGCCGCGCTCAGCCTTGCCGCCTGCGACGTGGAACAGACCGAAGAGGGCGAAATGCCCGAAGTCAGCGTCGAGGGCGGCAATCTGCCCGAATATGACGTCGATGTGCCCGATGTCGATGTGACGACCGAAGAACAGACCATTGAGGTGCCGGTGATCGACGTCGACAAGCCCGATGCCGGGGCTCCGGGCGAGGGATAAAAAACAGGCGATTGGCGGGCCGGAGTTCAGCTCCGGCTCGCACAATCGATGCACAAGGCGGCTTCTGGGCTGGCGTTGAGGCGGCCGGCGGATATGGCCGCCCCGCAAGCCACGCATTCTCCGTAAGTGCCATCGGTAATGCGGTCGAGCGCAGCAGCTGTGGCAGTGATTTCTCTGCGCACCAAGGCGATCTGGCCTTCGAGCGGCGCATCGTCTTCCTGCTGCACGGCCTGTTCCGACAAATCGGGATCGGCGGGTTCGGCCAGATCGCCTTCGAGATGGGCGAGGCGGGTGCCCAGTTCGTGCAGCTGCGCTTCGAGGTGGGTCTTGGCGGTGGAATGGTCGGCCATCTCGTGAATACTCCTTAAGAGGGAACCCAGCAGCCGTGGAACGCCATCGGCTGAGCAAAGGGCAACTTGATAGTAGCAACGGGCGGACGGCTGATGTCGTTCCCGTCAAGTATCAGCAAATCCATGCGATTTTCGACCATCCGGTCGACCGCCACCAGCACATAGCCATCGCCTTCTGCTGCATCTGGGCTGCGCGGCACGAACAGTGGTTCCTGGCTGGCCGCGCCGTGCAGTTCGTGCAGTTTGATCTCGCCGCTATCCCAGTCGATCTGGCCAATCCCCATCTGCGGAAAATCCCGATGCGCGAAATAGCCGGTGCGGTATTTCTGCATCGCAAACCGGTCATCGATCTTGGGCATATCGCCCAGCGCGCCGTTGAGGGGATGCAGGCTGACGGCATCGGCATCGGGTTTGCTGAGGTCGAACACGATGCGGGTGATCTGCGTTACGGTTTCTGCCGGCGTGGGCAGATTGCCGTGCTTGTCCTTGAAGAAGCTGAAGCAATTGCCGGGCGAACACGGGGTGTCGATCACCACTTTGTCGCCATCGGAATAGGCGTTCATCACATGGCCCATGACGATGCCGGGAATATCGAACCAGCGCATGTCGCGCGCCGGATCGCCATCGCGCGGCATCACGCCCCACTTGCTCGGCAGTCCGGCATCATACTGGTAATAGTCACCGCCGCTGCGCAGCCGTGCATCGTCGGCGGTCAAGGGCATGATCGGGAAGATCAGATGCTCAGTCGTTACGCCCCAATCGTGGCTCAGGCCGGGATAGGGGGTGTGGAACCATTGTTCGCGGATCAGCTGCCCGTGCCTGTCGAACACGTGCAAGCTGGCATCGGTGGTCGGCTCCCCGCCGGCAAACACGCCATAGCTCCACCATTCGCCGGTAGTGGGATCGATCTTGGGATGGGCGGTGAGCGCGGTCGACCGAAGCGCGCCGAAATCGCCGATGTCGAGCGTTTCCAGCGTTGCCGGATCAAGCCGATAGGGCCGCGAGTCCTCGCGCAGGGCAAACAGTTCGCCGTGGTGGGCAAAGGCATAGGTGTTGCCGGTGTTATCCCGATTGGGCAGGTTGGAGACGCTGGCATCGTCAGTGAACTTGTTGCGATACTTGCCATAGAGCCGGTGCCGCGCGGCCATCTCGGCCTTCAACCGCTCGGTCTTCACATAGCGGCTGCGATAGGAAACGTGGCCGTGCTCGAACTTGAACATCGAGAACATGCCATCGCCGTTGAGGATGATGTCCTCCTCAAGGCTGGGGAACAGGCGATCACCCCCGGTGCGGTAATAGGCACCGTTGCGCAGGCCCTCGGGGATTTCGCCGAGCACCTCGCATTCGAACACATCCGCCTCGAACCGCATCGCCCTGCGCTTCTGCAAGCCGAAGCTGTCGAAGGGGTGAAATAGTTCCGGCATTGCGCTCTCCCGTTTGATAGGGTCAATTGAGTGCTAATAGCGGCGCAAATCAAGCGCGCATTTGATGGGAGACAAGGAAGATGAGCGATCCGTGCTGGCCGGGTGGCGTGCCGCAGATCATGCCTGCCCAAGATCGCGGCGAAATCGAGGAATTGTTCGCCCGTTACGCCTGGGGGATCGACCTAGCGGATGAGGAACAGGCCATCGCCACCTTCGCCCGCGACGCTGAGTTCGATCATCTGTGGCAAGGCACGGTCAAAGGCCACGATGCGATCCGCGCCAACCTGCGCAAGCTGTGGTATGATCGCCAGCACTGGTGGTATGGGCGCCAGCATCTGATGAACCACTTCATCATGGACCCACACCCAGAAGGCGCGCGGGTGCGGTGCTTCTTCCAGATCATTCAGTGGAACGCCGATTACCGGACCAATTTCGTGTTTGGGATCGGCACCCGCGATGATCGGCTGATCAAGGAAGATGGGCGGTGGAAGTTCTGGCGCCTGAAGGTCAATGCCTGGACTGATGTTGACCAGATCCCATGGAAGGGCGACCGCACTCTGCCGCAGCGCCCGCCCTATACCACGACGCCGGCCGACACCCGCCCGTTTGACGAACAGACGGCGGATCCGTTTTGAGCTAGGCGGATTTCTTGCCCTTCTGCCCCGGAATGGTGGCGAGTGTGCGGACCTTCTTGGCCGCCTTCTTCTTGCCCTTTTTGCGCTTCTTCCCACCCTTGGCGAGCACGGCTTCGGCCAGGCGGCGGATCGAGCCGACGCGTGGGCGCACGCGGCGATCGAGAATGGCCTGCGCTAGGCTGGCGAGGTCAAGCGCGTCCTGATCCAGCGGAAGTTCTGATTGTTCGGTCATATCTTTTGCAACCAAGGGCTTTCGCGCGGACACCGCAAGCGTGACGCGCCCATGTCACAACTCGGTCAGGAAACGCGCGTGCCGATGCGAAGTTCCGGGGTGCAGCCTAGCCAGTCGGCCAGCGCCTTAAGATCGGCGGTGACATGTTCAGAAGCCAGCGCCGCGCGGCTTTCATCCAGCCACAGCACCAGCCGGTCTTCCTCACGCAGCAGGCGGCTGGTAAGCATCGAGGCACGCGATCCAGCGCCGATTCGGCGGCACAGGCGGAAGGCGAGGCCCCAGCCGGCCGCCTCGCGCAAATCGGCGTCGCTGGCGAGGCGGAGCAGATCGGCCGTTGGTTCGGGCCGCCCGCAGGCTCCGCGCAGCGCCGCGCCGAGCAGGGCACGTCCGCGATGGTCGATCCCGATCCAGCGCTTGTCCATCGCCCAGTCGAACGAATGCCGCAGCCGCATGTTGGGCTCCAGCCGGGCCTGCGCCTTGGCCAGCAGGATTGCTGCCAGCCGTAGCTGTTCGCCACCATTGCCCCCGCCACTGCTAAGGGGCGAGACTACGCTGGAGGTCCAGCCAGCCATCATCGTCGCCCCGCTCAGCGAGGCACCGCGCGGGGCGGTGAAATGGGAGACGGCAGCCAGCAGCGGATCCTGTTCGCGCGCGGCAGGTTCGAGCTTGTCGAAAAGCAGCCCCTCGCGCAGGCCCCAGGCGGAAATAACCAGCCCATCGGGTTCGAGCGCTGCCAGCATGACTTGCAGCATCGCGGAAGCATCGGGCAGGCCACCTGCGCGGCTGGCGGGAATGCCGTCAATCGCCGCCAGCTGTTCGGGCGTCATCGCAGCCAGTTGTTCGGCCAGCTTGAGGGCGTCGGCATTGGCGAGCCGGAAAGCGTGCGGATCGCTGAGCGGATATTTCTTGCCGTGTATGGCGAAGCTGGCGAGTGCGCGCCAGGTGCCGCCGACCAGATAGAGTGGGCCCGATTGCTGGCTGGCCCAGCCTGCGCCAAAGTCGACTCCGGCCAGTTCGCGCGCCACAGCCTCGCGGAAAGCGGCGTCGCCCTGTTCGCGCAAGGCGGGCAGGCGCAAGGTGCCCAGCGGCAGGCTGACCCCATGGTGACAGCGGCCCTGCCCAATCGCCACCAGTTCCAAGCTCCCGCCGCCCAGATCGGCCACCACTCCGGCCGCACCGGGAAAGGCCCCGATCACGCCCATGGCCGAATAGTTGGCCTCTTCCTCACCAGTAAGCAGGCGCGGTGACAGGCCTAGCGCGCGCACCCGTTCAAGGAATTCGCCGCCATTGCGGGCATCGCGCACGGCGGCGGTGGCGACGCATTGCACGTCTGCCACATCCAGATCGCGCAGAATCACGGCGAAACGGGCCAGGCCCATCAGCGCCAGCTCGATCGCCTTTTCGGGCAATCGTCCGGTCGCCGCCAGATCGCGGCCCAGCTTGGCGGTGACCTTCTCGTTCAGCCACACAAAGGGCGCGCGGCGTGATCCGGCATAGACCACCATCCGCACGGTGCTGGAGCCGATATCGATCACCGCGCGGTCTGGCCGATCCGAAGGCAAGGCGCGGCTTCTGCCGGAAAATTTGTTGATCACCCGCCGCCCTTGCGCAAGGTAAGGCGCGGGACGCGGCTGTCTTTCAAGGCGCCGCCACGGCCCGATAATGATGGGTTGGTCATGAAATACTCGTGGCAGTTGAACGGCTCGCCGTCATCCTCCACCCGGTGGTATTCCCCCGTTTCGCCATCAAGCAACCAGCTCTGTTCGGTATCGAGCAGATTGGCCAACAGCACCTGTTCCAGCACCTGATCGTGGACGGTGGGGTTGGTCATCGGGACCAGCGTTTCCACCCGACGGTTGAGGTTGCGGCTCATCGCATCGGCGCTGGAGATATAGATGATCGCCTGATCGCCCGGCAGCGGCGCGCCATTACCGAAAGCCCAGATACGGCTGTGTTCGAGAAAACGGCCAATGATTGATTTGACCGAGATATTGTCCGACAGGCCGGGCACTCCCGGCCGCAAACAGCAGATGCCGCGAATTACCAGCACCACCTGCACGCCCGCCTGGCTGGCGGCGTAGAGCCGGTCAATCATGCCCACTTCGGTCAGTGAATTGAGCTTGGCCCAGAGTGCGGCAGGTTTGCCAGCCTGGGCATTGGCGATCTCGGCGTCGATATGTTCATACAGGCGCTCGCGCAGGTTGAGCGGCGAGATAGCGATCCGCTCCATCCCTTGTGGTTCGACATAGCCGGTGATGAAGTTGAACAGGCGCACCGCATCGCGCCCGAAGGCGGGGTCAGCAGTGAAGTACGATAGGTCGGTGTAGATCTTGGTCGTCACCGGGTGATAATTGCCCGTGCCAAAGTGGCAATAGGTGCGATAGGTGCCCTCTTCCGCGCGGACCACCATGCTGATCTTGGCGTGGGTTTTCCAATCGATGAAGCCATAGATCACTTGCACCCCGGCGCGTTCCAGCTCGGCCGCCCATTTGAGGTTCTGCTCCTCGTCAAACCGCGCCTTCAGCTCGACCACGGCGGTGACAGACTTACCCGCCTCGGCCGCCGCGATCAGCGCCGATATCACCTGGCTTTGGTTGCCCGCGCGATAGAGCGTCTGCTTGATCGAGATCACCGCAGGATCGGCTGCCGCCTGGTGCAGGAAATCGACCACCACCTCGAAACTTTCGTACGGGTGGTGGATCACGATATCTTTTTCGCGGATGGCGGCAAAGCAATCGCCATCGTGCTCCATCACGCGTTCGGGATAGCGCGGGGCATAGGGCGTGAACTTCAGATCGGGCCGGTCCTCGCCAACCACAGCGTCCAGCCCGGCAAGGCCGATCATGCCATAGGTCTTGGTGACGAAGGCCTGTTCCAGCTTCAGTTTCTCGCGTAGCAGCTCCTCGGCCTCGGGATCAAAGCTCTCGTCCAGCTCCAGCATAATCACCTGACCGCGACGGCGACGCTGGATCGCGCTGCGGAATTCGCGCACCAGATCCTCGGCCTCTTCCTCCAGCTCGATATCGCTGTCGCGCAGCACCCGGAACACCCCATCGCCCCGGATGGTGAAGCCGGGGAACAGCAGCGGGGCAAAGCGGCACACCAGCCGCTCAATCGCGACATAGATCACCTCGCTACCAGTCACCTCTGGTGGCACGCGGATGAAGCGCGGCAGGGCCGAAGGGAACAGCACCATCTCGACCAGGCGGCTGCCGTCTTCCTTACGCTCCAGATTGAACAGCGCGCCGATCCCCAGATTGACGACAAAGGGAAAGGGATGCGCCGGATCGATGGCCTGCGGGGTGATGACGGGCAAAATATGGTCGAGGAAATAATTCTTCAGCCAGACTTCGGCTTGGTGATCATCCAGATCGCCGCCTTTGACATGCAGCCCCTGATTGGCGAGCAGCGGGCGCAGTTCATCGAGC
>CAMDSM010000016.1 GCA_945906905.1 Altererythrobacter xiamenensis | reverse complement strand
TCCGTGTGCCCAGCACGGCCAGCGCCGAATAGCCGCCGAAGTTCTCGCTCAGCGCCCGCAATTGCCACAGGCCCTGCACGCTGAAATCCCCAGAAGTGCGCGCGGGATGCTGCAAGCTGGTGACGGTGACTTGGGCAGAATAGCGGTCCCCCACCTCGGACCGCAGCCAGGTGGTGGGCACTATGGCCAATAGCAGCGCCAGCAGCATTCGCGTGGGCGTAAGGCGCGGCGACAGCCAAAGCCAGACCGCGCGTGCTGCGCTCAAGGCATCGGCCCGGTGAACAGCAGCGGATCAAGCCGCGCCCCGCGCCACATCAGGCTCCAGTGCAGATGCGGTCCGGTGGCGCGGCCGGTGGCGCCGATATAGCCCAGCAGCTGGCCCTGTTCGACCACTTGGCCCTCCGTCACCGCCAGCCGCGACGAATGCAGGAAGGCCGAATTGAGCCCGTGCCCGTGATCGATAATCAGCAGATTGCCCTCAAGGCTGAACGGCGATTGCGCCGCCAACGTCACCACGCCCGCCGCCGGGGCGACATAGGCGTTGCCGGTGCTGCCGGTGGCGATATCGATGCCCGAATGATAGCTGCCCGGCTCTCCGCGATAGACCCGTTGCGAACCAAACCTGCCCGAAATGCGCCCGGTCAGCGGCCAGATAAAGCGCTGCGACCAGCCGGGCGACCTTGCGTTCACAGCCCGCGCGGCGTTGATCCGGGCAAGTTCCGGGCGGCGACGCTCCATGAATTCGGCGGAGGCCCCGCCGGGGCTGCGGGCGGCGTTGATATGTTCGATGTTCCACGCACGCGGTGACACCGCCAAGGCGATCCGCTCCACGCGGCTGTTGCGCCACGTGGCGGTCAGTTCCACCACTGGCCCGGCATCACGATCGAAGGCGGCGAAGAAATTGCCGTCGGGATCGAGCTCCACGTCCTGCTCGCCCAGCCGCGCCGAGACCGCGCCTTCGGCAGTTCCGCGAATCCAGCCGCCCTGCGTCAGCTCGCCAGCGTAGGTGATGTGCTGAGCGGCAAGCGGCTGCTCAGCGGCAACTTGCGCCTGCGCCTGGCCCGCAGTGTCAGACGTTGCCACCGCCACACAGGCGACCAGCACGGCCACAGCAGCAACGCCGGCCAGAAGCACAGCCGCGCGCATCAGCCCTCTAGCGAACGACGCGTGGAAATTTCACAGCTGGCATAGGGCTCCTGCCGCTCCACGCTCCAATAGCGCAATTCGTCCAGATCGACCGCTGCACCAGTGACGGCGCAGAGCACGAAGCTGCCGGGGCGGATCACGCGAAAGCCGTTGGGGCCATAGATCAGCGTGGCGGGTTTGTCCGAGGATGACATCAGCATGGTTGGCCTCCTAACGACTGGCGCGGATCAAAGCAATTTGCCTTGGCTGGCCGCAAGGTTTTCCCGCTTGGGCACAGGTGGGCGCTTGCCGCCTGCCAGAACCCCCACGGGCACTACCGCCAGTTCGCCATCGGCAAAGCGGATAGCCAAGGCCGCCTTGCCCTGAGCTGAAGCGTGACTGGTAACCGCATGGCCCCCGGCATCGAGCACCATGGCATAGCCGCGCTGCAACGGCCGTTCGGGATGCAGCGTTTCCGCCAGCCGGGCGAGCGAATCGAGCGCTGCACGCTTCTCAGCCAGAGGACGGGTGACGAGCATCGGCACCAGCCTCACCCCCTCCAGCCGAACTCTGGCATCACGGGCGCTACGCATCAGCATGGCGGGCGAAAGGCGCAGCGCCCCCAGCTTCTCGCGCCCTGCCGCCGCCCTGTCGACCAGCGCCCGGCGCAAACGCTCGCCCAGATCGTCGAGCTTCTGCGCCTGAGGCTGCAACAGCTGCTCGGGCCGGGGCAGGCGCTGTGCGCGGGCCGCCAGCCGCTCGCGCCCCAGCATGACCGGGCGGGATGCGCATTTCCGCTGCCGCAGCCCCAGTTCGGCCAGCGTATTGGCGAGGTCAGCCCGCACCGGCACCGCCATTTCCGCTGCTGCCGTGGGCGTGGGCGCGCGGCGGTCGGCGGCGAAATCGCACAAGGTGGTGTCGGTCTCATGCCCTACCGCGCTGATTACCGGGATCGGCGAGGCGGCCACTGCGCGCACCACCAGTTCCTCGTTGAAAGCCCACAAGTCCTCGATCGAGCCGCCGCCGCGCGCCACAATCAGCAGATCGGGCCGCTGGCCGAGGGGCATTTCGCCAAAACCGCGCACCGCTGCTGCAATCTGCGCCGCCGCGCCTTGTCCCTGCACCAGCACCGGCCAAACCAGCACATGGCTGGGGAAACGGTCGGCGAGGCGGTGGAGGATATCGCGGATTACGGCCCCGGTGGGCGATGTGACCACGCCGATCAGGCGCGGGATATAGGGCAGCGCGCGCTTCTTCTCAGGCGCGAACAGGCCCTCGGCCTCCAGCCGCCGCCGGGTCTTCTCCAGCAGCGCCAGCAACGCACCTTCACCTGCTATTTCAAGGCTTTCCATCACGATCTGGTATTTCGACCGACCGGGAAAAGTGGTGATCTTGCCCGTCGCAATGACCTCGATCCCGTCCTCGGGCACAAAACCCAGCCGCTGCACCTGGCCCTTCCACATCACCGCATCGAGCACCGCGCCTTCATCCTTGAGGCTGCAATAGAAGTGCCCCGAAGCCGCCCGCTTCACGCCCGACAATTCGCCGCGCAGCCGCACGAAGCCGAAACGATCTTCCACCGTCCGCTTGAGCGCGTGGGAAATTGCGGTGATGGAGAGCGGAGCGGAATTGTCCCCGGCGTGTGTCTTGGCTACCAGCCCATCACCTGCAGAATCGAAATCGGAATTGGGCATGAACATCCTCTTGCTGGGATCAGGCGGACGCGAACATGCGCTGAGCTGGAAGCTGGCGCAATCCCACGCGATCGCAAATGAGGGCGGGCAGTTGTTCGCCTGCCCGGGAAATCCCGGCGTAGCGCAATTCGCGACGTGCTTCGAGATGGACGTGACCGATCACGAGCTGGTGCTGGCCTTCTGCGAGCAGGAGCGAATCGCGCTGGTGGTGATCGGACCCGAGGCGCCGCTGGTCGATGGGCTGGCCGATAGTTTGCGGGCCGAAGGGCTGGCGGTGTTCGGGCCTTCGCAGGCCGCAGCGCAGCTGGAGGGCAGCAAGGGCTTCACCAAGGATCTGTGCGCGCGCGCGGGCATCCCCACCGCGGGCTATGTCCGCGCCACGTCGCTCGGACAGGCGAGGGCCGCGCTCGATGGGTTCAGCCCGCCCTATGTGCTGAAAGCCGACGGTCTGGCGGCCGGCAAAGGCGTGGTGATTGCCGAGACCCGACCCGAGGCCGAGGTGGCGCTGGATGATATGTTCGGCGGCGCATTTGGAGATGCGGGCGCCGAAGTGGTGATCGAGGAATTCATGACCGGCGAGGAAGTGAGCTTCTTCGTCCTCACCGATGGCGCGACAATCCTTCCCTTCGGCACCGCGCAGGATCACAAGCGCGTGGGCGATGGCGATACCGGCCCCAACACCGGCGGCATGGGCGCCTACAGCCCCGCCCGCGTGTTCACGCCCGAACTGCGGGCTGAGGCGATGCAGAAGATCGTGGCCCCCACCGTGCGCCAGATGGCCGATGATGGCGTGCCCTATTCGGGCGTGCTCTATGCCGGGCTGATGTTGACGAGCGAAGGCCCCAAACTGGTCGAATACAACGCCCGCTTCGGCGATCCCGAATGTCAGGTGCTGATGATGCGGCTGGAGGATGATCTGGCCGATTACCTCTATGCCTGCGCCACCAATGCCCTTGCCTCGATGCCGCCGCCGCGCTTCTCAAGCGACGTGGCACTGACCGTGGTGATGGCCGCCAAGGGCTATCCCGGAACGCCGGAAAAGGGCGGGCTGATCGTGCTGGGTGATGCCGAGGCAGACGGCGCAGTGGTGTTTCAAGCCGGAACCGTGCTCGACGAGGACGACGGCACCCTGCGCGCCAGCGGTGGCCGCGTGCTGAATGTCACGGCGCGTGGGGCGGATGTGCAGGCGGCACAGGCAGCGGCCTATGCGGCGGTTGACAAGATCGACTTTGCCAGCGGGTTTTGTCGGCGGGATATTGGCTGGCGCGAGGTGGCGCGAGGGTGAGGGGATGGCCACCGCCACTTTCCTACAGCCCCAATCCGCGCCTATCCCGTTGTCGCTCTTTCACACCGTCCATCGCGCTTTTCGCGCCGTCCCGGCAAAGTGTCACCCAGTGACTCTTTGTAGTGAAGTCTCACAAATACAATCGGTTACTTGCCATAATGGGTGGGTGACACACTGTCACCCAGTGTCACCCAAATCCGGCCCATTTTACCCCAGCTTCGCCGCCATCAGTGCCGCCAGATCGGCCTCGGGCCGGGCGCCATAGTGGCTGATGATCTCGGCCGCCGCGATGGCGCCCATGCGCAGCGAAATTTCCAGCGGCTGGCCTTTCACGTAGCCCGCGAGGAACCCTGCCGCGAACAGGTCGCCTGCGCCCGTGGTGTCGACAACGTGTTCAACGGGCTCGGCGGCCACCGATGCCCGCGTCCCGTGCGCCACGGCCACTGCGCCCTGTTCGCTGCGGGTGATGACCACCACCGGCACGCTGGCCGCCAGCGCGGCCAGTCCGGCCTCAAAATCGTCGGTCTGGGTCAGGGCGGCCATTTCGCCTTCGTTGGCGAACAGGATGTCGATCAGCCCATCAGCAATAAGGCCACGGAAATCATCGCCATAGCGGCTGATGACAAAGGCATCGGACAATGTGAAAGCGACCTTGCGGCCCGCCGCCCGCGCGCTTTCTATCGCCCGGCGCATGGCCTTGCGGGGCTCCTCAGGATCCCACAGATAGCCTTCGAGATAGACTATGCTGGCCCCACCAACCGCCTCCTCGTCCAGCGCGCTGGCGGGCAGGAACTGGCTCGCCCCAAGGAAGGTGTTCATCGTGCGCTGACCGTCGGGGGTGACGAAAATCAGGCAGCGGGCGGTGGCAGGCTCGCCCTTTCGCGAGGGCGTATCGAAATCGATGCCGACCGCGCGGATATCATGGGCGAACACCTGTCCCAGCTGGTCATCCGCCACCTGCCCGACAAAGGCGCATTGCACACCAAGCGCAGACAGGCCCGCCAGTGTATTGGCTGCCGAACCGCCCGAAATCTCGCGCGCCGGGCCCATCGCGGCATACAGCTCCCGCGCCTGATCGGCGTCGATCAGCGTCATGCCGCCCTTGGCCATGCCCAGCTCCTCGATCAGCTCGTCGGAGCAGGAGGCCACTACATCGACAATTGCATTGCCGATGGCGATAACGTCGTAACGGGGATCGGACATGAATATTCCTGAACAAATGCGTGAGTGGAGAGGGGTTTTTCGTCCGATTGACCTGCCCGCTCGCAACTGCAATCGCAAGACCTGATGCCCGTGATTTTTTCCAGTCTGGCGCTCGCTCTCGGCCAATTGGCTGATCCGCGCGTAATGCGGGTGCTGCTCAAAAGCCTGGGGGTGACGCTGATCGCCTTTGTCTTGGTGGCGACGGCGGGGTGGTTCGCGCTCGATTGGGCTCTTGCCAACGCCGGGCTTGGCAATGAGCTGTTTGACGGAGCGCAGGATTTGCGCGGGATGGCGGCGATGCTGCTGTCGCTGGCGGGCTTGTGGTTGATCTGGCGGATCGTGGCGATGCTGGTGATCGGGTTCTTTGCCGAGGATGTGGTGCGGGCGGTGGAGGCGCGGCACTATCCCCAAGCCGCCAGCGCCGCGCGCGATCTGCCCATGGCCGAGCAGGTGCGCGTCGGGCTGGGCGCTGCCGGGCGGGCCTTGCTGGTCAATCTGGTGGCGTTGCCTTTTGCGCTGTTGCTGATCGTGACCGGGATCGGCCCGGCGCTGCTGTTCTGGGCGGTCAATGCCGTGCTGATCGGGCGCGAGTTGCAGGATATGGTGTGGCTGCGGCATCGCCACTTGTCTAATGGCCTATCCCCGGCCTCACGCTTCGAACGCTTCGCACTGGGCGCAGTGGTGGCGGCGCTGCTGGTGGTGCCCTTTGCCAATTTCCTTGCCCCGGTGCTAGGGGCGGCGGCCGCTGCCCACCTCGTCCACCGTAAAGCTGGGAACTGATATGCGTGTGATTGTTCTTGCCTGTTCCAGCCTGCTGTTGGCCGCCTGCGCTACGACGCCGCAAGGCACCGCCCCCGCGCCGCAACCTGTTCTCGGCCCCGTCACGCCGCGCCCTGTGCCTACCATGGCCCCGCCACCGCCGCCGATCGCGGGTTTCCGTGTGCCCCAGATCATGCGCGGCGCGGGGCTTGACGGGGTGGTGCGCGAACATGCGGCCAGCCTCCAGCGGCAATTCGGCAGTCCCCGCCTCGATGTGGCCGAGGGCGACATGCGCAAACTGCAATTCGCCAGCGAGGCCTGTGTGCTCGATATCTACCTCTACCCGTTGCGCCCCGAGGCTGAACCCGTGGCCACCTGGCTGGAAGCGCGCCGCGCCAGTGACGGGGCCGAGGTCGATCTGCTGTCGTGTATGCAAGCCTTGCGCAGGAGCGGCGAGTAACGCGAATTTAAGCCTCTTGCCCTAACAAATGGCCTCGAATGTGAGGGGACCAGCGCCAGCCATGACTGTCCAATTTGCCGATATCGCCCGCCAGGCCGCCAACGATGGCACCATTTCCGATGCCGAAGTGCTGCAACTGCGCGCCTCCGGCTGGGCCGATGGCCAGATCATGCGCGAGGAGGCCGAGGCCATTTTCGCCAGCGATCAGGCGGTTGCCAATCCGTCCGATATCTGGAGCGATTTCTTCGTCGAAGCCTTGCGCAACTTCGTCCTCAACGCCAGTGCCCCGCGCGGATATGTCAGCGACACCGATGCCGCGTGGCTGATCGCAATGGTCAGCCAGGATGGCAAGGTCTGCTCGATGACCGAGCTGGAACTGCTGGTGCAGGTGATTGAAAAGGGCCTTGGCGTGCCCGAATGCCTCAACGCCTATGTGTTAAACGTGGTCGAACAGGCCGTGCTCACCGGCACCGGCCCCACCCGCGATGGCGGTGCGCTGTCCGATACCCATGTCAGCGAGGCCGAAGTGCGGATCCTGCGCCGGGTCATTTTCGGATCGGCCAGCGAGCGCCCGGCAGCCGCCAGCCGCGCCGAGGCTGAGCTGCTGTTCCGGCTGAAGGATGCCACGCTGCATCAGGCCAATGCGCCTGAATTCAAGCGTCTGTTCGCCCAAGGCGTGGGCAATTACCTGCTCGGCTATGCCAGCCAGAGCGCGCAGATTGACCGCGCGCGGATGCTCGAACTGGAAGCCTTCGTGGCTGACAACAGTGTCAGCGTGGGCCGCTTCATCGGCCGGATGGCCCGGTCTGCGCCCAATGCCTTTGGCATAGTGTTCGGCAAGAAGAGCGCCCCCCTGGCCAGCCGCGAGGCGCAAGTGGCCGAGGCGGCGGCCTTTACTGCGGTAGAGCAGGACTGGCTCGACCAGATGATCAATGCCAATGGCGAAGTGGACGCCTACGATCAGGCGCTGCTGGAATTCATCGCCGAGGAGGCGGGCGAGGCCTGAGCCTCAGACCATGAAACTCTCGCCGCAGCCGCAAGCGCCCTTGGCATTGGGGTTTTCGAACACGAACCCGGCGGAAAAATCATCCTCGCGCCAATCCATCGTGCTGCCCACCAGATAGAGCACGCTGGCCCCGTCGATGTAGAAATTGCCGCCGGGGGTGACGATCTTTTCGTCAAACGGCGCATCAGCAGTGACGTAATCGACCGAATAGGCGAGGCCGGAACACCCGCGCCTTGGCGTCGACAATTTGACGCCGATGGAGCCAGCCGGGGCCTTGGCCATCAGATCGGTGATGCGCTGCTCGGCCGCTTTGGTCAGCAGCACGGCAGCGGGACGGGCGCGGGACTTGGTTTCGGTCATCACAGCATCCCCAGTTCGAGCCGGGCTTCATCGCTCATCTTGCTGGCATCCCATGGCGGATCCCACGTCACCACCACTTCGGCATCGCGCACGCCGGGGATCGAGCCGATGCGCAGTTCGATATCGGTCGGCATCGATTCGGCCACCGGGCAATGCGGGGTGGTCAGCGTCATGGTGATGGCGACATCGGCCTCGTCGGTCACGTCGACCGCATAGATCAGGCCCAGATCGTAGATATTGACCGGGATTTCCGGATCAAAAATGTCCTTCAGCGCCGCGATCACCTGTTCATACAGATCACCGCCCGGCTCGCCTGCGGGCACGCTTGCGGGCTTGGCGGCGAGGAAGCCTTCGAGATAGTCGCGCTTGCGTTCAAGTTTATCGGCCAAGTTCTCGGGCGCGCGCTCCTCCACCGCATCCGAAACCTTGGCGCGCGGCGGCTTGGCCACGGCTTCCACCAGTTCGGCGGCGGGCACGAAATCACTCTTGTCCTGGGGCTTGTTCATCAGCCAAATATCCTCTTCGTCCGCTCAATACCGCTGATCAGTGCGGCGATATCATCCGTGGTGCTGTAAAGTCCGAAACTGGCGCGCGCGGTGGCGGTTATGCCAAGATGGTCCATCAAAGGCTGCGCGCAATGGTGGCCGGCACGGATCGCGACATTCTCCTCATCGAGGATCGTCCCCAGATCATGCGGGTGAATGCCATCGATCACAAAGCTGACGATGCCCGCGCTGTTGGCCGGGCCGAACAGGGTGACATCGTTTTGTCGGCTCAGCGCGTCGCGCAATTGCGCCACCAGCGCGGTTTCGTGCGCGTGGATCGCGGGCAGGCCAACAGCGGCGACATAGTCGCAGGCCGCGCCCAGCGCGATCGCCTCTGTTATCGCGGGCGTTCCGGCCTCGAACCCTTGCGGTGCGGGGGCGAAGGTAGTGCGCGCAAATGTGACCTTGTCGATCATCGCCCCGCCGCCTTGATAGGGCGGCATCGTGGCCAAAATCTCAGGCCGCGCCCACAGCGCCCCGATCCCGGTGGGGCCATAGAGCTTGTGGGCTGAAAAGACATAGAAATCGCAGGACAGCGCCACCACATCCACGGGCAGGCGCGGCACCGCCTGACAGCCATCGAGCAGCAGTTTCGCGCCGACTTTATGCGCCAGTTTCGCCGCCCGCGTGGCATCGAGCTCGCTGCCCAGCACGTTGGAGACATGGGCGAAGGCGACGAGGTCAAACTCCTCGGTCAGCATCTTTTCGGCGGCATCAAGGTCGATGCAGCCATCAGCAGTCAAAGGGCAGACTTCGATCTGCCACCCGGCCAGCTGCCACGGCACGATATTGCTGTGATGTTCGAGCTGGCTGAGGAGGACGCGCCGCTGTTTTCCGGCCTTTTCGGGGTAACACTGCGCCACCAGATTGATCGCCTCGGTCGCGCCGCGGGTGAACACCAGCGCGTCCTCGCCCGCGCCGATGAAGCGCGCCACTCGCCGCCGCGCAGCTTCAAACGCCAGCGTCATATCGGCGCTGCGGGCATAGACGCCGCGATGGACGGTGGCATAGTCCGGACCCAGCGCGCGGGCCATGGCCTCGATCACCGCGGCCGGCTTTTGCGCGGTGGCGGCGCTGTCGAGATAGTGCCAGCGCGCGCCCGTGGAGGTCACCAACCCGGGGAATTGTGCGCTCAATAGTGCGGAATCTAGCGGCCCAGCGTTCACGGACATAGCGCAGCCGTCCATTCATCGCTGCCCGAACGGTAGCACTGCTGGCGCAGGCCCGCGCGCACGATCTGCAAGCCGCCATCGGTCTGCCGCAGCACCACGCGCCATTGCTGGGCGCGAACCGAATCATCCTCCAAGCCCTCGGCCGAGAACAACAGCAGGCTCTCGCCCGGACTGCCAGCAAGCGGGTCATTCTCCTGCCGCGAGGCCCGCGACAGGCCCAGTGGTTCGAGATAATAGGCCATCACCTGATCGGCACTGGCGAACTTTTGGCCGGGCACTTGCAGCGCGGCAAAGCTGGCGGAAGGAATGATGCCATCCTCCACCGATCCCGCCCCAATATCCTCAACCGGCGCGCAGGCTGCCAGAGCAAGAAAGGATGCGGCAAGGCAGGCGCGGATCATGCCGCCACCTCAGCTTCCAGCACCGCGAGCGCGGCATTTTGCAGCCTCTCGCGCTCGCCATCATCATCCAGCGCCACTAGCGCATCGGCGATGAAGGCGCGGATCAGCAGTCGCCGCGCGGCCTCAGGATCAATTCCGCGACTGGCCATATAGAAGCGCGCGGCCTCATCCATCTGGCCGATGGCCGCGCCGTGGGCGCATTTGACATCATCGGCGAAGATTTCCAGCTCGGGCCGGGCATTGGCGCTGGCACCCTTCTCCAGCAGCAGAGCCTTGAAATCCTGCGTGGCGTCGGTTTTCTGGGCATGGCGCGCGACCATGATGCGGCCGAGGAAATTGCCTGTCGCCTGCCCCCAGTGGACGCTCCGCACCACCTGGTTGCTGGTGGCATCGGGTGCGGCGTGTGTGACACGGGTGACGATCTCACGCACCGCGTCCCCGCCGCCGATGGTCACCCCGCCAAATTCGAAATGTGCAGCCTGCTTGAGGGTCACTTCCACCTCCAGCCGGGCATAATCCTGCGCCGCGTTAACCACGAATATCGCGCAAGTTCCGCCCTCGCCCACGGTTACGCGCAGGCGCTGGACTTGCGGGGCGCTGGCATCGAGCAGCAGACACTGGCAGTGGGTCTCGCCCGGCGCAACTTCAAGCGAAGTCCAGCTTTCAAGCGTGTCCGCGCCAAGTCTGGCCAGTGACGCGATATCGGCATAGCGCCATTCCTCGTCACGGGTGGTGGGAAGTGTGGCCTGCGTCACGCCGCCACCGCCTCATAGCCTTCGCGCTCCAGTTCATGCGCCAGTTCCGCCCCGCCGCTGCGCACGATCCGGCCAGCGGCCAGCACATGCACAAAGTCCGGCTTCACATAGTCGAGCAGCCGCTGGTAGTGCGTGATCAGCAGCACCGCCTTGTCGGGCTTGCGCATGATCGCATTGATCCCCGCGCCGACGATCTTGAGCGCGTCGATATCGAGGCCGCTATCGGTTTCATCGAGCACCGCCAGCATGGGATCAAGAATGCCCATGTGAACCATCTCAGCACGCTTCTTCTCACCGCCGGAAAAGCCGACGTTCACCGGGCGCTTGAGCATGTCCATATCGAGCTTGAGCAGCCCGGCCTTGTCCTTCGCCAGCTTGAGGAATTCGCCGCCATTGAGCGGTGCCTGCCCGCGCGCCTTGCGCTGCGAATTGAGTGCCTCGCGCAGGAACTGGACGTTGGATACGCCTGGAATTTCAACCGGATACTGGAAGCCGAGGAACAGGCCAGCGGCAGCGCGTTCGTGCGGGGCGAGGGCGAGGAGGTCAATCGAACCGTGTTCCGTTCGTGCCGAGCTTGTCGAAGCACCATGCGCCGCGTTTGGCCCTTCGACATGCTCAGGGCGAGCGGAGGGGGTGAAAGTGACAGTGCCCGAAGTCACCTCATAACCCGGCCTCCCGCCTAGCACATAGGCCAGTGTCGATTTGCCCGCGCCATTCGGGCCCATGATCGCGTGGATCTCGCCATCGTTGATGGTCAGCGACAGGCCGTTGAGGATCGGCTTATCGGCCACTGAGGCGTGAAGGTTTTCAATTACCAGCATCATCGAGTCCTGTTGGTTGCGTTGCGGCCCGTGCGCATCTGATCGCCATGCGTGCGGCGGGCCTTCTTCTTGTCTTCAATCCGCACGCGCATTCCGGCGGTGATGCGGGTGAGCACGTCGTCGATGTTTTCGAGGATTTCGGCAGCGTCGATCCGCATCACGCGGATGCCGACGGCCTCAAGGCTCTTGTCGCGGCGGGTGGCCAGCGCATCGGGCGTTTCTTCATCGTCGATCGCAATCGCCATGCCGAGCGTGTGGCAGTTGAAATCAACAATCGCGCTGCCGACCACCGCGTGCCGCTTGAAGGTATGCGCGCCCAGATCGGCCTTGGAGAACCGCTCGGCCAGCGCCTTGTGCGCTTCGCTGGGAAAGCGCCGCAGTTCGCGCGCCTGCTCGTGCAGGACGTCGAGCCGCTTCTCCGAAATCTCCCACCCGCGACCTTTCTTCTTGATCGCCGGAGCATCAGTTTGCTCCTCGGGGGAGCGGAGGGCCAACGTCTTGCGGTCGTCTTTGATTTCCATGTCGATAGGCCAGTTCATTCCCTTGGCGTCCTGCTGCAATCCGACCTTCGCAAGAACGATGTTGATCGCCTCACGGTCGTTCGCCGCAACCGCATCATTAAACTCAGCCAAAAGATTGGCATCGAAGAGCCTCTCGTTGACCGTCATGCCACTGTAATCAACCAACTGATCCCTCCAACGAAATCGCCAGCAGCTTCTGCGCTTCGACCGCAAATTCCATCGGCAGTTCCTTCAGCACCTGCTTGGCAAAGCCGTTGACGATCAGCGCCACCGCTTCCTCCGCCCCCAGCCCGCGTTGCATCGCGTAGAACAGCTGGTCGTCGCTGATCTTCGACGTGGTCGCCTCGTGCTCGATCTGCGCGGTGGGGTTCTTCACCTCGATATAGGGCACGGTGTGCGCGCCGCTCTGGTCGCCCAGCAGCAAGCTGTCGCACTGGGTGAAGTTGCGGACGTTGTCGGCATTGGCGCCCACGCGCACCAGCCCGCGATAGGTGTTGTTGCTGTGGCCCGCGCTGATGCCCTTGGAGATGATCGTGGAGCGGCTGCCGCGCCCGTTGTGGATCATCTTGGTGCCGGTATCGGCCTGCTGATAATTGTTGGTGACCGCGACCGAGTAGAACTCGCCCACGCTATCCTCACCGTTCAAAACGCAGCTGGGATATTTCCACGTCACCGCAGAGCCGGTTTCAACCTGCGTCCAGCTGACCTTGCTGCGCTTGCCCTGGCACAGCGCGCGCTTGGTGACGAAGTTGTAGATCCCGCCCTTGCCGTTTTCGTCGCCCGGATACCAGTTCTGCACGGTCGAATACTTGATCTCGGCATCGTCCATCGCCACCAGTTCCACCACCGCGGCGTGGAGCTGGTTTTCATCGCGCATCGGCGCGGTGCAGCCTTCCAGATAGCTGACATAGCTGCCTTTTTCGGCGATAATCAGCGTGCGTTCAAACTGCCCGGTATTCTCGGCATTGATGCGGAAATAGGTGCTCAGCTCCATCGGGCAGCGCACGCCTTCGGGGATGTAGACGAAAGTGCCATCGGAAAAGACCGCGCAGTTGAGGGCAGCAAAGAAGTTGTCATGCTGCGGCACGACTTTGCCCAGCCAGCGCTTCACCAGATCAGGATATTCGCGGATCGCCTCGGAGATCGAGCGGAAGATGACGCCGGCCGCCTCCAGCTCCTTGCGGAAGGTGGTGGCGACCGAAACAGAGTCAAACACTGCATCAACCGCAATCTTGCGGGAATTCTTCACGCCCGCGAGCATTTCCTGTTCGCCCAGCGGGATGCCCAGCTTGTCATAAACCGCCTTGATCGCCGGATCGAGGTCATCGAGCGAATCCAGTTCAATCTTGGCCTTGGGCGCGGCGTAATAGAACGCGTCCTGATAATCGATCCTGGGATAGCCGACCTTGGCCCAGTCCGGCTCGTCCATGGTCAGCCACAGGCGGAAGGCCTTCAGCCGCCAGTCGAGCATCCATTCGGGCTCGTCCTTCTTGGCGCTGATGAAGCGGACGGTGTCTTCGCTGAGGCCCTTGGGGGCGAATTCGGTTTCGATGTCGGCCGACCAGCCGTGTTCGTAATCGGCGGCCTTGGCGGCGGCTTCATGGGCGGCGCGGTCCTGGATTTCGATTTCTTGGGTCATGCCGCAACGCTTTCCTTCAATCGGGCCAGTTCGGACAGGCGGACTTGCGCCAGCGCCCCACGCATCGCCTTGTTGACCATCCCCCAATGCGGCCGCACCGAGCAGCTGGCCTCAAGCCCGCAATCATGGCGGCCATCTTCAACACATGCGGTCAGCGCAATCGGGCCTTCGATTGCCTCGACAATATCGGCCAAAGTGATCGCCGCCGCCGGGCGAGATAGCTGGATTCCGCCGCCCGCCCCGCGCATTGCTTTCAGCAGCCCCGCCTTCGACAATGTGCTGACCAGCTTTTGCACCGTGGGCAAAGGCAGGCCGGTTTCGGCTGCCAGATCGCTGGCGGAAACGCGCGCAAATCCGCAATGGCGCGCGGCGGCGCACATGGTGACAACGGCATAATCGGCCATGCTGGACAGGCGCATAAAGCTCCACCGGGTTAATCAGAGTGATTCGTTCCGATTTCACCTAGTGTCGCGACTCCTCGCTTTCAACGAAGCATTACTTGTTGCGAGTCGTTAGCAGCTTAAGTCGAAAAAAGGGGCGGCCCCACGAAGGGAGCCGCCCCAAAAGTCGAGAACCCGTCGCGTTTTCGCGTCGAGCCCTTCGGGTCGCAAGGCTGGTGCTAGCGGTTTCAGGTGAAAAGAAGTTGGATGAAAGCGACAGGGTTTGCCGTTTTGCTCCATTTCCGATGCGAATGGAGACAATTTACCACACCCATTGCCAAGCCGATTCGACAACCCGAATCGACAGCGCCCCCCAGCCTTGGCATAGGCAGACGATGCTCTATCGCCTGATCCGCCCGGCCATTTTCACGCTTGATGCCGAGCGTGCCCACCGGCTGACCCTGGTCGCGCTCAAATTATGGGCACCCGCTGCTCCGGCATATGTTGCAGGGCCGTTGGCGACACAGGTGGCTGGGCTCAACTTCCCCAATCCGCTGGGAATGGCCGCTGGCTTCGACAAAGATGGCGAGGTGCCCGATGCGCTGCTGGCGCTGGGCTTTGGTTTTGCCGAGGTCGGTTCGATCACCCCCCTGCCGCAAGCGGGCAATCCCAAACCGCGCCTGTTCCGCCTGACCGAGGATGCAGCGGTTATCAACCGCATGGGGTTCAACAATGGCGGGGGTGCTGCGGCGGCCCAATTGCTGGGCGCGCGGCCTCGCAAGGGGATCGTCGGCATCAATATCGGCGCCAACAAGGACAGCGCCGACCGCGTGGCCGATTACGCCCAGATGACCGCGCTGATGGCCCCGCTGGCCGATTATCTGGTGGTCAATATTTCCAGCCCCAACACGCCGGGCCTGCGCGCCTTGCAGGATGAGGGCGCGCTGGTGGGGCTGCTCGATGCTGTGCTGGCGGCTCGGGGCGATTCTGGGGTGCCTGTGTTCCTCAAGGTCGCGCCCGATCTGGAGCCGGCGGACGTGGATGCCATCGCTCGCATTGCCTTGGACAAAAAGCTGGGCGCGCTGGTGGTTTCCAACACCACAATTGCCCGCCCGCCACTCACCTCGCCCCATGGCTCAGAGGCAGGCGGCCTATCAGGCGCTCCGCTCAAAGGCCCGGCGCTGCAACGCCTACGTGATTTCCGCAGCTCCACAGGCGGGGCGATCCCGCTGATCGGTGTGGGCGGGATTGCTTGCGCCGAGGACGCGTGGGAGCGCATCCGCGCAGGCGCATCGCTGGTGCAGCTCTACAGCGCCATGGTCTTTTCCGGCCCCGGCATTGCCCGACAGATCACCCGCGGGCTGGAGGCGCTGATGGCGCGCGATGGCTTCGCCTGCATTGCCGATGCCGTGGGGAGTGAATAGGTGTCCACCATGTTCCGCCCAATCCTTATCGCTGTATTCGCCCCACTTGCGCTGGCGGCTTGCACCTCAACCACCGCGCCGATCGAATCGGTCAGTTCCGGCCCGGTTGGCGGCGTAGTCAGCGCTGCCGATCCGCGCGCAGCTGAGGCTGGCGCGCAGATGCTGCGCCGGGGCGGCAGCTCCACCGATGCCGCCATCGCCGTGATGCTGGCGCTGACCGTGGTCGAGCCGCAAAGTTCAGGGATAGGCGGCGGCGGCTTCTATATGCGCGGCACGCCTGAGGGCGATTTGGTGACGCTGGACGGACGCGAGCGTGCTCCAGCAGCGGCAACGCCCGCATGGTTCCTCGATGCCAGCGGCGCACCGCGACCTTTCGGGCAAGCGGTGTTGACCGGGCTTTCGATCGGCGTGCCGGGCAATGTGGCGCTCGCCGCAGCTGCACATGGGCGATACGGGCGGGTGGAGTGGGCCGATCTGTTCGCGCCCGCGATTGCGCTGGCGCGTGATGGCTGGGTGCTGACGCCCCGGTCGGCCGAGTTCCTGCAATTGGCCCGCAACCGCGCCGCGCTCACGCCCGAGGGCCGGGCCTTGTTCTACGATGCAGCGGGCGAACCCCTGCCTGCCGGAACGCTGGTGCGCAATCCGGCGCTCGCCGCCACGCTGGAGGCGATTGCCCAAGGCGGGCCGGACGCGTTCTATCGCGGGCCGATGGCCGAAGCTATGGTGCAAGTGATAGCGGCTGCCACGCCCAATGACGCGCCGATGACGGGGAACGATTTCGCCACCTACTCAGCCGCATGGCGGACAAGCCCGTGCGGCACCTATCGGCAATACCGCATTTGCGGGATGGGCCCTCCGAGTTCGGGCGCGACCACGGTTTTTGCCGTGCTCAAGCAGCTGGAACAATTCGATCTGGCCGCGCTTGGCCCCGCATCCACCACCAGCTGGCACCTGTTCGCCGAAAGCCAACGCCTCGCCTATGCCGACCGCGAGCTCTATCTGGCCGACAGTGACTTCGTGCCCGTGCCGGTGTCGGGGATGATGGACGCGGCCTATCTGGCCCGGCGCGGCGCGCTGATATCGGCCACCACCCGCATGGCCAATGCCGCTGCCGGAACGCCGCCGGGCGCGCTGGTGGCCATGGCCGACGGGGCCGAGCCGGTTGAAAGCGGCACCAGCCATTTCGTCGCGGTGGACCAGTGGGGCGCGGCGGTGACTTATACCTCCACCGTTGAGGGGCCTTATGGTTCGGGGCACATTTTTGGCGGCTTCTACCTCAACAACGAGCTGACCGATTTCAGCCTTGTGCCCGAACAAGGCGGCGTGGCGGTAGCCAACCGGGTGGAAGGCGGCAAACGTCCGCGCAGCTCGATGGCACCAACGCTGGTCTATGCCCCCGATGGCACGCTGGTGCTGGTAATTGGCGCGGCGGGCGGCGGGACCATTCCAGTGCAGGTGGCCAAGGCGCTGATCGGAGTGATCGATTGGGGCCTGCCAATCGATCAGGCGATCGCGCTCCCCGGCCTCTATGCGCCGGGCAACGAAATCGTGGTCGAGGAAGGCTCACCGCTGCTGACGATGCGCGGCGCACTGGAGGCGCTGGGCCACACGCTGGTCGAGCGGCGGCTGCCGTTCAAGGCCAATGGGGCGCAATGGCTGGGCGGCCAGTGGATCGGTGCCGCCGATCCGCGCAGCGAAGGCGTTGCCATCCATCCTTGACCTTGCCCCCGTGCCCGCCTGCCCCTAATCAGTTGCACTAGAAACGTATCGACTGACCGGAACAACCGGCAGCAGCATGGGAGTTCGCGGACCTTGCAATTGCAGGATATCCTTGACGCACGCAGCCTGGTGGGCCTGTTCCTGCTGCGCGCCGATGAACGGGGAGACAAGCCCTTCCTGACCGCCAAAATCGGTGGCCAGTGGCAATCGATGAGCTATGCCGAGGCCGCGCGGCGGGTGTGTCTGCTGTCCGAAAACCTGGTGGCGCTGGGGCTGAAACCGGGCGACCGGGTGATGCTGGTATCCGAAAACCGCCCCGAATGGTGCATCGCCGATCTGGCGATCATGGCGGCAGGCGGCATCACCACGCCGGCCTATACCACCAATACCGAGGGCGATCATTGCCACATTCTGGACGACAGCGGCGCGAGGTTCGTTATCGTTTCGGGCGAGAAACTGGCCCGGCCGCTGCTCCCCGCCATGCTGCGCGCTGGGCACGCCGAACACCTGCTGGCGATCGATCCGCTGCCCACGTGGCAAAGCGGCAGTTTCGCGATCCACCAGTGGGACTCGCTGTTTGCAGGCGATCCGGTAGAAGCACGCGCGGCGGTGGAAGCGCGGCTGGCTGGCGTTACCCGCGATGACATCGCCTGCATCATCTATACCAGCGGCACCACCGGCTCACCGCGTGGGGTGATGCTGCACCACGGCGCGATCCTGCACAATGTGATCGCGGCGGGCGAAGTGCTGGCACAGGACTTGGGCTGGGGCGAGGAGCGGTTCTTGTCATTCCTGCCGCTGAGCCATTCGATGGAGCATACCGCCGGGCTTTATCTGCCGATTGGACTTGGCGCAGATATCTGGTTCGCCGAAGGGCTGGAAAAGCTGTCGAGCAATCTCGCCGAAGCCCAGCCGACTTTCATGATCGTCGTCCCGCGCCTGTTCGAAATTCTCCGCGAAAAGACCATCAAGGCGGTGGAAAAGCAGGGCGCGGCGGCGGGTTTCCTGCTCGATCGGGCGATCCGTCTGGGCGAACGGCAGATCGCGGGCAAGCGCTCGCTGGCCGATTGGCCGGTGTCCCGGCTGCTCGATCTGACGTTGCGGCCCAAAGTGAAAGCGCGGTTCGGTGGGCGGATCAAGGCGCTGGTATCGGGCGGGGCGCCGCTCAACCCCGAAGTTGGCGGCTTTTTTCAGGCCATGGGGCTGGTGATGCTGCAAGGCTATGGCCAGACCGAAACTGCGCCGGTGGTGGCGTGCAACTTCCCCTCTCGCGGGATCAACCTGGCCACCGTTGGTCCGCCGTTGCGCGATGTCGAGATCAGGATCGCCGAAGATGGCGAGATTCTGGTGCGCGGCGAATGCGTGATGAAGGGCTATTGGAACAACCCTGCGGCGACCAAGACGGCCATGCCAGAAGCGAGTGGGGGCGATTGGTTGCACACCGGCGATATCGGCCATTTTGACGCGGTCGGGCGGATCGTCATCACCGATCGCAAGAAGGACATCATCGTCAACGACAAAGGTGACAACATCGCCCCGCAAAAGCTCGAAGGGATGCTCACCCTCCAGCCCGAAATCGCCCAGGCCATGGTCAGCGGTGACAAGCGCCCGCATATCGTGGCGCTGCTGGTGCCCGATGCCGATTGGCTGAAACAATGGGCGAAGGCCAATGGCGTGGCGCCCGATCTGGAGGTTCTCAAGGACGATCCAACCCTTCACCGCGCCCTGAAATCAGCCGTCGACCGCACCAATGGTGAGCTGTCAGTGATCGAAAAGATCCGCAAGTTCACCGTGGCCGACGAGCCCTTCAGCGTCGACAACAACCAGATGACCCCAACAATGAAAATCCGCCGCGCACCAATAAGGGCGGTCTATCAGGAGCGGATTAACGGGTTGTATTGATCAGGCCCGCTTCAGGCAGCCCGATCTTCCAGCCCCTCATCCTCAATTCGCTCAGGGTAAAACGCCGGTTCGCGCGGCGACCAGGCAGGGGCCGTGGCGGCGGCTTCACTCAGGCTCTGCAGCAGCGCGCGGCGGCGTTCGGGGCGGACTTGTGGGAGGGCGGCGGCGCCGACGAAAGCGGCGGGCAGGTATGGCCGGGCTTCGGCCCCCAGCAGGCGTTCATACAAAAAGCGGAAGGCGGAAAAGCTGCCGAGCTGTTCAGCCGCCAGATCCTGCGCCGAAATTCGCACCAGTGCGCCGATGAACGGGGCCATGCCGTCAAGCACATCGGTTGCCGGAATGCTGGCCCGAAGCCCGCGCAATTCGCGATAGGCAATATATTGGCTGCGAATCGCCGCCGGACTTGTGCCGCTCCAGTCCTTGAAGGCATCGCCGCGGCCCATGAACACGTCGAGCGAGCGGGTGATATAGGCCTGCTCATCACCTGAAAAGCTGGCGAATTCGCGCATTTCACTGATGCTGGGGGATGCTGTCTTCGAACGCGCCATGTCCGGCCTCCTGCCTGCCTGCAGGAAATTTGCGCCCAACATGGTTAAGATTTGGTTTGGAGCGGCGGGTTAGTGCCCCTGATTCCTAGATCAGCCCCGCCAATGGACTCGATGGATCGGCATACTTGCGCGTCATCATTCGGCCCGCGAGATAGGCCTCGCGTCCGGCGATCACGGCGTGTTTCATCGCCCGGGCCATGCGCACCGGATCTTTTGCTTCGGCGATGGCAGTGTTCATCAGCACCCCGTCACAGCCCAGCTCCATCGCCACTGCTGCTTCAGACGCCGTTCCGACCCCGGCATCGACCAGCACCGGCACCTTGGCGCCCTCCACGATCAGGCGGATGGTCACGCGGTTCTGGATGCCAAGGCCACTGCCGATCGGCGCGCCCAACGGCATGATCGCCACCGCGCCTGCCTCTTCCAGCTGGCGCGCGGCGATGGGATCGTCGACGCAATAGACCATCGGCTTGAAGCCTTCATCGGCCAGCACCTGACAGGCCTTCAGAGTCTCGCGCATGTCGGGGTAAAGCGTGCGCGCCTCGCCCAGCACCTCCAGCTTGACCAGATCCCAGCCGCCCGCCTCGCGCGCCAGCCGCAGCGTGCGGATCGCGTCGTCAGCGGTGAAGCAACCGGCAGTATTGGGCAGATAGGTGATCTTCTTGGGATCGATATAGTCCATCAGCACCGGCTGGCTGGGGTCGGAAATGTTCACCCGGCGCACCGCCACGGTGACAATCTGCGCGCCCGAAGCCTCAACCGCGGCGGCGTTCTGGGCGAAGTCCTTATACTTGCCCGTCCCCACGATCAGCCGCGAGGTGAAGGTGCGTCCGGCGACGGTCCATGAATCGACTGGCCGGGTATCATCTGCTGTCTGTGTCATGGCGTGGGCGGTATCGCGCCGGGTCGCAGGGGGCAAGGTGCATCAGCCTCCGCCGACGAAATGGACAATCTCCAAGACATCACCATCGCTGAGCGGAACCTGCTCCAGCGTTGAGCGCGGGGTAATCACGCCATTGTGCTCCACCGCCACCTTGGCCACTTTCAGCCCCAGCTCGCGCACGAAATCGGCAATCGTCGCCGCCGAGGTGCGGCGCGGCTCGCCGTTGACGGTTATGGAAAGGAGGGCGCTCATGGCCCCCAGATAGCGCGTGTCAGTGCTTACGCAAGTTCAGGCGCAAGTTGAGGATGTGCCCGGTTGCCACCAGCACCACCCCGATCATAGTGAGGGCTGCCTCGGGAAAGCCGTGGCCTGCCAGCACCGCGCCCATCATGAAACACAGGCCGACCAGCGCGACCGCAAAGGGCGCGATGCGGCGCTGGCGAACGGCGCCAAGGCCAATCGCCGCCGCTGCAATCACTGTCGCCAGCAGCAGTCCGACCTTGTGGATCGATGGATCGAGCAGGAAACTGGCACCCGCGCCCATTCCCGCCACCAGCACCAGCCCAGCCAGACAGTGAATCAGGCACAGGCATGACAACAGCACGCCGACGCGGTCCAGACGGCCGCGGAGCCAAGGGAAGATCGATTCCATGAGTGCTCCATGTATGTAATGCTATATCATGGCGCAAGTTTTTTCTGAGTGTTTGCGGCCCAATTGCGCACTTGCGATTTGCCGGTTGCGCGCGCAAATCGGCGCGCATGACCCAGCCTGCCGATCCTGCGCCCGATAATGCCCCTTCACTAAGGCCGCGCGCACTGGCGCTGTGGCTGCTGCTGGTGGCCGCGCTGGTGGTTATCATGGTCGCCGTCGGCGGGATTACCCGGCTGACCGAAAGTGGCCTTTCAATTACCCAATGGAAGCCCGTCACCGGCGCATTGCCGCCGCTGGGTGAGGCGCAGTGGCGGGCTGAATTTGCCGCCTATCAGCAGATCGGCGAATACCGCCAGATCAACGGTCCGGCAGGAATGACGCTGGCCGATTACAAGTTCATCTATTTCTGGGAATGGTCGCACCGCTTGCTCGGGCGGCTGCTGGGCCTCGCCTTTGCCCTCCCCTTGGCGTGGTTCTGGCTGCGCCGGGCCATACCATCGGGATACAAGCCGCGGTTGCTGGCGCTGCTGGCGCTGGGCGGACTGCAAGGCGCGTTTGGCTGGTTCATGGTCCGCTCGGGCCTTTCGGCACAAGTGACCGATGTCTCGCATTTCTGGCTCTCGATCCATTTGTTGACCGCCTTGTTCACGCTTGGCGGGCTGGTGTGGACGGCGCGCGACCTGCTGACGCTGGCCGGCAATTCGCACGCCAGCCCCGCCCGGTTGACGCGCCTGGCCATTGTTTCGCTGTTGATCCTGACGCTGCAACTGCTGCTCGGTGCGTGGGTGGCCGGGCTGAATGCCGGGCTGGCATCGGACAGCTGGCCGCTGATGAGCGGGCGGCTGTTGCCGCAGTTCAGCTGGGATCAGGGCTTTTTCACCACGCTGACGCACGATCCTTTCCTGCTCCACTGGCTGCATCGCTGGTGGGCATGGGTGGTTGTGGCCGCGCTGGTGGTGATGGCGCGGGCCTTGCGGCGGGCGGGTGATCGGCGCGGTTCGATCGTGATCCATTCGGTTTTCGGCGTCCAGATCCTGCTCGGCATCGCCACCGTGATGAGCGGCGTATCGCTGTGGCTGGCCGTGCTGCACCAGATTGTCGGGGCACTGCTGGTGGCGGCGACCGTGTGGGGGGCGCACAGTCTGGGGCGCAGGTCGGCCTGAGCGTGTGCCCACGGGCTCCAGAGTGATTGCTTTCCGGGCCAAGCCCTGCGATCATACGCACGGGTACGCATGGCCCTGCCGCCAGCCACTGAAGAATGGCCGGTCGGTGAGGCAACAGAGTTCGTTAGTATGAGCCTGATTGATGTGAAATTGGCAGAACGGCGCGAGGCGCTGCGTATAGCTTTGGGCGCGGCGCTGCTGCCGCTGTTCGGGTCTCGTCTGGTTCTGGCAAACGAAACCGGGGCGATCGAAACGGCCTCTCTGGCGATAGCCCCACCCCTCGGTGACATGATCTATCGCCGGATCCTGCATCGTGACCTTCCCGGCGGCGCGCAATTTCGCGTCACCCGCGATTTTGCCGTCCGGTTCGAGGCCTTTGGCCGCGGTTTTCAGCTGACCGGGCAGCAAATTCTCGCCCACGTCGAGGCACCCGCCAATCTGGCGCAACTTGCCGCGCTGGAGGAACAGCGGGTAGAACTGGGCATTTTCCCGCTGCTGCTCGATGCGTCGGGACGGATCGTCGATGGCAGCGACGATCTGCCCAACCAGCAGATTGCCTCTGCGCTTGTCGAGGTGCGGCGCAGGCTGGGCGAGACTGGCGAGGAGGCCAGTACCTTGGTCGAGGCGCTGCACATGGCCGGATCGCAGCTGACTTCCGAGCTGCCGCACGATCTGTTCGCCCCCGCAGAAGGCTCGCGTGAGGAACGCCAGCAGGTCACCTTGCCGTGGGGCGATGTCGGCGAGGTGGCGACACGGTTTGAGGCGATCTGCGACCCCCAGACCAGGCTGATGCGCAGCGCCCGGCGCGAAGTGGTCACCCGCATGGGCAGCGATGAACGCCGCAGTGGTGAGCTGTGGGAACTGTTTTCCGCTTAAACGGGCCAGCTCAAGTGCGCCCAATTGCGCCAAGGTATTATTTTACCTCTCCGCAAAACCGCATGAATGCTTGACTTATCGCCCCCTGCACGACAAACGGCGCGCCTTCGCTGGGCCATTTCTTGGTGATTCCACCATTGGGCCAGCGGCGATTCATTCGCGTTAATTAGGGAACCTGCAAGCCATGAAGGCGCTCAGCAAGCAGACCCGGTCGATCAAACCGGCCGAGGTCGAAAAGAACTGGCACGTTATCGATGCCGAAGGCCTGGTGGTTGGCCGTCTCGCCACCATCGTCGCCAATATCCTGCGCGGCAAGCACAAGCCGACCTACACCCCGCACGTCGACTGTGGTGATCATGTGATCATCATCAACGCCGACAAGGTGCGCTTCACTGGCAAAAAGCTGGCCGACAAGGTCTATTATCGCCACACTGGCTATGCTGGCGGCATCAAGGCTGTGACGGCCGAAAAGGTGCTGGGCGGCAAGTTCCCCGAGCGCGTGCTGGAAAAGGCCGTTGAACGGATGGTTCCGCGCGGTCCGCTGGGCCGGGTGCAGATGATGAACCTGCACCTCTATAACGGCACCGAACACCCCCATGCGGGCCAGCAGCCCGCCGTGCTCGATGTTGGCTCGATGAACCGCAAGAACAAGGCTGCTGCGTGATGTCTGATGAAAACAACACCGTGTCCGATCTGTCGGACCTGAACACGCTGGCGGTTGAAACGCCCAGCGCTCCCGCCGCCCCGCCCGCGCCTTTGCGTGAGCAGATCCTCGATGCCCAAGGCCGTGCCTATGCCACCGGTCGCCGCAAGGATGCCGTGGCCCGCGTGTGGATCAAGCCCGGCAGTGGCAAGGTCACTGTCAACGGCAAGGACCAGGAAGTCTATTTCGCCCGCCCCACGCTGCGTCTGGTCATCAACCAGTCTTTCTCGATCTCGGATCGCGAAGGCCAGTACGATGTGTTCGCCACCGTCAAGGGCGGCGGACTTTCGGGCCATGTGCACGATGCTTTCGATATCATGGAGGACACCCCCCACGGCCCGGTGCGGATGATCGGCGCGGGCACGCTCAGCCG
>CAMDSM010000015.1 GCA_945906905.1 Altererythrobacter xiamenensis | reverse complement strand
AGATATGGCGGAACAAAGGGGTTTAGTGTGAAGGTCGCATTGATTGGCGCCACGGGTCCCGTGGGTAAACGCATTCTGCATGAACTGGTTCTGCGTGAGCACGATGTTACGGCGATTGTGCGTGATATCAGCAAGGTTGCGCCACATGCCCAGGTCACCGCCGCCAGCGTGAACGTGGACGATGGCGAAGCGTTGGCGAAAGCGCTCGCTGGACATGACGCGGTGATCAGTTCGATCCGTTTTCTCAAGACCGATCCCGCATCATTGATCGGGGCAATTCGCGCATCTGGTGTCATCCGCTACATCTGCGTCGGCGGGGCGGCGAGCCTGTTCATGCCCGGAACGAAGACCAAGTTGCTCGACGGCGGCCAAATTCCGGAAGCCTATCTGGCGGAACCGACGGCCGGATCGCGCTTCTATGATTATATCAAGCAGGTCGACGACCTCGATTGGACTTTCCTGCCACCCACCGGGATGTTCTCCAACGACGAAATTTTCGGAACGAAACCCGGTGGTCGCACCGGCAAGTTCAGGTTGGGCACGGATGAGCAGCTCGTCAACGCAAGCGGAGAAAGCGAAATTTCCTATGAGGATTTCGCCATGGCACTGGTTGATGAACTGGAAAACCCGCGTCATATCCGCCAGCGGTTTACCGTTGGCTATTGAGCCAAACGTGCTGCCCAGCCATCGATCATGGCATCAAGCGTTTCCATCGCCGCTTCCCTGATGTCCATAATCCTGCCGAGCCGGACATTGCTGGGGCTGTGGGCGAATGTGACCCAACCAGTGATAAGTGCCTGTATGCCGGAATGCAGTCGATAGGCCTGTTCCTGGTCGATCTCGAAACGAGCCAGCCTCTGACGAACTGCCATATCCGCACGTTGAAACTGCTCATCCGACAAATCGGCGGACATGATCAGTAGGCCGGAGTCTGGGCAATCGATCAAGTTGTCCCAAATTGCGCGTCCCAGGCCCCGCATCCAGTCCTGCCAGGTTGTCGATTCAGGCACCAGTTCCAGTGCGCGCAGGAAAAGCCTCTCAGAGATCGCTGCTTCAAGGGCCGCCTTGTTAGGGAAGTGCCAATAGAGCGACGCCGCCTTTATGCCCAACCGATCGGCCAAAACACGCATCATGACGCCGGAAAGGCTCGTCGCTTCGAGTAGGGAAATTGCCTCTTCGACAATGTTATCCCTTGTAATAAGGGGATTTTGTTTTGTCTTCGCCGTCATCACTCATCCAAAATACAACCGTCAAATTGACAGCCTAACACAGTTAGACTAACCAAGTTAGCTTGTGAACCTAAGCGCGCAGAAAGCGGGCCACAAGGGAGGGTTAATATGATGAAGGCTTTGACACTTTGGAATTCGTCGTTCGCTGTTATCGCGATCGCGGCGGCATCGCCTGCGTTGGCGCAGGACGCAAGTTCAGCAGATGAGCCGGCGGCTGCTCGCAATACCATCGTCGTGACCGCGCAGTTCCGCGAGCAGGCACTTCAAGATACGCCGCTGGCGATCACGGCGGTCACTGCCGAAATGATGGAGGCGCGCAGCCAGACGCAGCTGTCCGAAGTGGTGCGTCAAGCACCAAGCGTCGATCTTCGCCCTGCCACCGGTGCATTTGGTCCGTCGATCTCGGCCAGTATTCGCGGGCTGGGGCAGGGTGACTTCAACCCCGCGCTGGAACCAGGCGTTGGCCTCTATATCGACGATGTCTACTATCCGCGTCTGACCGGCGCCAATTTCGACCTGATGGACATCCAGCGGGTTGAAGTGCTGCGCGGCCCGCAAGGCACGCTGACCGGCCGCAATTCCGAAGGCGGGGCGATCAAGTTCTTTACCCAACGTCCGCAGGGCGACAACACTGGCTATGTGACGGCAACTTACGGTAGCCGGGACCGCGTGAACATGCGCGCGGCCGCCGATTTTGCCCTGACCGACACCCTGGCGGCGCGCATCACCGGCGCATTCTCCACGCAGGGAGGCTTTGTCGAACGGCGCGATTACGAATGCGACACGGCCGGAACCGGTCCGGTCGCCACGCTCGGTGATGGCTGCGTGATCGACACGCAGGGTGACCAGAAATACCAGGCCGTGCGCGGCGCTTTGAGGTGGGAACCGACCGACCGGATCGACCTGCTGCTTTCGGCCGACTACATCAATGACGAACGCCACGGCGCGCCCGAAGTTATTCTTGCCGCTACCGATGTGGGCAACGACAACACCAACGCCGCCGATGGCACGCCTTTCGGACCGGCCTTCATCTGCGGCCCGCTGTGCAATTACGCGACCTATTCGTCGGACGATGCCGATTTCTTCGGCGTCGTACCCGCGCCTGGCATAACCAGGCTGACGGGCGTCGAAGGCAGCCCGCTGACCACTTATGAGGCATGGGGCGCAGCGGCGAACCTGTCAGTGGATATCACGGATAGCCTCAACTTCTTGTACATCGGCTCTTATCGCGAATGGGACAGTACCTTCACGGTCGACAGCGACCTGTCGCCGGCTAACACCAATCTGGGCATCAACCGCCTGACCCATTGGTTCACCAGCCACGAATTGCGTCTGAACGCCGATCTTGGCGAAATAGCCGACCTGACCGTGGGTGGCTATTATTCGGACGAGAGAACCACCTACACCACCTTGCAGGATATTCGCTACATCACCACCGGCCCGCCTGCATTCGTGCCGCTGTTCCCGCTGGTGTTCATCGGTGACGATCCGGTCAACACCGATTCCAAGGCCGCCTTCGCGACCCTGATCGTTGAACCGGTCGAGAACCTGACCCTGACGCTGGGTGGCCGCTATACCGACGAGCACAAGGACTATACCTTCTTTCGGTACAATCTGGATGGGCAGACCATCAACCCGTTCCTCGACATCGTCGGCTTCGTCTACGGTATTGGCTATGCAGGGCCTGACACCTTCGATATCGACGGCGATAGCAACGTTACCGAAATCAAGACCGCGCTGAGCGGCCGGACCGCGAACTACGATGGCGACCGGTTCGATTATCGCGTCTCGCTCGATTATCGCTTCTCCGATGCCTTGCTGGCCTATGCGACTATTGCATCGGGCTTCAAGGGCGGCGGCGTGGTGCCCCGGCCGTTCACTGCGCTGCAGGCCGCCCCGTTCGGGGTGGAAGAGGTTCTGACTTACGAACTTGGCGTCAAGACCGACCTGTTCGACGATCGTGTGCGGTTCAATGTTACCGCGTTCTACAACGAGTTCACCGACCAGCAGCTCACCTTGCTCAGCTGTCCCGGCCTCGATCCGGCTGCCCCCAGCCCTTGCGCCGCACCGCAGAACGCGGGCGATTCCACGCAGATGGGGCTGGAATTCGAACTGTTTGCCGAACCGGTGGACGGCTTCCTGATCGACGCTGCGGCCTCCTGGCTCGATCAGGAATTCGATTGCGTGAACCCGGCAGTGGTCGGGCTGGCTAATGGCGCGTGCAGCAGCGACCCTGCCGTGGTCGGTCGGTTGGCCGATCCGCTGCATGGCTGGAAATGGTCGGTCGGAGCGCAATACCAGATCGATCTCGGCAACTCAGGCAGCATCACGCCGCGTTTTGACGTGTCGCACTCGCTGGGCCTGCCGGGCAACGCGCTGCGCGGGGGAGACACCTTGGGCAACAACCCAGCCTACACGCTGACCAATGCCCGACTGACCTGGCGCAATGCGGTCGATGACCTTTCGGTCAGCCTTGAAGTGACCAACTTGTTTGACCGATATTACTTCGTGAACCGCTTTGATCTTCGCGGTGTGGGCAATCCGGTTCTGCTTGGTCAGGTCGGCAGGCCGCGGGAATGGGCATTGTCGGTGCGCAAGGAGTTCTGACCGGGTTCCGAACCTTTTCGACAAATATTACCTCTCCAACAACCTCGATCTGACCGGAGCTGGTGCTGGCGCGATGTCGGGTTCGATCAGACGGCCACACGAATGGGCTGTCTCGGTCAAGTGGACTTTCAGATTTTGAGGCCGGCCAATGTCAGGCGCATTGGCCGGCCTTCAAATCGTTGTCTTGCCAAACGCCAGTTGCAAACGGGCAAAAACGGGCGCTTTTTTGCGCCTCGTTGTTCCACTATTATTGGACGTGATCTTCGGGGTCGTCCCCCAATGTTCTATACTATTTGTGCGCCGTGGTGATCGTTGCCATGCTGCCGCTGTCATTTGGCGTGAAAAGCTGCGCGACATGGATTTGGACTGGAAGGAAGCCCAAACATGACCGAGTTCAATCCGGCCGCCTGGCGTGCCTTTTCTGATGCCATTGGCAGCCAGTGGGTTCTGACGACTGAAACTGATCGTCAGTCGTATTTTGACCATTTTGCCCAGGACGAAAGCCTGCACGCCCCCGCAGGTGCGGTTGCTCCCGCAAACGCGGAGGAGGTCCGGGCCATTGTGCGGATCGCCAATCAATACCGGGTTCCGCTGTGGCCGATCAGCCGCGGCAAGAACTTTGGCTACGGCGGATCGGCACCCGTCATGCAAGGCAGTGTCGTGCTTGATATGACGCGCATGAAGGCAATCGAGGTCGACCGCGAGAATGGCACCGTGCTGGTTGAGCCGGGCGTCGGGTTCTTTGACCTGTATGACCACTTGCAGGAAAACGACATTCCGCTGTGGCTGTCGGTGCCGGGCAACAGCTGGGGATCGGTTGCGGGTAATGCGCTTGATCGCGGCGTGGGCTATACCAGCTATGGCGATCATGCAGCGCAGATCTGCGGCGTGGAAGTGGTTCTTCCCGATGGCGATCTGGTTCGCACCGGCATGGGGGCGATGGCTGGTTCTCCGGCGTGGAACCTCCATCATCATGGCTTTGGCCCCAGCTGGGACGGCATGTTCTGCCAATCTAACTTTGGGATCGTGACCAAGCTGGGCCTGTGGCTGATGCCCGAGCCCGGCGCCGTGGCCGGCTATGATTTTGAATTCGACCAACCCGATGACCTTGGCTGGGCGATTGATACGCTGATGCCGCTGCGCAAGTCCGGCCTGATCCGGCAAGCCCCCAGCATCGGCAACTGGCTGCGATCAGCCGCCGTCATGACGCGGCGCGAGGAATGGACCAGCAATCGCGGCCCGCTGGACGAAAGCGTCGTCACCGCCATTCGGGAACGCTTCCACATCGGCTGGTGGAGCGTTCAGGTTCGCTTCTATGGTGATGAGGAAGTGGTCGATGCCTCGATGCGGGTGCTCGACCGTGCCTTCGACAACAAGCCAATCCTGTCAAAATTGCCCGCGCGTTGGAAGCGCGGTGACCCGCCTGAAGGCTCGCCGATGACGGGTGTGCCGGTCAGCTTTCCGCTGGCCAATTCCAACTGGCATGGCGGGCGCGGCGGACATGTGGGCTATTCGCCCGTTCTGCCGCCCAGCGGTGACCTGGCGATGGACCAGTTTCGCCGCACCTATGCGCTGTATGAAAAGTACGGCATGGATTACCACGCCAGTTTCGCCATGGGTGAGCGCAGCCTGACCAACGTAAACCAGCTGCTCTATAACAAGGACGACGCGGACATGATGGGCCGCGTTGATGGCATGTTCCGCGAACTTGTGGCCGATGCCAAGGCGCACGGATACGGTGAATACCGGACGCACATCGACTACATGGATCTGGTCGCCGAAAGCTTCGACTTCAACGACCATGCCCTGCGCCGCCTCAACGTGAAAGTGAAGGACGCGCTCGATCCGAATGGCATTCTGGCGCCGGGCAAGAGCGGCATCTGGCCGCGGGGAGAACGTCCATGACATCACATTTGACAGTGTTGGCAGCAAGTGCTGCGCTGCTGCTCGCAACGGTTTCGTCCGCGCAGGACAATGCTGCTGGCGGTGAAATCGTAAATCCGTTTCGCGGGGTAATGCAGGATCGCTCCTCGCATTCTGAGGACGAGGCACTGTATGTCGAAAAGTGCAGCATGTGCCATCGCCGGATGGGCATGGGCACAGTGCTCCTCGCCCGCCGCATGGCTCCGGGCGAGGCGGAACTGGAGGATAGTCGGCGACTGACCGTTCCTTACATCACACTGGTGGCCCGACAGGGCATGGGAAACATGCCCCGCATTACGCGCGCTGAAGTGAGTGACGAGCAACTGGAGCGGATTGCCAATTATCTTGTCGCGGCGCGCCAGCAATGACCGGTGCGGTGACCCGTCGGGGTTTCATTGGCGCAGCGGCGGCCGGTGCGGCGATTGTTTCGACCACTGGGAACGCGCTTGCGGCAAGTGTATCCGACGGCGGGCTGTTCCTGCTCGATCTGTCGCTCGATAATGAAGCGCAAATGGCATTCGCAACGCGGTCCGGCGGAGATTCTCTCGTCGCGCTGCAGCAAGACGTTGTGCGCCAGTGGCGCGATGGTCTGGGCCAGGCTGTTGCCAATGCCGGTGGAGCAATCGCGGTTGTGCGGTGGGCCGAGGCGCATGTCCTGGCTGGATTGGCCCGCGAAAGCGGCGGCACAGCGAGCATCCATCAACTGGCCGGGAACGCCTTCGAGGTGCGTATCGCGGGAGAGATTGGGTTCCGAGTTTCACGGTTCTGAAACGATCAAAAGGGGGGTTGGCAATGCTCAAAGGTGAAGTCGCACTGGTAACGGGCGCCGGGCGCGGAATCGGTCGACAGATCGCGTTGGACCTCGCCAAGGCAGGGGCACGCGTGGGCCTGGTCTCGCGAACCGCCGAACACCTGGACAGCCTTGTTGCAGAGATCGAAGCTTTCGGAGGTAAAGCCATCGCCGCGCCTGCCGATGTCACCAATCGGGGTGCGTTCGAGCAGGCAATCGAACGCGTGAAGGGCACGCTGGGCCAAGTGACTATTGCTGTCGCCAATGCCGCGACCGACAAACCGTTTGGCCCCGTCGACGTTGTCGATCCGGATGATTGGTGGAAAGTGCAAGAACTGCACGTGCTCGCTGCCTACATCATGATGCATGCCGTCATTCCCGATATGCGCCGGGCCGGGCAGGGCCGGATCATCAATGTCGCCTCCAACGGCGGGTTGATGGTTGCGCCCAATTCCTCCTCCTACTGTGTGGGCAAGGCGACGTTGATCCGCTTGACCGAGCATGTCCACGCCGAGATCGTGGGTGATGGACTTGCGGCCTTTGCAATCCATCCCGGCACGATCATGACCGAGATGGGCATGGCAGCCTTGGATGATCCGGATGCCAAGCAGTGGGCCGCGCCACTGATCGATTATCTGGAAGGCTTTCGCAACGTCGATACCACCCCCGAACTGCTTCGTGTGGGGCGTCAGGTGGCCGAACTCGCGAGCGGAAAGTTCGATGCTCTGGCTGGCCGCTATCTCGATCTTGAAGTGCCGCTGGAGGACTACATGAAATCCTCACTGGCCACGTCGAACTGATCACCGGCCAGAAGCCGATGACATTGCGTGAGGTTTTGGACCTCAACAAGGGTATGGAATACAGCGCGTGTTGATAGCGCCTTGTTTCGAAACCTAGGGGATTGCGATGAGAAATATTTTCCCGGAGTTCCTTCGCGAAGATGAGTTCGAGGCGAAAAGCGTTTCCCGCCGCGAACTTCTTCGTACCACGGCGCTGGTGAGTTTCGCTGTCGCCAGCGTGGCGTTGATTTCAGGCTGCGCCGCTGATGACGCGCCTGTCATAGTCGCAGACCCCGCGACTGTGGCCCCTCTTGCGCTGCCACTTACACTTGCGAAAATCTTCCATCATACCGGAATCTCGGTGCCCGACGTTGAAGCAGCAGGGCGCTTCTACAGCCAGCTGTTCGGCGGCCAGAACGTGAACGGTGAGCGCGAGCCGTTCGTTCGCTACTTCATCAAACTCAATCCTGGCGAAGTTGCCATAGGCAAACTGGGAACGCTGGGATCGACCGGGCGAACTGTGCCCCTGATCGATCACATCTGCGTTGATGCCATAGCGTTCGACGATGCCGCCTGGCGCGCCCGACTGGCGGCGGAGGGCAGGCAATATATTGCCCAAGGTGTGTTCCTGGGCTTGGACAACATCCCTGTTCAGGTGGCTGGCGGCGAAGGCGGGGAAAGCCTGGCCGCGGGCGAGGTAACACAGATGCCCTCGCTGTATGATGGTCCAGCGCTAGTGGCACCTCACGGCTTCGATCACGTTGTCATGGCAGTCAGCAATGTGGCGGACGCGAGCATATTCTGGCAGCGGATGTTTGGTCTTTCCGAACTCGGATTGGATGCGGGCGTGCTCTGGCTTGGCAACGGCGGCACATCCCGGCTTGGCTTAAGGCTTTCTCGGGACGGTGAAGATTTTGGTGCCGTCTATCAAGCGGTGCGGGGCATTTACGAACCGGAAAGCACCCGTTTGGCGCTGCAAGGCCTTGGCGCCCAACTGCTGCCTGCACTGGCTTATGATGCGCCCGAAAGTATCCGCTTCATCGGGCCTGATGGCATCGAGACCTTGCTCGTCCCGGCTGCGTGATGGCTGCTGTGATGCCCGTTCTTCGTTTTGGTATTCTCATCGCGATGTTTTCGCTGGCCCTGGTGGGTTGCCAGTGGATGGGCGCACAAGGGGCTGCACCTGATGGTGAGTGGCGGGCGCATGGCCGGGACTTAACCGAACAGCGCTTCAGTCCGCTCGATGAAATCACTCAGCAGAACATCTCGCAACTGGGGCTGGCATGGTCATATGACTTCCGGGTCGGCCGGGGTGTCGAGGCGACACCCTTGATGGTCGACGGCGTGCTCTATGTCACCTCTGCGTGGAGCATCGTCTACGCTCTGGACGCCAGAACAGGCGAAGAGCTGTGGGTTTTCGATCCCCAGGCTGACCCAAGCCAAGCGGCACGGTCGTGTTGTGACGTCGTCAATCGCGGGGTCGCTTACGAAGATGGCCGAATTTTCTTGGGGTCGATTGATGGGCGCCTGATCGCGCTCGATGCTGCGACTGGGGCAAAACTGTGGGACACGCCCACGATCGAAGCTGAGAGTTCCTTGGTCATCACCGGTGCCCCGCGCGTTGCCGATGGTCTGGTGTTGATCGGGAACAGCGGAGCAGACATTACCGACGGCCCGGGCGTTGGGCCAAGAGGCTATGTTAGTGCTTACAATGCCCAGACGGGAGCGCTTGTCTGGCGTTTCTTCACCGTACCCGGGAACCCTGCGGATGGTCCCGATGGAGCCGCATCGGATTCGGTCATGGCTATGGCTGCGCGGACCTGGACTGGTGAATGGTGGCAAGGCGGCGGCGGCGGCACCGTCTGGGATTCGATAACCTACGATGCCGAGCTGGACCGCGTTTACATTGGGGTGGGCAACGGATCGCCGTGGAACCGGCAGGTGCGAAGCCCTGATGGTGGTGACAACCTGTTCCTCGCCTCCATCGTCGCGCTTGACCGAGCGACTGGCGAGTACATCTGGCATTACCAGACTACGCCCGGCGAGACGTGGGACCATACCGCCACCCAATCCATCATCCTCGACACGATCGAGATCGATGGAATGGAGCGGCAGATTCTGATGCAGGCGCCCAAGAACGGCTTCTTCTATGTGCTCGACCGGAATGACGGCAGCTTGATTTCCGCGGGTTCGATCGTGCCGATGGCGCGCGCGGAAGATACACCGCCGGGCTCGCCGATCTCGTGGGCTTACGGTATCGACATCGCATCCGGGCGACCTTTGGAAAATCCCGAAGCGCGGTTTGAGGACGGGCAGCTCGCCTATGTTCACCCGGTGGGCAATGGCGCTCACCCATGGGCGCCGATGGCCTATGATCCCCGAACGCACATCGCCTATTTCTACGCCCAGGATCCGGCATCCTATTTCCGCACAGACCCCGACTACGTGCCCGACCGATTCAAACGCGCGAGTGGGTTTGCTCCGGCAGCCGGCGCGCAGCCTGCGGGCGCACATGCTGCATCGGGAGCGCAAAACGGGGCCTTCCCGCAGACCGGAGCATTGCTGGCATGGGACGTCATCGCTCAGCGACAGCTCTGGAATTCGCCTTACGCCTGGGCCGGCAATGGCGGTGTGCTGGTGACCCGGGCCAACCTGGTGTTTCAGGCGACCGGCGATCCGCTGCTGGTTGCCTATGATGCAGCCACCGGGGCCCGTCTGTGGACTTACGACATTCAGGCGAGCGCACAGGGCGGGGTGATTTCCTATTCGCTGGATGGGGAGCAATACATTGCCATTGCCACGGGCAATGGCGGTGCGACATACTTGTTGGCGCCGCCCACTTTGCCTGATCGTACGGCGCCGCGCTTGGGGCGGGTGCTGGTTTTCAAACTTGGCGGCCAAGCCGGTCTGCCCGCGCTGCCTGCGGCGCTGCCGCCATTCCCTCGGCCGCCAGAACTCAGCGGATCCCCTGACGCAATCGCCCGTGGGCAGGGCTTGTATGGGGCCTATTGCACGGCCTGCCATGGGATAAATGCCGAAAGCCGCCGTGTGCTGCCTGATCTGCGCAAGTCTCTCATCATGCACAATGCCGACGCATTCAGCACAGTGGTTCTGGATGGAGCCATGGTTCAAAATGGCATGCCGAACTTCTCCTCGGCCTTGTCTGCGGAGCAAGTCGAAGACATCAGGACTTGGCTCGTCGAGCGAGGAAGGCAAGGTTACGAACGGCAAGAGTCGATGCGATGACCCCGCCGATCATGCCCGTTCGCTCACCTTGGAGCGAGATCGTGGCCGTGTGCGCTGGGCCTCGGCGGCAACCTTCCTTCCGGCAGGACTTTGAACCGCTTTTCGGCCCTAGACTTGGTTTCCTGGGTGACGCCCCGGCGCCTTAGGGAGAACAGCCATGATCACAATTCATCATCTTGCCCGGTCACGGTCGGATCGCGCGGTCTGGCTGATGGAGGAGCTGGGCGAGCCTTATGAACTCAAGCTCTACCGCCGTCTGGAAAGCCTGTCTGCCGAAGCGGCTTACAAGGCGCTGCATCCGCTTGGCTCGTCACCAGTGATCGGTGAGGGCGACATGATGCTCGCCGAAAGCGGGGCCGTGATCGAATATCTGGCGACGACGCAGGGCGGCGCGGCGTTGGCGGCTAAGCCCGGCGATGCGGATTATGCCGATTATCTGTTCTGGTTCCACTTCGCCGAAAGCTCGTTGATGCCCGAGCTGGTGCGCGAGATCATGGCCGAATTTGGCGGGATCGCTTTTGATCACCCATCGCGCCAGTACGCCCGTGATCGCGCGGCACATTATCTGCGCTATACCGACGCTAGGCTGGCGCGGGTGCCGTGGTTTGCCGGTGACCGGTTCACCGCCGCCGATATCATGATGGCCTTCCCGTTCACCACCACCCGGCAATTCACACCCGTTGACCTGAGCGACTATCCGCACATCGCCGCATTTGTCGACAAGGTCGAACAACGCCCGGCCTTTCGCCGCTGCCGTCAGAAAACCGGCGAGGAATAGCAGTGGGTTTAGCGGGTTTGCGGTAAGCGAACCGCCAGCGCGGCCTTGCCGATTGAAGTCGGGCCGAACACCTGCAATCTGCGGCCCTCGATGCGCGCGAGCAGGGTGATCAACGCCGCGTCGTCCTCAGGGCCGGCCTGCATCACATGCTGCTCGAGCGCCGCTTCGGCCGCTGGCCAATCGGCAAAATCCGCCTCCAGCGCAGCGGAAACGTCGGCGATGTCGTGGGCGACCACCTGTGCGCGCAAGGCATCGGCGCGGGCGACCCATTCGACCAATTCCAATGCGCTGGCCAGTTGCGCTCCGGCGAAATCGTCGAGCGGAGTGATGCCTGAAACCGTGTCTGCCAGCTTGGCGATCAGATTTGCATTGTCGCCGGTGCGGTCGGGCAAGGGGGGCAGATCGGGCAGCGGCACGCCTGCCAGGCTGGCCAATGCGAGCAGGATGGACCGGCGCAGCGCGAGATCGAATTGCAGATATACCGCGTGCGGATCGGCCGGCTCGGGCTTGGCCACGGTTCCGGTGAATTGCATCGTGCCGAGCAGTGAAAATTGCAGGACGTGGAAAAGCAGGGCCTCATGGTCGACCGGCTCGCCACTGGCTTCCTCGTAGTATCGCACCAATTCGGGCAGAGGCGCGCCGAGCGGCTCGATGGTGTTGCGCATGCCCATGGTCGCCAGATCGACCAGTGGGTCGCCGATCATGCTGAATTCGAAATCATAAAGCTGCGTCATCTTGCCGCCGTCGACCAGAAATTGCCCGCTATCGAACTGGATGAAGCTGGCGCTGGTGCGATGGCGCGGCACGTTGCGGCGGATCCACCCGATCACGAATTCGAGCAATGGTTCGGGCCGCGCCTTGGTCTGGCGGTATTGCGGCATATAGGCGGTGAGCCCGACCAGAGCGATATCCTCTGCCCCATCCGGGCGATGCACGCCTGCCTGCATAAAGGGTTCGAGCGGCAGCTTGTGCATGGCCGCCACCGCAGTCATGTATTCGCGGCCCACGCTGCTTTTCTGCGCTTCGGTTAGGCCTGAAAGATCGCGGGTGCCGGTGATGGTTTGCATGATGATGCACGGCGGATCGGCCAGATAGCCATAGATTTTCGGCACCGGGATTCCATGGGCGTGCAGCACGTCGATAATATCGGCCTCGCGCTTGAGATCGGGAAAGATGGCAACATTTCCGCCGCGATCACCGCGCAAGTGCAAATGAACTACCGCCCCGTCCACCTCGACATCAACGAACCATGCCGGGCGCCAGCGGACCTGCCGTTCCGACGCGATGATCCTGCCGCCAGTGATCCGCTCAACCTCGGCAAAAATCCGCGCCAGCGCGGCATCGTCGTATACCGGGCCTATGTTCTGTTCTGTCATGGCGTGCGTTGCCTCTGATCCCCACCGATATAGCAGCTTCCACTTGCCTCGCCGCACGCAACCTGCCCGAGGAAAGGTGCTGTGCAGCGCCGGGCATTGAAACCGGGCTTGGCGCTGGGCAAATGGCGAACAGCTGAAAAAGGGCGTGCGATGAAGGTTGGTTGGATCGGACTTGGCCAGATGGGCCTGCCCACAGCGGCGACCATCGCCGCAGCGGGCCATGCGGTGCGCGGGTTCGACGTTAACCCGCCACAACCGGGCGCACACGGCGCGGTGGAGGTGGTCGGATCGGTGGAGCAGGCAGCGCAGGATTGCGATCTGCTGTGCATCGCGGTGTTTACCGACCAGCAGGTAAAAGACGTGCTGACCGGGCCTGAAGGGGTGATGGGGCAATTGAAGTCTGGTGCGGTGGTGGCGGTGTTCACCACTGGCGCAATCGAGTTCATCCAGGCGCTAGCCGCTGGCGCTCCGGCAGGCGTGACGGTGCTCGACACCTGTTTCAGCCGGAAGCAGAGCGAAGTGGCATCGGGCAAGCTGACGCTGCTGATCGGCGGCGATGGCGATGGAATTGAGCGGGCGCGCCCGGCGCTCGAAACTTTCGCACGGACGATTTTCCACGTTGGTGGCAGCGGCGCGGGGCGGGCGATCAAGCTGGTCAACAACGTCCTGTTCGCCGCCCACGCGCAGGTGGCAGCCGATGCGATGAAACTGGCGCAAGGGCTGGGGCTCGAACGGTCTTCAACAGCAGCGGCGCTGATGGAATGCAGCGGCGCAAGCGATATCCTGAATAATTTCGTCACGGTGGAACCCGATGTCATGCTCGACCAGATCCATCGCTACATGGTGAAGGACGTGGCCGCAGCGCTGGAGGCTGGCGCGAATGCCAAGGTCGTGCTCGGCCCATTACCGGCGGCCACTGCAGCATATCTGAAATGAGCGGGGCGGATGACCAGCACCACAAACCCGAAAAGGAGAACGCCCATGCCGGTTGATCGTGAAGAGGCGCTTCGCCTTGGCCAGTTCTGGGCCACCGTGTCCGAGGAGCACAATACCGACAAGTTCCAGACCGTGCTGCACGATGATTTCGTCATGTGGTATAATTTTGACCCGCAAGACCGCACCCGCGCCGAATTTATTGAAACGCTCAAAGCGGCGCACGCGATGTTCAGCAACCAGAAGAACGAAAACAGCCAGATCACCGTGACCGAAAGCGGCTTTGTCCTGCAAGCCACAATGACCGGTATCCTCGATGGCGTAGCGATCCGTTCGCCCTATTGTTTCATCGCCACGATCAAGGACGGTAAGATCATTCGCGGCGACGAATATTTCGATACCGCACAGCTCAGCAAAAAGGCCGGGCGGCCGGGCGAGGGAATGGTTTGAGCGGAGTGCCTGTTGGACGAAGCGTCAACGCACAGCCATGGGCATGGCATTCAGCCTGAGCTATGCACGATTTCATAAGAATGACGCCGGGCCTGTTGCGCGCAGCCGGGATTGCACCGTGGATGGCATTGTGGAGAGTTAGCTGATGGACATGGAACAACCGGTTGTTCGGCCGTTCGATCTTGGCACCGGCCCGCTCATGCCCGATCCGCAGATCATGGAAACCGGCAAGGTCGACTTGTCGGTCTACACCTCGCAGGAACGGTTTGAGGCTGAAAAGGAGATTTTCGGGCGGGTCTGGCTGAATGTGGCCGAGACCGCCGAGATTCCCAACGCCGGCGATTGGATCGTGCGCGATGTGAAGGTGCGATCCTCGTCGATCATTCTGGTGCGCGGCAAGGACATGGCGATCCGCGCCTTCCACAATATCTGCTCGCACCGGGGCATGAAGCTGGTGTGGGATGACAAAGGCCGCGGCGGCAAGTTTTCGTGCCCTTATCACGCCTGGATCTACAATTCGGATGGCGATCTTACCAATATTCCCGACGAAGGCTGCTTCAGCCACGTCGACAAAAAGGCAAGCGGGTTGACGCCTGTGCGGTGTGACAGTTGGGAAGGGATGATCTTCATCAACCTCGATCCCGAAGGCACGCAGTCGCTGACCGAATTCCTCGGTCCGCTGGCAGCGCGGCTGAACAACGTGCCCTTCGCCAGCTATCCATACACCGCGCGCGTGGGCTCGATGATCGATGCCAACTGGAAGCTGGCCATCGAAGCGCAGTGCGAGGCCTATCACGTCCGCACACTGCATCAGCGCACGGTCAGCAAGATGCTGTCATCGAAGGAAAATCCCTTCGTCCATCCGTTGCATGTCGAATATCTCGGGGCGCACCGGATGAATTCGGTGCCGCGCAACCCGGAATTTGAATTGTCACCTGAGAAGCTGGTGCAGGCGTTTTCGTTCATGAACGCACAGCAGATGGTGATCGCCGATACCGGCGCGCAGGAAAAACCGGAGGAAACCTTCGCCGGCCATCCCGATATCAACCCGCTGCGTTCCAACCTGTGGGGCAACGACCAGTTCGTGCTCTACCCGCACTTCATTTTCCACGTGTCGCTGGGCGGGTGGTGGCTGCACCGCTTCTGGCCGATCGCGGCGGATAAATGCTATTGGGAAGCGGTCTATCATTTTGAACGGCCGCAAAGCCTGCGCAACCAGTTTGCGGTGCAATATTCGCTGGCGCTGAACCGCGATACGCTGATGGAAGACAACCTTGCGCTGGTGCAGCAGCAGGAAGTGATGGAAAGCGGCGTGAAGAAGATCGTCCAGTTCGGCGATCAGGAAGGGCTGTGCAAACACCTGGCAGCGGTGTCCGAAGCGGCGGCCAATGATCTGGCGGCATCGCGCGTCGCTGCGGAATAGGCGCGGGTACGATGGACCTTGGCATAACAGGCAAGCGGGCGCTGATCACCGGCAGCACATCGGGCATCGGCGCGGCGACTGCGCGGATGCTGGCGGCGGAAGGCGTGGCCGTGATCATCAATGGCCGCAATGCACAGCGGGCCGAACTGGTCCGCGCGGATATCGTGGCGGCAGGCGGCAAGGCGGCGGTGGCGCTGGGCGATCTGGCCACCGATGATGGTGCCGATGCGGTGATGGCGGCCGCGCTGCAAGCCTTTGGCGGGATCGATATTCTGGTCAACAACCTGGGCCAGTTCGAACCCTTCGCCCCGGTCTGGACCGATGCCACGCCTGCGCAATGGGCCGCCACTTACGAGGCCAATGTGATCGCCGCGGTGCGCACCATCCGCGCCAGCGTGGAAGGGATGAAAGCCGCAGGTTGGGGCCGGATCATCAACATTGCGAGTGGTGCCTACACCGAACCGCCGCCCGAATTTCCCACCTATGGCCCATCCAAGGCGGCGCTGGTGAACCTGTCGGTGGGTCTGGCGAAAGCCCTGGCGGATACCGGCATCACAGTGAACACTATCAGCCCCGGCAGCGTGCTGACCGAGGCACTCAAGGAAAACCTGCCGATCATGGGCAAGGCGAGCGGCTGGGAGGAAACCGACATTGACGCGCTCGAACGCCGTTTTGCCCGCCAATGGCGCAGCCTTGTCGGCCGCGCCGGGCGGGTCGAGGAAATTGCCGCGCTGATCTGCTTTGTCGCCAGCGCCCATGCATCATACATCACCGGCACCAATTACCGGGTCGATGGCGGAGCGCATGCGACGCTGAATTGAGGCGGCAGCGTCTATCTCTTGAAGGGGCCGGGAATGAAACTTGCAGGCAAGGTTGCGATCATTACCGGCGCTGGCAGCGGGATGGGCGCTGAAGAAGCCCGAATGTTCGCCGAAGAGGGCGCGGCTGTGGTGATCACCGATATCGTCGGCGATGCCTGCCGCCAGATTGCCGGGGAGATCGGCGCCAATGCCATCGCCATCGAGCATGACGTGGCCGACGAGGCGGGCTGGGGCCGGGTGATCGAGGCGACCCTGCATAAATTCGGCAAGATCGATATTCTGGTCAACAATGCCGGGCTCACCCGCGCCGACACGTTCGACAATACCGATGCGGCGTTCCTGCGGCGGATGCTGGATGTGAATATCGTCGGTTCGTTTCTGGGCATGAAAGCGGTGCGCGGGCCGATGAAGGACAATGGTGGCGGGGTGATCATCAACATCGCCTCGGGTCTCGCCTTCACCAGCCTGCCCGGATATTTCGCCTATGGAGTGTCCAAATGGGGCGTGCGCGGGATGACCAAGCTGGGGGCCAAGGAACTCTCGCCCGACAATATCCGCGTGGTCACGCTGACCCCGGGCGCGATCGAAACCCCGGCGCTGGTGCCAGCCGTGCGCGAAAACGCCGCCGCGCTGATCCCGCTCGGCCGGGTTGGCGGGGTGGACGAATTTGCCCGCGTGGTGGTGTTCATCGCCTCTGACGATGCCAGCTATGTTTCGGGTGCCGAATTCCTGATCGACGGGGCGATGATCTGCTGATTCAGAAAACTATGCATTATTTAATATTCGTGCATGATTTTAATTGATTTCAAAACCCGCTGATGCAATTGTCAGCCCTTAAAAATGCCAATCACGACAGGCCAAATTCGACAGGAGCAAGTCCATGAAATTTTCCTATCTTTGCATGACGGGTTACGATGGCCCGGCACCGGGGATCGAGATTTGGCCCGCCTCGCCGGAGTTTTGCGAGCCTGCGGTGGCACAGCGATCATATGCGCGATATCTGGAGATGGCCGAGGTAGCCGAGGCACTCGGGTTTGACTGGGTGAGCGTGTCTGAACATCACTATGCGCCGTATCAAATGACGCCCAACCCGATGATCATGGCGTCGGCAATCATCCAGCGCACCAGCAAAGTGCGGGTGGCGCTGCTCGGGCCACTGGTGCCGCTCAACAATCCTGTCCGCCTGGCCGAGGAAGTGGCGATGCTCGATGTGCTGAGCGGGGGGCGGATGGAAGTGCTGTTCCTGCGCGGCACCCCGAACGAACACAAGACCTACGATACCAAGGCCGAACTGACCAAGAAAATGACGCAGGAAGGCATCGACCTGATCCTGAAGGCATGGACGAGCGAAAAGCCGTTCGCTTGGGATGGCGATCAATACCAGTTCAACACCGTGTCGATCTGGCCGCGCATAACCCAGCAACCCCATCCGCCGGTGTTCGGATCGGGCAACAGCGACGATTCGGTGGTGTTCGCAGCCAGCCGACGGATCGGCATCGCTTTCTCCTTTGCCCCGCCCGAAGTGGTCAAGGGCTGGATCGAGCTCTATCGCGCCGAATGCGCCAAGGCCGGGTGGGAGCCGACGCCCGATCACGTGATCTATCGCGGCATCGCCTATTGCGCTCCGACCGACGCGCAGGCGGAAACGGATATGATCGCCTATTTCGGACAGCAGGCCGAGGCGTCGAGCAAGCTGCAATCGGCCACGCTGGGCGGCCCGCCGGTGCTGGACCTGGTGGCCAAGCCCTATTTCGTGGGCAGCCCAGCAACGCTGATCGAAAAGCTGCGCGTGCTGCACGAGATCGGCGTGGGCGTGGTCGATCTGCCGTTCGTGATCGGCAACCCGGACCAGCAACGCGCCTCGCTCGATCTGTTCGGCAAAGAGGTGATGCCGGTGGCGCAAGGCTGGGACAACGCCAGCTTCCGTATCCCGGAAACCGCCGAATAGAGCGGATTGCACTGAATCTGAACACTGATCCCAAACTCAGCTTATGCTGAGCTTGTCGAAGCACTGCTCTTCTTGGTTCGGTTGCGCGTGTGGCACGAAGAACAAAAACAGTGCTTCGACAAGCTCAGCATGGACGGGTTTGGGTGTAGGTTAAGTGCACTCCGTTCTACCCAGGCTGGCCGCCACCCGCTGCCATCGCCGCCATCATGTCGCGAAAATCCGCCAGCGACGGTGCGTGGCTTGAATAGCCTCCATCGACATGCAGGTTCTGCCCGCTGGTATAGCGCGATTCGTCCGAAGCGAGGAACACCGCTGCCTTGGCGCAGTCTTCGGGTGTGCCGATGAATGGTGTCACCATGTGCCGCAGCATCACGTCGCGCACCGGCGGCGGCATGTTGTCCTGCGTCGCGCCCGAAACAATCAGCCCGACCATCAGCACATTGGCCCGGATACCCTGCTTTCCGTATTGCGCGGCGATGTTGTAGGTCAGGTTGTGGACCGCCACCTTTGATGCGCCATAGGCAGTCTGCGCGATGTCGCCCTGCAGCGCCTTGGTTGATCCGGTGGTGATGACCGAGCCGCCGCCCTGCCGGATCATGTGCGGGATGACATGCTTGGCGCACAGCATTGGCCCCTTCACATTGACGGCCATGGTGCGGTCCCACAGTTCGACATCCATATTGATAACATCAAGGTCACGGGTGACGATTTCCGGCCCGGTCATCGCCGCATTGTTGTGCAGCACGTCGATCCGGCCATAGCTGTCGAGCGCGAAGGCGACCATTGCGCGCACCTGCTGCTCGTCGGAAATATCTGCCGAAAAAGGCTTTGCTTCAAGCCCTTCGGCCACGATCTGGGTGGCCACCGCTTCTGCTGAACGGCTCTGGCTGCCAACCACGACCTTGGCACCTTCGCGCGCATATTCCAGCGCGCAAGCCGCGCCGATACCGGACCCGGCACCATTGATCAGCACGACCTTGCCTTCGAGACGTCCCACGCAAGTTCTCCCTATTTTGGCCCTGAAGGCCTGAGTTTACACGATGTCGGCGAACACACGCGGGTGGAACGGCAGGAACGGCTCTCCGCTGCGCACCTTTTCCGCCCACGCCGGATCCGCCAGCAACGAACGACCGACACCGACCAGATCAAACTCTCCGGCTTCGATCCGCCGTTCGACATCGGGCACATTGTCAACCGTGCCGACCTCGCCTGCAAAGCTGTTCTTCAGTTCTTTGTCGAGCCCGATCCCGCCTACGGCCATGGTTAGCCGCCCGGTCAGCTTGCGGGTCCATCCGGCCAAGGTCAGCGGCGATCCGGCGAAGGCTTTGTGGTGGTAATAGCGCGTGCTGGCGTCAAAAATGTCCACTCCGGCATCGGCCAGCGCGCCCAGCAATTGCTCCAGCTCAGCCGGCGTTTCAGCCAGCCGGGCGTCGTAATCTTGCAGCTTCCACTGCGAAAAACGGAACATGATCGGCAACTCACCCACTTCGGCGCGGACCGCCTTGACCAGTTCCGCGCCGAACCGTGCCCGCTCGCGCAAGCTGGGTCCGCCCCAGCGATCATCGCGGCGATTGGTCTCGTGCCAGAAGAACGCATCGGGCAGATAGCCATGCGCACCGTGGATCGCGATACCGTCAAAACCAGTTTCGCGGGCGTTGCGCGCGCTGCGGGCATAGCCGGCGATCACATCGGCGATATCCTCGTCCGTCATCGGCTGGGTCGGTGGCATGACCTGTTCGAGATAGGGCGTCAGAGCGGTGCCAACGCTGCCCGCTGGCCCCCACAGGCCCGATGGGCGCGCTGACGGCAGGTCCGCGCGCGGGCCGGTAAAATGCGATCGGATCGGCCCCTGGTGCCACAATTGCGGGAAGATGATCCCGCCTGCATCATGCACCCCGGCAACGATTTCGCGCCACCGCGCCAGCGCAGCCTCGCCGTGAAGTTCGGGAACATCGCCCTCGCCCATCGACCCGGTGCCAAGAGCGGTGCCGTGGTCGATGCCGATGCCTTCGGTGACGATCAGGCCCACGCCATGTTCTGCGCGCCGCCGGTAGTAGGCGTCCATGCGGCCAGACGGAATACCGCCCGGCGATCCCGAACGGGTCATCGGCGACATCACGATCCGGTTGCGCAACGTGATGCCCCGCACGTCCAGCGGGCGGAAAATAGGACGTTCGTCGTTTGTCATACTGGCCTTGCTGCTTTGCCCTCGTTTGGAGAGAGAACTATCCTGCGCCAGCAGTGCAACACCTGCCGCAGGACAGGAAGCCCAAGCCAGATGCCCGGTTAGGCCTCGCCAATGGAAAAGCCTCTCTCTCAAGCCACCGGGCAAGTCAGCGATGCGGTGGTGCCCGGTGCGGTGGGGCTGTGGTCACTGCTGGTGTGTTCGCTGTTCCCGATGTTCGGGTTGTTCGCGATGGGTCCGGCTCTGCCCAAGGTCGCGGAAACCTTCGCCGCTGATCCGAATGCCGAGATCATGGCCCAGCTTATCGGCGGGGCGAGCGGGTTCGCTTTCGCGCTTGCCTCTCCGATTGTCGGCGGGCTGATCGGGCGCTGGGGTTATAAGTCGGTCTATCTGGTGTCGCTGGTGGGCGTGGCGATTGTTGGCACTTTGCCGGCGCTGCTTGGCAGCTTGCCGCTGATCGTGATGACTCGCGTGGTGCTGGGGGTGTTTGTCGCGGGTGGAATGACCGCCGGGCTGGCGGGCATCAGCACGCTGCCGGCAGCGGTGCGGCCGCGTATGTATGGCAGGAACGCTGTGGTTGCCAGTGTCGGAGCGATGGTGACGTTTCCGGTGGTCGGCGCGCTCGCCACCTATGATTGGCGCTGGCCGTTCGTGATCCACTTGCTGGCACTGGCGGTGGTGCCGATGGCGATGACCCTGCCTTCATCTCCTCGTCCCGTCGAGCAGGCCGCCGAACCGCATGGGCGCGGCTTGGGCGTATCGCTGACCATGCTGGCAATGGCCGGGTTCATCGGGCTGGTGATGTATGTCGGCCCGGTGTTCACGCCGTTCTATCTGCGCACCATCGACGTGACCGATCCGCGCCTGGCAGCCTTGCCGATGAGCGCCATGTCGCTGGCATCGTTGCTGATGACGAGCAATTTCGGCCGGCTACATGCGCGGTTCGGCGCGCGGACACTGTTCGTGGCCATATTGCTGCTGATTGGCGGCGGGTTGCTGGGTGCGGGGTTGGCGCGGACGCTGCCTGCGTTCATCGCGGGCATGTTCATCGTATCTTGTGGGATTGCCCTGTTCTCACCCAACATCAATTCGCACATCGCCGCGACCTCGGCCAACCCGGCGCGCGGCATAGGCTGGGCGATGTCAGCAATGTTTGCGGTGCAGGTGATCTTCCCGTTTCTGGCGCGGGCGATATCGCAAGCGGTCGGGCCCACGGTTGTGTTCTACCTGTTTGCGGGCGGCGCGCTGGTTGCGGCGGGAATCGTCGTCACGCTGAGTGCAAGGCGCAATCGTGCATGATCGGCATTTTTAGACTAACTTTGCCTGTGTAGTTGACAAGCTCGCCCTCGTTTCGGCTATGGCACAATTCATGAACGGGCAAACCACAAGTGAGCTGGACGATAGCTCGATGCAGGCGAACACCGCCGAACCCGTTGAGGGCGGCGATCAGAGCATAACGCACCGCGCCTATGTGCAAATCCGCGCCGCGCTCATCTCGTGCCGCTTGAAGCCCGGTTCGCGGCTCAAGATTGCGCAATTGCAGCGCGACTTTGATATCAGTCAGGCCGCCGCCCGCGAAGCCCTGTCGCGCCTCGCTGCCGAGGGGATGGTGACGATTGAGCGCAACAGTGGCTTTCGCGCAGTGCCGATTTCGGCCGGAGGATATCGCGAACTGGCCGATGCCTGCCTGACGATCGAGCTGCCGCTGCTGCGCACGTCGATCCAGCGTGGCGATTTCGCGTGGGAAGGGGCGCTGCTCGCCGCCTATCACGTGGCCTCGCGCGTGCTGGCGCAGGTGCAGGACGATGCCATCAGCATGGATGCCTATGTCCACCACCGCGAGAATTTCCACCGGACGCTGTTTTCCAGATGCGACAACCAGTGGCTACTGCGATCATGGTCGATGCTCTACGCCCAGCAATTGCGCTTCCGCCATACCTTCCGAGAACTGGCTCGCCTCGAACGCGGGCTGCACGACGATTATCGCAAATTCCTCGATGCGGTGATCGATCGACGGGAGGACGATGCGGTGGCGCTGTGGTGCGAAAACCACGAGAAGGTGGTCGGCTTCATCGAATCCAGCCTGGAGAATCCCGCCGCCTGATTTCGGCCTGCCGTGCGAAAGGTTGCATGCCGCCGCGCCGGAGGCAGGTTGCTACGTGATTGCGGAGCGACCAATCCGCTCCGATCCAAGGGGACTGGCGGGTGAATAATATCGTGATCGAGCCGTTCGAGTTTTCGCTTCCCGCAGACGACGTGGCAGACTTGCGCGCACGCCTGTCACGCACCCGCTGGACCGATTGGTTGCCCGGCTCGGGCTGGAGCTATGGCACCGATGAAAAGTTCATCAAGCAGCTTTGCGCCTACTGGCAGGAAGGTTTCGATTTCGATGCTTTTGTCCAGCGGATCAACGCCTTTCCGCAATTCATGGCCGAGGTCGGGGCCGAAGGCGGGGTCGAGCGGATGCATTTCTACCACGTCCGCTCGCCAGAGCCGACCGCGCGACCATTGGTGCTGGTCCACGGCTGGCCGGGTTCGGTGGTTGAATTCCTCGACCTGATCGGCCCGCTCAGCGATCCCGTCGCGCATGGCGGCGATGCGGCAGATGCGTATCACGTGATCGTTCCAACTTTGCCCGGCTATGGCTTTTCCGGGCCGACGCGCGGCAACGGGGTCAACACGCGCAAAGCCGGAGCGATGATCGCCGAAATCATGGAGGCGCTGGGCTATCCGCGCTACTTCCTGCAAGGTGGCGACTGGGGCGCGATCGTCACCAGCGCCATGGCGGAGGACTATCCCGACAGGGTTGCCGCGCTGCACGTCAACATGGCGCCGGGCGGGCCGCCAAACCCGGCTATCCCGGTTGCGGGACTAAGCAAGGATGAGGCCGCAGAATACGCCCGGCTCGGCCAGTTCATGGCGATGGATGCGGGCTATTCCTATGTCCAGTCAAGCAGGCCGCAGACGCTGGCGGTGGCAATGAACGATTCGCCCGCCGGGCTGGCCTCGTGGATCATCGACAAGTTCCACGCCTGGACCGACCACGGCGGCGATCTTGGCAGCGTTTTTGATCGTGACCACCTGCTCGATAATTTGTCGGTTTACTGGTTCACCGGCACTGCCGGGTCCAGCTTCCGGCTGTATCACGAGAGCAATTTCCGCACCCCCTATGCCCACGCCGTTGTCGATGTGCCAACCGGGATTGCGCGCTTTGCCGGCGACCCATTCCGCTGGCCGCGTTCCTTGGTCGAAGGCACTTACCGCAATGTGGTGGACTGGCAGGAGCTGCCGCACGGCGGACACTTCGCGGCATTTCAGCGCAAGGATGATTTCCTGCGCGTGGTGCGGGCGTTTCTGGCGGGGCAGGGGCTTTAGGCACCGCCTGCGCTAGCTGACAAAGGAGAGTAAGATGCGCGGATTGAACGGTAAGGTCGCCATCGTCACGGGCGGCGCGGGGCGGATCGGACGGGCCGTGGTCGAGCGACTGGTGGCCGAAGGCTGCGCAGTGGTGGTGGCGGACATCAACCTTGCTGAAGCGCAACAGGTGGCCGCGCAGCACGGTGACCATGCCTACGCCCTTGCCTTTGACGCGGGCGACGAAGGATCGGTGCGGGCCATGATTGATATGGCGGTCGACCAGTTCGGCGGCCTTGATATCCTGCACAACAACGCGGCCTTCGTTGGGCTGGGCGAGCTGGGTGTCGACACCACTGCGCTCGAAACGCCGCTGGAACTGTGGGACGTGACGATGAACGTCAACGTGCGCGGCTATTTCGTGGCCTGTTCGCAGGCGATTCCGCACCTGATCGCGCGCGGCGGCGGATCGATCATCAACACCAGTTCGGGTTCGGGCCATCGTGGTGACGACGTGCGCATTGCCTATGGCACATCGAAAGGCGCGGTTTCCGCGTTGACGCTGTATATCGCAGCGCAACACGGCAAGCAGGGTGTGCGCTGCAATGCCATCGCGCCCGGGCTGATCGCAGACGAGCGGCTGCGCGAATTGGCGCCCCGGCTGGTGGCGCTGAATGAACGGCACAACCTGCTGGCACGCGTCGGCGTGCCCGACGATATCGCCTCGCTCGTCGCGTTTCTCGCATCGGACGAGGCAGCGTTCATCACCGGTCAGGTCATCAGCATCGACGGCGGGCAAAACTCGCACAATCCGCAGATGGTCGAGGCGATGGAGATGGGCAATTCCTATTCCTGAAGGACATGACATGACCAGACCCACCCGTTTCTGCCGCGTCGCGTGGATTGTTGACGATATGGACGCCGCCGTGGCGCAGTTCCGTGACCTGTTTGGCATGGGTATGCGCTTCGGCCCGATTGCGCCCGACATCATAAAGGCAGGCATCGACGAGCATGGCTTCGAGCCGATCCACCTCTATGTCCCGGCATCGGAACTGGAGTTCATGACTGGATTGCCCTTTCCGCTGGTGGAGGTGGCGCTGGCGGTGG
>CAMDSM010000014.1 GCA_945906905.1 Altererythrobacter xiamenensis | reverse complement strand
GCCGCTTTACGCTGGCGGGCGAAGTGGATGGCGTGCGGATTATTGACGACTACGCCCACCACCCGGTGGAAATCCGCGCTGTCCTGTCGGCCGCGCGGGAGGCGGTGGCGGGCACTGGAGGGCGCGTGATCGCGGTTGCGCAACCGCATCGCTTCACCCGGCTGCGCGATCTGCTGAGCGATTTTCAAGGCGCTTTCGAACAGGCCGATATTGTTTATGCCGCCCCGGTCTATCCGGCGGGCGAGGCGCCGATTGAGGGCGTGGACAGCGCCGCCTTGGTCGATGGCATCAAGGCGCGCGGCCATCGCCATGCCGCCGCAATTGCCGGGCCTGATGAACTGGCGCGAGAACTGGCCGGGCTGCTCCATCCCGGTGACATGGTTGTGTGCCTGGGTGCGGGCGATATTACCAAATGGGCCGCCGGGCTTGCCGCTGGTGTGCAGCGGGAGCGCGGCGCATGAACTGGATGATGCAGGCAGGCGAAAGCACGCGCGGGCTCAATGCTCCGGGATCCGGCAGCGTGGCGGGTGGCGGCCAAGAGCAGATGCCCGCAGTGCGTGGCAGGCTCTCGGCCAATGCCCCGCTCGATAAACTGGTGTGGTTCAAGAGCGGCGGCCCGGCGGACTTCTTGTTCGAACCGGCTGACCTTGACGATCTGACCAGCTTCCTCGGCGGCCTGCCTGAAGGAACGCCGGTGATGGCGATTGGCCTCGGCTCCAACCTGATCATTCGCGACGGCGGGGTGCCGGGCGTGGTGGTGCGGCTGGGCAAGGCCTTTGCCAGCGTGGAAGTGCGGCGCGATTGTGTGGTCGAATGTGGCGGCGGCGCGCCGGGCATTCTGGTGGCCTCATCCGCGCGCGATGCGGGAATTGCCGGGCTTGAGTTTTTGCGCGGCATCCCCGGCACCGTCGGCGGTTTCGTGCGCATGAACGGCGGCGCCTATGGCCGCGAGGTGGCCGATATTCTGATCGATTGCGACGTGGTGCTGCCCGGTGGCAATTGCGTGAATATCCCGGTGGGTGATCTCGATTATACCTATCGCCATTCACGCCTGCCCGATGGGGCGATTGTGGTGGCCGCGCGGTTTCAGGGGGTGCCGGGGGATCCGGCGGTGATCGGCGCCGAGATGGACCGGATTGCTGCCGAGCGAGAGGCTTCGCAACCGCTGCGCTCAAAAACGGGCGGATCGACCTTCAAGAACCCGGAATTAACAAAATCCGGGGGCAAAAAGGCGTGGCAGCTGGTCGATGAAGCGGGCTGTCGCGGCCTGACCATGGGTGGCGCACAGGTGAGCGAGAAGCACTGCAATTTCCTCATCAATACCGGCGAGGCGAGCAGCGCCGATATTGAAGGGCTGGGCGAGGAAGTGCGCCGCCGTGTGGCGCAGACAACGGGCGTCGCGCTCGAATGGGAAATCAAGAGAGTGGGACGACCATGAGCCGTTTGCCGCACATGCATGTCGCTGTCCTGATGGGCGGCTGGGCCAATGAGCGCGAGGTTTCGCTGATGAGCGGGACTGGCGTGGCCGATGCACTGGAGGGCCTGGGCCACCGCGTCACCCGGATTGACCTTGATCGCGATATTGCCACTCGCCTTGCCGAAGCCAAGCCCGACGTGGTGTTCAACGCGCTCCACGGCGTTCCGGGCGAGGATGGCACGGTGCAGGGGATGATGGACCTGATGGGCATTGCCTATACCCATTCGGGCATGGTCACATCGGTGATCGCGATCGACAAGGAGCTGACCAAGCAGGCGCTGGTGCCCCATGGCATTCCCATGCCCGGCGGGCGGATCGTGCGCAGCGAGGATTTGTATGCCGCTGATCCCATTGCCCGGCCCTATGTTTTGAAACCCGTCAACGAAGGCAGCAGCGTGGGCGTGGCGATTGTCACCGATGCCAGCAATTGCGGCAACCCCATCCGCCGCGAAGCCGAAGGGCCGTGGCTGCAGTTTGAGAGCCTGCTGGCTGAGCCCTATATCCGCGGGCGCGAACTGACCACGACGGTGCTAGGAGATCGCCCGCTGCTGGTGACTGAATTGGTGCCAAAGAGCGGCTTTTATGATTTCACCGCCAAATATACCGATGGCATGACGCAGCACGTCTGCCCGGCGCAGATCCCCGACAATATCACCCGCCTGTGCCTCGATCTGGCATTGGCGGCGCATCAGCGGCTGGGGTGCCGGGGCGTATCGCGCTCAGATTTCCGCTGGGATGATGAACGGGGCGAGCAAGGCCTGTTCCTGCTGGAAACCAACACCCAGCCCGGCATGACCCCGCTCAGCCTGGTTCCCGAGCAGGCGAAGCATTGCGGCATTTCCTATGCCGAGCTGGTCGAGATCATCATCGAGGACGCTCTGGACCATGCCGGGAGGGCCAGCTGATGACGCAGACGATCCGCCGCAATGGCACCGGGGTGCGCCGTCAGGCCGCAGCGCAGGGCCGGGCCGGGCAGGTGCGCAAGGCGCGCGCGCGGACCAGTGGTCTGTTCGATCGGATCATGACCGCTCTGCCCTTTACGCAGGAGCAATGGCATCGCTTCTTCACCGTGCTGATCCTGGCCGTGGCGCTGGTGATCGTTGTGGTGATCGCCCGCCTCTCTGGTGCGACGACGATGGCGGAGCAGTATTTCGCGCAAGTTGCGGCCAATGCCGGGTTCAAGGTGGTCAATGTGGTCCCGCGCGGCACCGTGCGGCTGAATGAGGCGCGGATCTATGAAGTGGCGCTGGGGCGCGAGGATCTGTCGATGGTGCTGGTCGATCTGGATGCATTGCGCACCGAACTGCTGGCGCTCAACTGGGTGGCGGACGCTCGCGTATCACGCCAGCTGCCCGATACGCTGGTGATCGACATTATCGAGCGCGAACCGCACGCGGTGCTTCGCCGGGCCGACCGGCTGGTGCTGATCGACGCCACCGGGGCCGAGCTGGAGCCGATTGCCGCTTCCTCTGTGGGCGAAATGCTGGTGATTTCGGGCGAGGGGGCGCAAGGGCAGGTGCAGGCGCTCGACGATCTGCTCGATAATGCGCCGGCGCTGGTGCCACTGATCAAGGGTGCCGAATGGGTCGGCAATCGCCGCTGGAATCTGACCTTCCGCACCGATCAGCAATTGGCCCTGCCCGAAGGCGAGGACCGCGCCTCTGCCGCGCTGATCAGCTTTGCCCAGGCCGATGGGGTCCACCGGCTGGTCGGGGGCGAAGTGGTGCGGTTTGATATGCGCAATGCCCCGCGCATGTTCCTGTCTGTGCCGGGCCGCGCCGAGAGCGAACTTGATTTGCACGATGGAGAGGACAGCTGATGGCCACGCAGCCGTGCTATACCAATGTGATCGGGGCGGTAAACATCGGCTCGTTCCGCATTTCCGCCATGATCGCCGGGATCACCGAAAGTGGCGAGTTGCAGGTGCTGGGCAGCGGCCACCGCGCCGCGCAGGGGATCAAGCGCGGCTATGTCACCGATATGGCGGCGGCGACCTATGCCGTGCGCGATGCTGTCGAGCGGGCTGAGAAGCTGGCCGGAACCAGCGTCACCAGCGTGTGGATCGGTTGTTCGGGCGCGGGGCTTGCCAGCCATATCAACCCGGTGGAAATCGAGATCGGCGGCCGCCGGATCGAGGAAGAGGATATCGAGCACCTGCTGGTCGCCGCGCGCGAAGGGCTGGAGCCTGACGGGCGGATGGTGCTGCACGCGCAACCGGCCTGCTATTTCCTCGACGGGGCCGATGGTGTGGCCAATCCGCGCGGGCTTCACGCTGATCGGCTGGGGGTGGATATCCACGTGATGCTGGCCGATGGCGCACCGATGCGCAACGTTACCGAGGCGGTACAGAACGCGCATCTGGAAGTGGAGGGCATCGTCGCCTCGCCACTGGCCGCGGGCTATGCCTGCCTGACTGCGGAAGAGCGCGATCTGGGTGTGGCGCTGGTGGAATTTGGCGGCGAGGTGACCAATGTCGCGGTCTATGCCGGGGGCATGTTGCTGGGGCTGACGGCCATTGCGCGCGGCTCTGCCGATATCACCGATGCTATTGCCTCCAATTTCAGCATCAAGCGCTTTCAGGCCGAACGGCTCAAATGCTTCAACGGCTCGGCAATCGCCAGCCCGCAAGACCATCGCGAGCTGATCCCGGTGGTGGGGCCAGATGACGAAGCGTCGGCCAGCGTGGCGCGCGGGGCCGATGCAAACGGACGCATTCGCCGGGCGGAACTGATCAGCGTCATCACCAGCGAGCTTGACGGGCTGATGCGCGATGTCGCCCGCGCGCTGGAGGCGATGGGCTTCGCCAGTGGCAAGCCGAGCGCGCGGCAGGTGGTGCTGACGGGCGGCGGGGCGGAAATGTCGGGCCTGGCGGACTATGCCCAAAGCGTTCTGGGGATGGCTGTGCGGATCGGCCGTCCGCCGGCTCTGCGTGGCCTGCCCGAGGCGCATGGATCGCCCGGATTTGCCACTCTGGCCGGGTTGGTGCTCTATGCGGCGGAAGATCCGGTGGACATCCGTTCGGTCGGATCGAACTTCACGGCGACCACGCAATGGACCGGGGTTTCCGTGGTCCGCCATGTGTGGAAGGCTATGCGGGACTATTTTTAGGTCATGCCCCCAAACACGCATGGCTGTGGATACATCTGTTTGCCCCTTAACGGTGCGATTCGCTTTGTGGCACAAGCAGGTTCGGACTTTTTTACGCGGACGCTCTGTAGGAGAGCATTGACATGAGCATCAATATCGGACCCCCTTCCGTCGAGGAACTTCGCCCCCGGATCACCGTGATTGGTGTCGGCGGGGCCGGCGGCAATGCCATTGCCAACATGATCGAATCTGAGATCGAGGGCGTGGACTTCATCGTCGCCAACACCGATGCCCAGGCGCTCAACAACGCGGTGGCCGAACATCGCATCCAGTTGGGGCCGGATATCACGCAAGGCCTCGGTGCCGGATCGCGCCCCGAAGTGGGCCGCGCGGCTGCTGAGGAAACGGTTGAGGATATCGAGCGTTCGCTCGAAGGCGTGAACATGGTGTTCATCGCTGCTGGCATGGGCGGGGGCACCGGCACCGGCGCTGCGCCCGTCATCGCAGAGATCGCCCGCCGCAAGGGCATCCTCACCGTGGGCGTGGTGACAAAGCCGTTCCTGTTTGAAGGCACGCGGCGGATGCGTGCGGCGGATGCTGGCATTGATGAGCTGCAAAAGCACGTCGATACGCTGATCGTCATCCCCAACCAGAACCTGTTTCTGGTCGCCAAGGCCGATACCACGTTCAAGGAAGCCTTCATTCTGGCCGATGAAGTGCTGCAACAAGGCGTGCGCTCGATCACAGATCTGATCGTCAACCCCGGCATGATCAACCTCGACTTTGCCGATATCCGTTCAGTGATGAACGAGATGGGCAAGGCGATGATGGGCACGGGCGAGGCCGATGGCCCCAACCGTGCGCTCGAAGCTGCGGAGCGCGCCATCGCCAACCCGCTGCTCGACGGAGTGTCGATGCAGGGCGCCAAGGGGGTGATCATTTCGATCATCGGCGGCGACGATATGAAGCTGCTCGAAGTTGACGAGGCGGCCAACCATATCCGCGAACTGGTCGATTCCGAAGCCAACATCATCTGGGGTACGGCCTTCAATCCCGATCTGGCTGGCAAGATCCGCGTCTCGGTGGTTGCCACCGGGATCGAACAGAACGCCGATCATGTCCACAGCCCGCACAAGCCGGTCAATCTGGGTGGTGGTCGCGGACCGAAGCTGCCGCTGCCCACCATCGACGATATCGCCGCAGAGGATGAGGTCGAAGATCCTGAGGTTGCGCAAGGCTTTGCCGACAGTTTCACGCTGCAACCACCAGTTGCCGCACCTGACGCCGCACCTGACGCAGATGTGGTAGGCGATGATCTACTTGATCTGACCGACGATATTGACGGTGAGGAAGACGAGGATTTCGATGATACGCCTGCCGCTGCGGATGCGGGCGGCGGCGCGGGTGACAGGTTCGGCTCACTTGCGGACCTGAACCACACTGATGATCCTGAATCGGACGACGACGAAATGTTCGAACTGACTTCGGATGCTGAGGAAGTTCCACCCACATCAAGCGACGCGCAAGACGATCTGCTGCTTGACAGCAGTCTCCCAGACCGGGGCGCTGTTGAGGACGAAGCGGTTACGGGTGGCCGCAGGCGGCGCTTCTTCGGTTCGTCCGGGGAAAGTGAGCCTGCTCCTGCCGCGCCGCCGACCGCTTCTGGCAGCACGCTGTTTGAACGCATGGCCAATCTTTCGCGCTCCGGATCGGGCGCTGAGGAGGAGGACGAGGAGGAGGAAACGGGCGGATCAGCGCTGCGCATTCCGCGCTTCCTCGGCCGGACCAATAACCAGTAAGCCAATTTCTGGCTGCGGCTCCGGGTGAAAATGATGCGATTGCGCAAGCGAACTGCCGGGAGCCTGTCTGCCGGCTGGTCAGCGATGGCCCTAAGCGGCTTGGGGCTTGGCCTGCTGACCGTTCCTGCCGCGCTGTGGGCGCAGGAAGTGGTGCAGCAATTGCCCAATCCGGCGTCGGCAACGCTCAACGATGCCATGCGGCGGCTGTCGCGCAACCCGGGATCGCTGCCCGCGCTGATTGACGCTGGCCGCGCATCGCTCGAACTCAATGATGTCGAGGCGGCGGAGGGATTTTTTCAGCGTGCGCGGTCGATAGCGCCGGGGGATGGCGCGGTTTTGGCCGGACAGGCCTTGGTGGCGGTGCGGCGACTCGATCCGCTGACGGCGCTGACCTTGTTCGACCAGGCCCGTGCAGCGGGCGAGAATCTCGACCGCTACGCTGCCGATCACGGGCTGGCGCTGGATCTGACCGGGCAGAACGCGGCGGCGCAGGAACGCTATGGCGTGGCGCTGGCGGGCGGCTCCAACGCCGAGGTCGAACGGCGACTCGCGCTCAGCTATGCCATCGCCGGGGATCAGGCGGCGTCAGAGGCCACGCTGCGGCCCTTGCTCGACCGGCGCGACGTGGCGGCCTATCGCGCGCGCGCTTTTGCGCTGGCCATTCTCGGGCGTGAGGAGGAGGCGGTTTCGATTGCCGAGGTCATGCTGCCCCCACGCGTTGCCACACGGATGGACCCCTATCTGCGCCATATGCGGGCACTGACCCCGTCACAGCAGGCGGCGGCGGCCAATCTGGGCGTATTTCCCGCCAGCACCGATATTGGGCGCGACTCTGAGCAGCTTGCCCGGCGGATTGACCGTTCGGCAGTTCCCGCGCCTTCGGGCACCAGCGATGCCCGCCTGATCCCCGGCGGTGCGCCGCTCGGCCCCTCGGCTGATGACGAGGCGGCGATGGATGGGCTGACTGCCGAGGATGAGGCGGCACTGGCCCGGGCTTATGCTGCTGCTGAGGCTGATGCGGCGGCGGCCCGGGTGGTTGCGCCGCCTGTGGTGGTGGCTGTGTTGGAACCAGCGCTGCCCGCACAGGTCGCACCACCACCACCTCCTCCTCCAGTGGTCGTCACGCGGCTTGAATTGCCCGTTCCGTCGTTTTCGATTGCTGAGTTGGAGCCAGCGCCGACCCCACCACCGCCGCCTCCACCAAATCCCGCAGCCGAAGCCGAAGTCAGCCTGGCCGAGGCCTTTGCCGCGTTCACTCTGCCTGCAGCCACGCCGCGCGTGCGTGCTGCTGCGGGCGCGGTTGATATTACCGCGATCGATCCGGTGCGCGAGGTTCGCCGCCCACCACCGCCGCCGCCACCGCCACCAAGTCCGCCACCACCGCCGCCGCACCCCAGCAGGCACTGGGTGCAGGTGGCGACTGGGCAGGACGTGGCCGCCTTCCGCTTTGACTGGCGCCGTCTGGTGCGCGAGGCCGATGGAGTGCTGGCAGGGCGCGAGGCCTATCGCGCGCGCTGGGGGCAGACCAATCGCCTTGTAACCGGGCCATTTGCTTCCGCCCGCGAAGCGCAGGCCTTCATCGCCCGGCTGGAGGAAAAAGGCATCGATTCCTTCCGCTTCACCAGCAGCGCGGGCGAGGAAGTGGTCGCGCTCAACTGATCAGCGTGGCGCAATTATCCCCAGCCTGACCACAGGGTTTTGCACACCTTGCCAACAGGCTTGTTCCAGTTCTCCCCCGCCAAGCCCGAAGGCCGGATTGCGCGCCTGCCAGCGGGCGGCGCATGGATTGCACAGACATTAACCACGGAGCCGACTAGGGCATGGAAATCAGGCGCGGAACGATGGACGAATCGGACGATGCTGCGCCGGTGGAGATGCTGGCAGCGCTGTTCGATGCCCACGGATGGCCGTGCGAATTCGTGAATGATGATGAGGTCTGCGCCGAGATTCCCGGCAGCTGGACCACCTATCAGTTGCGCGGCGTGTGGCGCCCGGAAGATCGCGTGCTGCAGATGCTGTGCCTGCCCGATGTCCGCGTTCCCGAAGCCAAGCGCCGCGTTGCTTATGAACTGCTGGCGCTCATCAACGAGCAATTGTGGCTCGGCCATTTCGATATCTGGTCGCAGGGCGGGGTGCTGGTCTATCGCCACGGGCTGATGCTGGGCGATGATGGTATGCTGGGCCTGTCGGTGGCGCAGGCGGCGGTGGAAAACGCCATTTCCGAATGTGATCGCTTTTACCCGGCGTTCCAGTTCGTGCTGTGGGGTGACAAGAACCCGCGCGAGGCGCTCGATGCAGCATTGGTGGATGCAGCGGGCGAAGCCTGATATCGCCTTGCTATGTTTGATTCTATTTTAGTTGTCGGTTGCGGGAATATGGCTGGGGCCATGCTCGAAGGCTGGCTCGCCGCCGGGCGTGATCCGGCAAGTTTCACCGTGGTCGATCCTGTCCGTGAGGCCGCTCCCGGCGGCATCGCGATCAGCCGAGAACTGCCCGCCAGGGGCCAATTCGGGGCGATCTTGCTGGGGGTTAAGCCGCAGAGCCTGGCCGAAGTCGCGCCCCAAGTGGCACTGCTGGCGGGGAGCGACTGCGTAGTTCTCTCGCTGCTCGCCGGGGTTGAGCTGGAGGTGTTGCAGCACCATTTCCCCGCAGCCAAAGGCCTAGTGCGGGTGATGCCCAATCTGGCAGTGTCACTGGGCAAGGCTCCGGTGGCGCTGGCGGCGCAAGGGCTGGACGAGGCGGAATGCAGCGCACTGTCCGATCTGATGCGACCATTGGGCAGCCCCGAATGGATCGGGCAGGACAAGTTCGATCTGGTGACGGCGCTGGCGGGCAGTGGCCCGGCCTTCGTCTATCGCTTCATCGATGCGCTGGGTGCGGCGGCCACCCGGCTGGGTCTGCCCGAGGAACAGGCACGCGCAATGGCGCTGGCGATGGTGGAAGGGGCCGCCGCGCTGGCCGTGCAGTCTCCGCATGATCCAGGTCGGCTGGCCGATATGGTTGCCAGCAAGGGCGGAACCACCCGCGCCGGGCTGGATGTGCTGGATGAGGATGGGGTACTGAATGGCCTCGTTACCGAAACCCTGCGCGCGGCGCGCGATCGCAGCGCCGAGATGACCCGCGATGCGCGGGCTTGAATTTGTCCGGTTTTGCTTGAAAACAGCACGAACAAGGCAGATATTACCGCTATTCCGGTGCAGTTGTTGCTTCGGACACTAGGAGTTTAGGATCACATGGCCAATTGGAACGACGACCAGTCGACGCGACAGGGCTTCGGCGTATCGCCAAATCTGAGCGGTGACGTCGCCACCCGCACCACGTTTGATGCGGGCCTGCGTAGCCACATGCTGTCGATCTACAATTACATGACCTCGGGCGTGCTGCTGACGGGCATTGTTGCGCTGCTGTTCGCCCGCTCGGGCATGGCGGCACAAGTGATGACCGGCGGACCGCTGACCTGGCTGATCATCCTGTCGCCGCTGGCAATCGTGCTGGGCATGAATTTTGGCGCTAACCGCTTTTCCAAGGGCACGCTGGCGGCGATGTTCTGGGGCTTTGCGGTGCTGATGGGCCTGTCGATGTCGACCATTTTCCTCGTCTACACCGGCGCGTCGATTGCGGTCACTTTCTTCGCTACTGCTGGTGCTTTCGCGGGCCTCAGCCTGTTTGGCTATACCACCCAGAAGAACCTGACCGGCATGGGCAGCTTCCTGATCATGGGTGTGGTCGGGCTGTTGCTGGCAATGCTGCTCAACATGTGGCTGCAATCGCCGGGCCTGATGTATGCCATCAGCGGCATCGGCGTGTTGATCTTCGCGGGCCTTACCGCCTATGATACCCAGCGTTTGAAGAACCAATATGCCGAGGTGCGCGGCACTGAATGGGCTGGCAAGGCGGTGGTTCTCGGTGCGCTGACGCTGTATCTGGATTTCATCAACATGTTCCAGTTCCTGCTCAGCTTCTTGGGTGGCCGCGAGTAATCGCTCAACCTGCCGTAGTTGTTATCCGGTTCAACGTGCCCGGGGTGCTTTGTTGCACTCCGGGCATTTTCTTTGTGCAAGCAACGCGCTAGGCTTGGCATTCGTGTGGGTTGAGAGGAATTTTGTGATGCTGACCATCCGCTGGAAACTTGTCGTGGTGACCGCTGGCCTTGCCGCGCTGGCCGCTTGCGCCACGCCAGCTCCGCCCCCACCTCCGCCGCCGCCCCCACCTCCGCCAGTGGTCCGCGCAGAACCGATCCCCTATCGCCCGATCCCGCCCGGTGGCGCGGCCTATGTCATGGCGATTCCGGCCAGGAATGCCACAGGCCAGCGGCAAACGGTCAATACCGGGATCGATGAAGTGCAGTCTGTGTGGCATTTCCGATCCGGGTGGAATGTCGCCGCGCTCAATTGCACTGCTGCCGAAGATAGCCAGATCATCGAGGCCTACAGCGCCTTCCTCATCCGCTTCCAACGCCCGCTGTCGGCAATCAATACCGCTTTGGATACCAGGGCCAGGGCGCGGGCTGGTTCGACCCGCGCGGGCACTCAGGCGCGTGAGGCGCAGATGACGCAGGTGTATAACTATTTTGCCCAGCCCGGTGCCAGCGGCGATTTTTGTGCCGCCGCGCGGGCTGTTTCGGCCCAATGGCTGGCTACGCCGCCTGCCGATCTCAACGCTTATGGCGTGGCCAATCTGGCGCTGTTCGAGAATGCGTTTGAACGGTTTTTCGTCGCTTACGAGAGCTATCAGGTGGAATCCGCCGCTTGGGATAATCGATATGGCGTGCAATATGGCGCGTCGCAGCCCGGTTATGTCGCGGTGCATGGCACGCCCAGCGATGTCGTGGAGACCAGCCCAACATCGAGCGAAGGAGCGGTCGCCACGCCAGTGGTTCAGCCGGTCGCCGCCGGGGCAAACCGCTAAACTTTCCGCTTCCAACCCCGCAGCCCTTTCGCTAAGAGGCCCGCTCATTTCAGGGCTGGGCGCGGGCTTGTTCTTGCGGCGACAACTGGAACGGGGCCGTAGCTCAGTTGGGAGAGCGCGTCGTTCGCAATGACGAGGTCAGCGGTTCGATCCCGCTCGGCTCCACCACCAGTCGGTTGCGAATGCCCATCCGGGCACCCGCTCCTCGGCGCTGTTCCCTCCGCTTCGCTGCGGGGCACCTGCGGCCGGCCGTTTGGCCTTGCAGTCCGCTTGCAGCGAACTGTTCCTGCGCTTAACGATTAGGCGAGTATCGGCCCGTAAGGGCTGCAAGGGCGAATGCCCGTCCGCAACGAAGGGCAGCTTGCCTGCCCGGAAGTGAGGATAGCCAAGGGGCCGGATGGCCCCGCCGGCGCTTGAGGCTTATAAAAAATGCATTTTCTCGATCAAGCCAAAGTCTATATCAAATCCGGCGGCGGGGGGCCTGGTGCCGTGGCATTCCGGCGCGAGAAATATGCCGAATATGGCGGTCCTGATGGTGGCAACGGCGGTGCCGGGGGCGATATCGTGTTCGTCGCTGTGCCCGGCCTCAATACGCTGATCGATTTCCGTTATACCCAGCATTTCAAGGCCAGCCGCGGCGGCCATGGCATGGGCCGTGACCGGACCGGCAAGGGGGCCGAAGATCTGGTGATCGAAGTTCCAGTGGGCACACAGATCCTGTCTGACGATCAGGAAGAAGTGCTGGCCGATTTTACCGAACAGGGCCAGCGCGTTGTCCTGTTGCAGGGCGGCATGGGCGGGCGCGGCAATGCCAGCTACAAGACCAGCACCAACCGCGCCCCGCGCCAGCACCAGCCGGGCGTTTCAGGTGAGGAACTGTGGGTGTGGTTGCGGCTCAAACTGCTGGCCGATGCCGGGCTGGTAGGGCTGCCCAATGCGGGCAAGAGCACTTTCCTCAATGCCGTTTCCAATGCCGGGGCCAAAGTGGGCGACTATGCCTTCACCACACTGGTGCCCAAGCTGGGCGTGGTGCGCCACAAGAACCGCGAATTCGTGCTGGCCGACATTCCCGGCCTGATCGAGGGCGCGGCTGAAGGGGCCGGGATTGGCGACCGGTTTCTCGGCCATATCGAGCGCTGCCGGGTGCTGATCCATCTGGTGGATATTTCCACCGCTGACCCAGTCGAGGCGATGCATGTGGTCGAGGACGAGTTGGCGGCCTATGGCGAGGGCCTGGAAGACAAGGCGCGGATCGTTGTGCTGAACAAGGTCGATCTGGCCGATGCCGAGTTGGTCGCCGCCTTTTCCGCCGAGCTGATCGCCGCCGGGGCCGACAAGGTGTTCCCGATTTCGGGCACGACTGGCGCCGGGATCGAGGCGCTGATGGACGCCGTGCTCAGTTATCTCCCGACGCGCACGACGACCGAAAATCCCGGCCACACCCCGCGCGATGCTGCGGACGAGGGCGACGAAGAGCCAGAGTGGGATCCGCTGGGCTGACTATTTGCCTCTGGCGCTTCATTCGCTAAGCCCTGTCTGATGACAATTGAGCAACTTGCCGATCTGGCGGACCCCGCCAAGACCCCGCGCCTGGTGGTGAAGGTGGGCTCTGCCTTGCTGGTGGGCAAGGACGGAAGCCCGCGCCGTGCATGGCTGTCCGCGCTGGTAGGCGAAATTGCCGAGGCGCGCCAACGCGGCCAGCAGGTGATCGTGGTCAGCTCGGGCGCGATTGCGCTGGGGGCGGCCAAACTGGGGCTGGTCAAAGGCGGGCGCGGCAGTCTGGCCGATGCCCAGGCCGCGGCCGCCGTCGGGCAGATTGCGCTGGCTGGGTTGTGGGCCGAACTTTTGGCTGCCGAGGGCCTGACTGCCGCGCAATTGCTGGTGACGCTGGAGGATCTGGACGATCGGCGGCGCTACCTCAACGCCTCGGCGACCATTTCCAAGCTGCTCGAAGCGGGTGCGGTGCCGGTGATCAACGAGAACGATTCGGTCGCCACCGCGGAAATCCGATTTGGTGACAATGATCGCCTCGCTGCCCGCGCCGCACAGGCCGCGCACGCCGATGCGGTGGCGCTGTTATCCGATGTCGATGGCCTGTATGATCGCGATCCGGCGCTGCCCGGTGCCAAGATGCTCGCCCGCGTGCAGGGCGTGACCAAGGCGATCCACGAGATGGCCAGCACCGTATCGACTTCCGGCATGGGATCGGGCGGGATGACATCGAAGTTGCAGGCTGCCGAAATCGCCGGGCGGGCAGGCATTGTTCTGGCGATCATCAACGGCACGCATCATCGCCCGATCGCCCGCGCGCTTAAGGCCGATGTGGGCACGCTGTTCCTGCCACGTCGCCGCGATGGCGCGCTCAAGGCGTGGCTTGGCGGACGCCAACGGATGGCGGGTGCAATCGTGGTCGATGATGGCTGCGCGGCGGCCCTGGCCAAGGGCGGCAGCCTGCTGGCGACGGGCATTACCGCCGTGGAGGGTGATTTTCGGCGCGGTGCTCCGGTTGCCGTGCGGACAAGCGCGGGCCGGACGCTGGCCAAGGGGCTGGTCGAATATGACGCTGCCGAAATCGCCATCATCAAGGGCCACCGCAGCGATGATCTGCAAGGCCTGCTCGGCTATGCCCCACGCTCGGCGGTGATCCATCGCGATCAGCTGGTGCTGTTGTGAGCGGTGAAATTCGGCTGGCCGTTACTGGCGGGACCGGATTTGTTGGCAGCCATGTGCTGGAGCAAGCGCTGGCCGCAGGGTTGCGGCCCCAAGCGCTGACCCGTCGCCAAATCGTGGCCGATGGTCCGCAGCCCCAGTGGATCGAAGGCACGCTGGCCGATCCCGCCGCGCTCGCCCGGCTGTGTGCGGGTGCAGACGTGGTGCTGCATATTGCGGGCGCGGTCAATGTGCCGAGCTGGGCGCAGTTTGCCGCCGCCAATATCGCCGGAACTCAGGCGGTGGTCGATGCGGCCCAGGCGGCGGGTGTGCGCCGCTTCGTGCATGTCTCCAGCCTGGCCGCGCGTGAGCCTGGCTTGTCCGATTATGGCTGGTCAAAGGCGGGGGCAGAGGATGTGGTGCGGGCCAGCACGCTCAACTGGACGATTATCCGCCCGCCGGCAGTCTATGGCCCGGGCGATGCCGACATGTTCGAGATGTTCCGCTCCGCGCGTTGGGGCGTGCTGCCGGTGCCGCCGCACGGCAATGCCTCGATCATCCATGTCGATGATCTGGCCCGGCTGCTGCTGCTCGCTTGCGTGGAAGGCAATGCCGCGTGGTCAAAGTCGGTGTTCGAACCTGACGATGGCCGCGCGGGCGGCTGGCCGCATGGCGAACTGGCCACGGCCATTGGCGCGGCCATGGGGCGGCGGGTCTGGACCCCTGCGCTCCCCGGCGCGGTGCTCACGGCGGCCGCGCGGCTTGATCGGCTGGTGCGCGGCGACAAGGCCCGGCTCACGCCTGATCGGGCGCGCTATATGCTTCATGATGATTGGGCCAGCCACTCTGCCTACGCGGTCCCGGCACACCTGTGGTCTGCGCGTATAGCCACAAGTGTGGGGCTGGCACAGACCGCCGCCTGGTATAGGTCGAAGCAGTGGTTTTGACAGAAAGCCGCCTTGGCAAAGGATTTATCTGGAAATATTGCGTTAATCCGCACAGAACTATCAACAAATGTCACACACACTTCGCCTAGCATCGCATATGGTGCTATGAGACCGTGAGGCGCCTGCCAGCCAAGGAAATGCGGGCGCGCCTAATTTTGGGGGAATATCCATGAAGAAGACCAGCAGAGTTTCCCGCCGTTCCTTCGTTGCCCTGGTTACCGGCGCAGCAGCCAGTGCGATGATCGCTTCACCTGCCAAGGCGCAGCAGACAGGCCGCAGTGACAGCGATCCCAATGACTCTGCTGGCTATGGCCGTACCGGCTATACCGACAGCGACCCCAATGACGGTTCCGGGCGTGGCCGCACCGGGGTGACCGATGGGGATTCGACTGATCGGGCCAACTATGGTCGCGGTGGCGGCGGTGGTGGCGGCGGCACGGGTCTGACAGATTCGGATACTGGCGACAATCGCGATGCCGCAGGCCGTGGCCGTGGCAGCAACAACGGTTATACCGATAGCGATCCCTCCGATGGCAGCGGGCAGGGCTATTCGGGCCTAAATGACGGTGACCCGACAGACCGCAGCGGCCACGGTCGTGGACGCGGCACCGGCGGGTAGAAGGCTAGATTTTTTGTGACAGCCCAACTTTTGGGTTCATAATATGGGAGTTTATTCATGAAAAAGACCAGTCGGGTTTCGCGCCGTTCGTTCGTTGGCCTGGTAACGGGTGCAATTGCAGGTGTGGCTATCGCTGCGCCCGCCAAGGCCCAGAACGGTGCCAGCGACAGCGATCCCAATGACGAAGCAGGCCAGGGTCGCACAGGCGTGACCGATTCAGATGCGAACGACGCTTCGGGCCGTGGTCGCGGCGGTCGCAGCACCACTGGCCTCAGCGATTCCGACAGCGGCGGCAACGCCGATGCCGCGGGCAACGGGCGTGGGGCCACGCGCAGCGGCAATACCGGCATCAGCGATGCCGACAGTGGCTCGGCTGCCGATGCATCCGGTCACGGACGTGGGCCGCGCCGCAGTTAAGCCGACATTGATCCCTTTGAGGCTGCTGGACTGGCTTTTCCTGCAGCCTCAATGATTATCCTGCCGACCGCAGCAGAGATGGACGTGGACGTGGCGCAGGTCGCACGAGGCCGGCAGAAAATGAACTGCTCTTGAACCGGACCCAACCCATGCAGACCCAATCGAACCAATCGACCGCCAGCCTGCTGGCCAGCTTGATCGCGCCGCTGACAACCGACGAATTCTTCGCCCGCTTTTTCGAGCAGGACTGGTATCTCACCCCCGGCGTCTTGCCGCAGTTGCTCGACCTGATCTCGATCGACCGGATTGACGAGATCATCGCCGATAGCGAACTGCCGCCCAAGTCGCTGGGCATGGCGCAATCGGGTCGCGGCATTTCGACCGACGAATTTACCCACCCCAACGGCTCGATCGATCGCGGTGCGGTGCTCGACAATTTCCGCAATGGGATGACCATCGTGCTGCCTCAGCTGCAATTTGCCGACGGCAAGTTGTATGATTTCTGCCTTGGGCTGGAGCGTGATTTTGGCGCCCGCATCCAGACCAATATCTACCTCACGCCCAACAGCTCGCAAGGGTTCGGCATTCACTACGACGATCACGACGTGTTGGTGCTGCAGGTTTCCGGACGCAAGAAATGGGAAATCTACGGCCAGCGCGATGGCCTGCCCTACAAAGGTGAGAAGTTCCGCAGTGAGGACCACGATCCGGGCGAAATGAAGGCCGAATTTGTGATCGAGCCGGGCCAGTGCCTCTATGTCCCACGCGGTCTGGCGCACCGGGCAACCAACGAAGGCGAGGAGCCGAGCCTGCATATCACGGTGGGCATTCTGGTGCAGACCTGGGCCGAATTCTTGCTCGAGACCGTGGCCGAAGTGGGCCTGCGCATTCCCGAAATGCGCCAGTCGCTGCCGCGCTCGCTCTATTTCGATCCGGCCCAGCGCGAAGCGAACGAGGCAACGTTCCGCCGGATCATGGCGCAAATCGCCGACAAGGCCAGCTTCGATGCCACGCTGTCGGTATTCGGAGCTAATTTCCTCACTGCACAAGGCCCGCGCGTGCGTGGGTCGCTCAATGCCCTGGCCAGCGGCATCGCCACAACCGACCGCCTAAAGGTGCGCGATTCCATCCTCTATGCCATCGAGCCTGCCGGAGACGAACCGCAGCTGACCATCGGCGACACCGTGGTAGCGCTCAGGCCCGACCTCGCTCCGCAATTGCAAACGCTGCTGGCCAAAGGCAGCGTGGCCATGGAAGATTTCACCGTGGAAGACGCCGAGGACTTGCGCGATACAGTGGAAACGCTGGTTTGCTATGGGTTGCTGGAGCGCGCCTAGAAAACCGGTTCATACCCCGGCGGCAGTTCGCCCTCATTCGCGACATCGGGTGCGCCGGGCGTGTGGATGCCGCATTCGGTCTTGTCCCAACCGCGCCAGCGGCCCGCGCGCGGGTCTTCGCCCGGCTTGACTACGCTGGTGCAGGGCACGCAGCCGACCGAGAGATAGCCTTGCGCTTCAAGTGGATGGCGCGGCAGATCGTGCAAGTCGAAATAGGTTTCCAGATCGTCCTTGGTCCAATTGCCCAGCGGGTTGATCTTCAACCGCCCGTCCTCAATCTCGAACCGCGGCAGGTTTTCGCGGGTGACCGACTGGAAGGCCTTGCGCCCGGAAATCCACGCGTCGAGGCCCTTCTTGGCGCGCGCCAGCGGCTCGACCTTGCGGATTTCGCAGCAGCCATCGGGATCCCAGCTCCAGCGCAGGCCGTTCTCGTCCTTGGCGGCGAGCACGGCGGCGTCAGGCTCGACCACCGAGCTGTTGCTGAGGCCGAACAGGTCGGTCAGCGTGTCGCGATAGGTCAGCGTTTCGGGGAACATCTTGAGCGTATCGACGAAGATCACTGGAACGGTGTGATCGGCGGTGGCGACAAGGTGCAGCAGCACCGCGCTTTCGGTGCCAAAGCTGGAAACCACCGCCACCCGGCCCAGCGAGCCTTCGGCGAACAGTTCGGCCAGCATCACGCCCCCATCGACCCCGGCAAAGCGCGCGTTGAGGCGGTCGGCATCGGCCTGCGTGAAGGCAGGTGCGGTGTCGATCAGGTCACGTTGTCGAACACTGGCGCGAGCAGCATCAGCCATGCCGCAGGTTCCAGATCGGCACGCGGCCGTCGGCGGTCGCCTGATAGACATCAGGCCAGCGGTTAAATGCGACGGCCACATCGGCCTCGTCCAGCTTCACAACCGGGGCAAAGCTGTCGAAACCACAGCGGCGCATGGCGGCGATCTGATCGACCAGCACATCGCCCACCGCGCGCAGTTCGCCGGTAAAGCCAGCCTCCCGCAGCACGCGGGCAGCGGAATAGCCGCGCCCGTCGCCAAAGCCGGGGAAGTTCACTTCTACCAAGGCCAATTGGTCGAGATGGCCGAGCAGCACGCGGGCATCATCGCCCGGTTCGATCCGCACGGCCGCAGCATTGCTGGCCGCATTGAACTCGGCCAGCGGCACGGTGGGACTGGAAACCGGCGCATCGTTCCGCAGGTTGATTTGCACCTCAACCATAAAGCGCCTCCTTGAAGCTATCCATGCCGATGCGGCGGTAAGTGTCGAGGAAGCGTTCCCCATCGGTGCGCTGCGCAAGATAGACATCGGTCACCTTTTCGACCGCCAGCACAATCCCGTCCTCGTCAAAGCCCGGCCCGGTGATCTTGCCCAGCGAGCAATCCTCCGCCTCCGATCCGCCGAGCGAGAGCTGGTAGTTTTCGGTGCCCTTCTTGTCGACGCCAAGGATGCCGATGTGCCCGGCATGATGGTGTCCGCAGGCGTTGATGCAGCCCGAAATCTTCAGCTTGAGCTGGCCGATTTCAGCGCCCTTGCCGCTCTCGGCAAAACGCTTCGATATCTTCTGCGCCACCGGGATCGAGCGGGCATTGGCCAGACTGCAATAATCAAGGCCGGGGCAGGCGATGATATCGTCAATCTGATCGAGGTTGGGCGTGCCAAGGCCAGCGGCGGCCAATTGCTGCCACAGGTCATTCAGGCGCCCCAGTTCAACGTGCGGCAACACGATGTTCTGCGCATGGGTGACGCGGCATTCGTCGAAGCTGAAATCGGTCGCCAAGGCGGCCATCAGGCGGATCTGATCGGCGCTGGCATCACCCGGAATGCCGCCCACCGGCTTGAGGCTGATGGTGACCGAAACATAGCCCGCGTGCTTGTGCGGATGGGTGTTGCGGTCCCTCCAAAGCGCAAAATCAGCGTTCGAGCGGTCCGCTTCAATCGGCAGGCCTGGCTTGAACGCAGGATCGGCGAAGAAGGTCTTGATCCGCTCCAGCTCTGCCAGCGGGGGCTCAATACCCTGCTGCAACAGGAGCGCGAATTCCTCCTCCACCTGCCGGGTATATTCCGCCGCGCCCAGCTCGTGGACGAGGATCTTGATGCGCGCCTTATACTTGTTATCGCGCCGACCATAGCGGTTGTAGACCCGCAGGCAGGCCTCCGAATAGGTGATCAGCTGATCGAGCGGCACGAAGTCACGGATCAGCGGGGCGATCATCGGGGTGCGGCCCATGCCGCCACCGACATAGAAAGCGCAGCCGATCTCTCCGGCAGCATTTTGCACGATCTGCACGCCGATATCGTGCAGCCGCATGGCCGCGCGATCGGTATTGCTGGCGATCACCGCGATCTTGAACTTGCGGGGTAAATAGCTGAATTCCGGGTGGAAGCTCGACCATTGCCGCAGTAGTTCGGCATAAGGGCGCGGATCGACCAGTTCATCGGCCGCAGCGCCGGCATAGTGATCCGAACTGATGTTGCGGATGCAATTGCCGCTGGTCTGGATGGCGTGCATTTCCACGGCGGCCAGATCGGCCAGAATATCGCCCGCTTCTTCCAGTTTGATCCAGTTATACTGGATGTTCTGGCGGGTGGTGAAGTGGCCATAGCCGCGATCATACTTGTCAGCGATATCGCCCAGCACATGCATCTGCGCGCCGCTCAGCGTGCCATAGGGCACCGCCACCCGCAGCATATAGGCGTGCAATTGCAGATAGAGCCCGTTCATCAGCCGCAGCGGCTTGAACTGGTCCTCGGTGATCTTGCCATCGAGCCGCCGCTGCGCCTGATCGCGAAATTCGGCGACGCGGGCATCGACCATGGTCTGGTCGTATTTGTCATATTGATACATATCAGTTCACCCAATCGGCAGCAGCCGGATCGGCCGGTTTAAGCGACAAGTCCATCCGCACCGTCGGGCCGAGCGCACGGATGCGTTCCTTGATGTGGCCGGGGCGGATGCCTTCGGGCGTCCTTTCGGCGTCGATCACATAGGCGGCGTTGACGCGTTGGGCGGCGCTTTCGCGGGCAAGGATGGCCTCAGAGTCGGCGCCAGCATCGCCGACATCAACAGCGTCATCGACATGCAGCGACCAGCCCTGGCCATCCCACCAAGTGACCGCGCCGCTCGCCAAATCATTTCCGGTCAGGATTTTCACTTCGCTTCCACTCCGACAGATTGGGTAACTGATTGCGCCACAAGCTGGGCGGTGACTTCGCCGATCACGATCAGCGCCGGGCTTTTGACTTTTTTAGCCGCGACCAGCTGTGGCAGCGCCGCCAGCGATCCGCGCAGCACGCGCATTTCCGGGCGCGCGGCGTTTTCGATAACGGCCAGCGGCATATCGGGCGCGAGGCCATCGGCCATCAGCTTTTCAGCGATCTGCGCGGCGGTGGATACGCCCATATAGATCACCAGCGTGCGGCCAACTCCGGCAAGGCCAGCCCAGTTCTGCTGCGTCAAACCCTTGCACTGGCCGGCCACGAACGAAACGATGCTGGCGTGATCGCGGTGGGTGAGCGGGATTTGGGCGGCGGCGGCGGCGCCATTGGCGGCGCTGATGCCGGGGACCACTTCCACCGCCACGCCAGCGGCATGGGCGGCCTCCATTTCCTCACCACCACGACCAAACACGAACGGATCGCCACCCTTGAGGCGCACGACATCTTTGCCCTTAAGCGCTTCGGCCACCAGCAGCGCGTTGATATCGTTCTGTTGCATCGTGTGACGCGCGCGGCTTTTGGCGACAGAGATCAGCTTGGCATCAGGCCGGGCGAGGGCGAGGATCTGCGGATCGACCAGCCCATCATGGACGATCAACCGGGCACGCGAAATCAGCCGCGCGGCGCGCAGCGTCAACAGGTCCGGCGAACCGGGGCCTGCGCCTACCAGATAGATCGTGCCCGATGTCATGGATATTCAATGGTGCGCATGGGGGCGAAGTGCCAGTGAGAATGGTTTTGGGGTGGGGTAGGTTTGCTTTAGGCGCCCATAACCGCCAGTGCGCGCGCCAGATCGGCGATCAGATCGTCTGGATCCTCCAGCCCGATCGACAGCCGCACCCCCAGCTGGTCCGGTGGCCAAGTGGTCACGCTGCGCACACGGGCGGGGTCGAAGGGGATGGCGAGGCTTTCGAAACCGCCCCAGCTGAAGCCGATCCCGAACAGCTGCAGCGCATCGATGAAGCGCGCGCGCTGATCGGGCGTATGGTCTTGTAAAACAAAGCTGAACAACCCGCAGCCGCCGATAAAATCGCGCTGCCACAATTCGTGCCCCGGCGAACCCTCCAGCATCGGGCACAGCACTTGGGCGACTTGGCGCTGATCGCGCAGCCAGCGGGCGATGGTCAGCGCTGAGGCACTCGCCCGGTCAAGCCGCACGCCCATCGTCCGCAAGCCGCGCAGGACCAGCGCGGCATCGTCGGGCGAGACCACCAGGCCGAGCGCCTGCGCCTTCACGCGCAAAATCTGATACAGCGCCGCGCCGGTAGAAACTGAGCCCATCATCACGTCCGAATGGCCGCCGACATGCTTGGTCAGGCTCATGATGCTGGCATCACAGCCGTGCTCCAGCGCGGCAAAGCCCAGCGGCGAGGCCCAGGTGTTGTCGAGCAGGCTGACCGCGCCATGTGCCCGCGCAATCGCCGCCAGCGCGGGGATATCGCAAACCTCCATCGTCAGGCTGCCGGGGCTTTCGAGCAGCACGGCGCGGGTTCGCTCGCAGAAACGCGAGGGGAACCCGGCCAGGTCGAGCGGATCGAAAAAGCGCGTCTCGATCCCCAGATCGGCCAGCAGGGCGCGGGCCATGGTGCGGCTGGGTTCATAGGCGTTGTCGGTAATCAGCAGCACGTCGCCCGCTTTCAGCACGCTCAGCAGCGCGCCGGCGATGGCGGATACACCGCTGGGATAGAGCACGGTGCCAGCAGCGCCCGGCTCCAGCGAGGTCAATGCATCGGCCAGCGCCCATTGCGTGGGCGATCCTCGGCGGCCGTAATAGAACTGCCCGTCCGCATTCGCCCGGCCTGCCGCCAGATCGGCGCTGTTGTCATACAGATGCGTGCTGGCGCGCCAGACGGGCGGATTGACCACCGGCCCGGTCCAGTCGCTGCGCCGCCCGGCGCTGGCCAGACGGGTGGCGGGCTTGTGGTTGCGGCCTTTGCTCAAAGTGCCGGCCCGAGTTCTTTGGGCAGGGCCGGATCGCTGCCCCATTCGCTCCAGCTGCCATCATACAGCGCCACATCGTGCTTGCCCGCCAGCTCCAGCGCGAACAACAAAACCGCTGCCGTCACTCCGCCGCCGCATGTGGTGATCAAGGGCTGCGCCAGGTTCACACCAGCGGCGCGGAAGGCGGCTTCGATTTCGGCTGGGTTCTTGTAGGTGCCGTTAGGGTTGAGTACAGAATCGAACGATACGTTGCGCGATCCGGGGATGTGGCCATCATCAACATTGGGGCGGAAGTCCTTGTCTTCGCCGGTAAAACGCTTGACCCCACGGGCATCGACGACCTGCTCCTTGGCCTCTTCGAGGTTGGCCAGCACATCGGCCTTGCTGCGCACAGATCCTGGCCCCTTGGTGGCGGTATAAGCGGTGGGCGCTAAGTCAACCATGCCGCTTTCCAGCGCCCGCCCCTCGCTGCGCCACTTGTCCAAACCACCATCCAGAATAGCCACTTGCGCCACCCCGTGCATCCGCATGATGAACCATGCGCGGGCGGCGGTTTTCACATAGCTGTCGTCATAGACCACCACCCGCGCGCCATTGGGCACGCCAAGCGCGGCCATCCGCTGGGCAAACTGCTTGGCGTTGGGCAGGGAGGCGGGAACGGGCGAATCGGGATCAAAAAAGCTCGCCAAATCAAGGAACCGCGCGCCGGGAATATGCCCGGTTGCGAATTCGGCAGCGGGATCCCGCTTGGCATCGGGCAAATGGGCGCTGGCATCGAGCAGCACCAAATCAGAGGAGCCGAGCTGGTCGGCCAGCCACTGCGTTGAGACGAGGTTTTCCATGGGCGCAAGGATAGGACAAGCGGCACCCAAGGACAACGTGTTGCTTGCCTCTCGCCTCCCGAAACGGCATCAGGCGCGCATGACTGATGCCACCACCACCCCGCTCCATCTGGGCCAGCACAGCCCGCTGCCCGCTTCGCCAGACCTGGCCGTGCTCGACTATGTGCCCAATCCCCGCGAGGGCACGCTCTATCTCGTGCGCTTCGCCGCGCCCGAATTCACCAGCCTGTGCCCGGTGACCGGCCAGCCCGATTTCGCCCATCTGGTGATCGACTATGCGCCGGGCGAAACCATCGTTGAATCCAAAAGCCTCAAGCTGTTTCTCGGAGCATTCCGCAACCATGCCGGGTTTCACGAGGATGTGACCGTGGGCATCGGCCAGCGACTGTTCGCCGAAATGCAGCCTCGGTGGCTGCGCATCGGCGGCTATTGGTATCCGCGCGGGGGCATTCCGATCGATGTCTTCTGGCAAAGCGGTGCGCCGCCCGAAGGCCTGTGGCTGCCCGATCAGGGCGTGGCCTCCTATCGCGGGCGGGGTTGAGGTGCCAGACCCAAAACCGACCACGTCTGCACACCGTGACGGAGCCGATTTTGGCCGAGTGCAAGGAACGAGGAGGGAGCGATGCCCTTGCATCGTGACCAACGAGAGACGCCGCAATCGGCCAAAAGGGGCCCGCCCCTTCGAGGTTGCCTTGGCACGCCCCTCGGACTGCGTCGCGTTACTTGTCCGGACAACCAGTCCGACCTGCGCAACGCTTCTTGCCGAGGGGCGTGCCAAGGCAATCACGGTGTGCAGACGTGGTCGGTTTTGGGTCTAGTTAGGACGCTTGCAATGTTCACCTGTTATGCGGCGCGGAAGACAATCCGAACGGGAAAGGTTTTTGAATGCGTATCGTGATGATCGGCACGGGCTATGTGGGCCTTGTTTCGGGCGCCTGCTTTGCCGATTTCGGCCATCACGTTACCTGTGTCGACAAGGACAAGTCCAAGATCGATGCGCTGCTGGCTGGCCGGATACCGATTTTTGAGCCGGGACTGGATGATCTGGTGGCTAGCAATGTCGCGGCCGGACGGCTCGATTTCAGCCTCGATGTGGCCGCCGTCCTACCGCAAGCCGATGCCGTGTTCATCGCCGTTGGCACGCCTTCGCGGCGCGGCGATGGCCATGCGGACCTCAGCTATGTCTATGCCGCTGCGGCGGAAATTGCCCCGCTGTTGCGCGATGGCGCGGTGGTGGTGGACAAGTCGACCGTTCCCGTGGGCACGGGTGACGAGGTGGAAGCGATCATCCGCAAGGCCCGGCCCGAGCTGAAATTCTCGGTCGCCTCCAACCCCGAATTTCTGCGCGAAGGGGCCGCGATTGACGATTTCAAGCGCCCTGACCGGGTGGTGGTGGGGGTGAATGATGCCCATGCCGAAGAGGTGCTGCAGGAAGTTTACCGCCCGCTCACCCGCAACGATGCGCCGCTGCTGGTGATGAGCCGGCGGGCAGCGGAATTGACCAAATATGCCGCCAACGCTTTCCTCGCCACCAAGATCAGCTTCATCAATGAAATCGCCGATCTGTGTGAGAAGGTGGGGGCCGATGTGCGCGATGTGGCGCGCGGGATCGGCAGTGACAGCCGCATCGGCAGCCGCTTTTTGCAACCGGGACCGGGCTATGGCGGTTCGTGCTTTCCCAAGGATACGTTGGCCCTGCTCCAGACCGGGCAGATTTATGGCACCAAGCTGCAGATCGTTGAAGCGGTGGCCAAGGCGAATGACCAGCGCAAGGCTGCGATGGGTGCCAAGGTGATCGCGGCGCTGGGTGGAGACACTGCGGGTAAGACCGTCGCGCTGCTGGGGCTGACGTTCAAGGCCAATACCGATGACATGCGCGATTCGCCCGCGATCGATATTGCCGCC
>CAMDSM010000013.1 GCA_945906905.1 Altererythrobacter xiamenensis | reverse complement strand
GTTGTTCGACCACGCGCCTTCGATGCCGCTGGTGGTGATATTGCCGCGGGTGATTTCGGCTCCATCGGTCAACCAGCCGAAACCTTGCAGCGCCAGCGCCTCTGATTCCGGGCCACCGCTGAAGGTATCGGACGGCGCGCCGCCGTGGGCCTTGCCGAAAGCGTGACCGCCCGCGACCAGCGCCACGGTTTCTTCGTCATTCATCGCCATGCGGGCGAAGGTCTCGCGGATATCGCGGGCCGATTGCAGCGGATCGGGATTGCCACCCGGACCTTCGGGGTTGACGTAGATCAGGCCCATCTGGATCGCCGCCAGCGGGTTGTCGATTTCCTTGCCTTCTTCGGGCACAATGCGGGTAGGCGAGCCTTCGTTGACCCACAGATCTTCGGAGCCCCAATAGACCATCTCGGGCTCATAGACGTCCTTGCGTCCGCCGCCGAAGCCGAACACCGGGCCACCCATGCTCTCGATCGCGACATTGCCGGCCAGCACCAGCAGATCGGCCCAGCTGATGTGCTGGCCATACTTCTTCTTGATCGGCCACAGCAGGCGACGGGCCTTATCCAGATTGCCGTTGTCCGGCCACGAATTGAGCGGAGCAAAACGCTGCTGCCCGCTGCCCGCGCCGCCGCGCCCGTCACCGGTGCGATAGGTTCCAGCGGCGTGCCAGGTCATGCGGATGAAGAACGGGCCGTAATGGCCATAATCGGCCGGCCACCACGGCTGGCTGTCGGTCATCAGCGCGGTGAGATCGGCCTTGAGCGCGGCATAGTTGAGGGTGTTGAAGGCTTGCGGGTAGTCAAAGTCCTCGCCCATCGGATTGACCGTTGCGCCATGTTGGGTGAGGCTGCCCAGCTCCAAGGCATCGGGCCACCAATCCTTGTTGGTGCGGCCATGCAGCGCGCGGGTTTCACCCGTGAACGGGCAACCGCCCGAAATCGAACCTGTCTTGGCGTCCATTGCGTCTCTCCTGTGGCAGCGCGAATCGCACCGCTGAATTGGTTGCAGCGGGCACGATGACCGCTCTGTGTTGATCCGTCCAACCGATTAATTGGCAGACATTGATCGATTTTACCGTTCTAACGCACCAGTGTGACAGGGCGATTGCGGCGGGCCATGATCTGGCGCAAATCGCGCTGGATTTGGGTGACAGGGGTGACACAGTGTCACCCCCCATTTTTCGCAAATAATGGCATAATTGCAATGGTGTAAATTGAATACTGGGTGGGTGACACTTTTCGGATCGGCGCGAAAAATCAATCTTTCGGCCAAGTCATGGTCTGAGATAGGCTGCCTGGGCGGGTGTAGGAAAGGGGGTGCCAGCTATCCCGAAATCACCCACACAACGTCACCCGCCCAACATCACCCGCACTGCGCCCGGTGCAGCAGCTTGTGATCGGCCAGCACCAGCGCCATCATCGCTGCCACCACCGGCACACCGCGAATACCAACGCAAGGATCGTGGCGGCCCTTGGTGCGTACGTCGACTGCCTCACCCGCCGAGTTGATCGAGGGCTGGGCGGTGAGGATCGAGCTGGTGGGTTTGAACGCCACCCGGCAGCGGATCGGCTGGCCGGTGGAAATCCCGCCGGCGATCCCGCCTGCATGGTTGGCGAGGAACTGGGGCGCGCCGCCGTCTGCACCCGGGCGCATCGGATCGGCATTGCCCTCTCCGCTCAAACTGGCAGCGGCAAAGCCATCGCCGATCTCCACGCCTTTGACCGCATTGATGCCCATCATCGCAGCGGCAAGATCGGCATCGAGCTTGGCATAAATCGGCGCGCCCCAGCCTGCGGGAACGCCTGTCACCACACATTCGACGACTGCGCCGATGGATGATCCGGCCAGCCGCGCCGCGTCCACCAGCGCTTCCCAGCGCATGGCGGCGGCAGGGTCGGGGCAGAAGAACGGGTTCTGGGTGATCTGGTGCGCGTCAAAGTTGGCCATGTCGATAACATCTGCGCCGATCTGGCTGACATAGGCCACGATCGAAACCTCGGGCACCACGGCCCGCGCCACCGCGCCCGCCGCCACCCGCGCGGCGGTTTCACGCGCCGATGAGCGCCCGCCGCCGCGATAGTCCCGATGGCCGTATTTCGCGTCATAGGCATAGTCGGCATGGCCGGGGCGATAGCTTTGCGCGATCTCGCCATAGTCCTTGCTGCGCTGATCGGTGTTCTCGATCATCAGGCTAACGGGCGTGCCGGTGGTGCGCCCCTCGAACACGCCGCTGAGGATCCGGACCTGGTCTGGCTCGTTGCGCTGAGTGGTGAACTTGCTGGTCCCCGGACGGCGCGCATCGAGGAACGGCTGGATCGCCGCCTCGTCTAACGCCATGCCCGGCGGACACCCATCGACCACCGCGCCCAAAGCAGGGCCATGGCTCTCCCCCCAGGTGGTGAAGCGAAAGACGCGTCCGAATGTGTTCATGCTCATGGCTGCGTGATTGGCGCAAGAGTGGGCAACTGTCCATATCAACTGGACAGCGCGGGCAGCTTGCGGCAAGAACAAACCATGATCGCCAAGCTGACAGGCCTGCTCGACGAAACCGGCGTGGACTGGGTGGTGATCGATGTCGGCGGCGTGGGCTATCTGGTGCATTGCTCGGCCAAGACATTGGCGGCTTTGGGCGCGCGGGGAGAGGCCTGCACCTTGTTCACCGATCTGCAAGTGTCAGAGAATGACCTGCGCCTGCTCGGCTTTTCCAGCGCCGACGAACGCGAATGGTTCCGATTGCTCACCACGGTGCAGGGGGTGGGGTCGAAAGTGGGGCTGGCGATCCTGTCGGCGCTGTCCTTCGGAGAACTGCGCGACGCCTGCGCTGCGGGCGACGCGGCGACGGTGGCAAGGGCGCAAGGCGTGGGGCCGAAATTGGCCGGGCGGATTGTGAACGAGCTGAAGGACAAGGCCGGGGCCTTGCCGGGTGGCGGTGCGGGTTTTGTCGCGGTGCCAAGGGGCGGAGCGAGCGCGGATGCGGTCTCGGCCTTGCAGAACCTCGGGTTCAAACCGGCGGTCGCGGCGAGTGCGGTGGCGGCGGCGGTGGCGGAATTGGGCGAGGGTGCGGGGTTGAACGAGCTGGTGCGGGTTGGGTTGAAGAGGGCGGCGGGGTGACTAGCGTATCGCCCATACCCCGCGGCCAACCAAGGCAAAGAGATCTTCTGCCCGATGGTTTGCAGAATCTGAAGAGTGGTCCTCCAAAGTCCGACGTATTGTGGCCTTGTATTCTCGGGTTACTGAGCGGCCACCGGTTTTTCGGCGGATGCGAACAGCATCATAAATGTCAGTCAAGGTTGCCTCCCCGCCAAGCATGCGGAGCGCGGTCATGATGTCGTCGACCCACCTAACTTTTCCGATCATTTCAAATTCCCCCAAAGGAGTTGTGGTTGCAACTTTCGCTTCATTCGCTGGTTGCTGCGGAGCCTTGTTCAATATGCGGTGCAGGATCGTGTTTTCGTCATCCTCTCCTTCGTGTCGTCTTGACCAAATTGCCGCAAAGACCTCAGTGCTAACTTCTATCTGCCTCATGCCTCTAAACCTCTTAATGACCGCAAACAGGAGGTATACCACTCTGTGGTGCGGATGTGAAGAGGGAAATACCTCCTACTCATATTCCTTCATTCCTACGGTAGCAGCATGACCCCCCACCTCACCCCAAACCGCCTCCCGGACGACCCCGACGCAGCCTTGCGTCCGAAATCGCTCGCCGAATTCGTCGGCCAGGCGTCTGCGCGCGAAAACCTGCGGGTGTTTATCGAAGCCGCGAAATCCCGCTCCGAAGCGCTCGACCACGTCCTGTTCTTCGGCCCGCCCGGTCTTGGCAAGACCACGCTGGCGCAGATTGTGGCCAAGGAACTGGGTGTGGGGTTCCGCGCTACCTCCGGCCCGGTCATCGCCAAGGCGGGTGATCTGGCGGCGCTTCTCACAAACCTCGAACCGCACGATGTGCTGTTTATTGACGAGATTCACCGCCTCAATCCGGTGGTCGAGGAAGTGCTCTATCCCGCGATGGAGGATCGGGCGCTTGATCTGATCATCGGCGAAGGCCCCTCGGCCCGCTCCGTCCGCATCGATCTGCCGCCGTTTACCTTGGTGGGCGCGACCACGCGCCAGGGCCTGCTGACCACGCCCTTGCGCGATCGGTTCGGTATTCCGGTGCGGCTGACCTTTTATACCGAGGGTGAGCTGATGCAGGTCGTCACCCGGGCGGCGGGCTTGCTGGGGATGGAGATGGATGGCGCGGGCGCGCGCGAGGTGGCGCGGCGTAGTCGGGGGACGCCGCGGGTGGCCGGGCGTTTACTGCGGCGGGTGCGGGACTTTGCCCATGTCGATGGCAATGCCGTGGTCACCGCCAAGGTCGCCGATAATGCGCTGACCCGGCTGGAGATCGACGCCTTGGGGCTGGATGCGATGGACCGGCGCTATCTCACCATGATCGCCGATATCTATAAAGGCGGCCCGGTGGGGGTGGAAACGCTCGCCGCCGGCCTGTCCGAACCGCGTGACACGGTGGAAGAGGTGATCGAGCCCTATCTGATCCAGCTGGGCCTGATCGCCCGCACCGCCCGGGGCCGCTGTCTCAACGCCGGGGGCTGGGCGCATCTGGGCCTCAATCCGCCTGCTGATTCGGCTTTTGGCGCGCAATCGGGCTTGTTCGACCCGGAATCCTGACAAGCGCACGTTAACCTTTGCCAACGGATGGGCGGCTTTCGGTTCCATTGTGGGACAAACCACCGCCAGCCACCCAAAATCGCCCGAAAAAGTGCCCAGACAGCACCCAAATATGCCCCTTTGCCATTGCCCGTGGCGGCGTTGCAGGTCTCTTTGGCAGGATTGGAAGGACCGTATTGGCCGCTGGCGGGCAAGAATGGTCGTAGGGAAACGTGAAGAGAGACAGGCATGTCGGTTAGAATGGCCCTTGCGAAATTGTCGGCTGCCGCTGCGGGAACAGCGCTGGCGGCAGGTGGCGCTGTCCATGTGGCAGAGCCGCAGGCAGCAACAGTCAGCTACAAGTCTGATGAGGACAGCGCCTCCGGGCCGCGCCTGATCGATGTCAAGGACCACGGTGCCCGGCGCGAACTTCCGCGCCGCGAAACGCGCCGCATCCGCCGCGTGGTGGAGCTGGAGCCTGAGGTGCTTGCGCCCATTCCGCTCCCGCTTCCGGCCCTGCCGCTGCCCATGCCGGAAGGCCGGGGCGTGAGTGGCGGTGGCGGCGGCCAGCAGATCATCATCGGAGGTTCTGGTGGCGGCGGCTTTGGCGGCGGTTTCTTCGGCGGCTTCTTTGGTGGCAGCGGCGGCGGAAGCAGCAGCAGCGGCAGCATCGACCTGTCGACCACCACGACCACGAGCAGCGGTGGAACCTCGACTTCGTCGGGCACCACTGGCGGGACGTCAGGCATCATCATCGATATCGACATCGACAATTCCAGCACCGGCTCGTCGACCTCGACCAGCTCGGGCGGCAGCGGCGGTTCGTCGACCACCACGGGCGGCGTTTCGACCTCGACCGGCGGGATCACCAGCACCACCTCGACCACTTCGGGCAATGTTTCGACCAGCTCGGGCGCGGTGACAAGTTCGAGCGGCAATGTTTCGACTTCGACCGGCGGCAGCAGCACTTCGGGTTCGTCGTCGTCAAGCTCCAGCTCCTCGTCGTCGAGCAGCTCGTCCTCGTCCAGCTCGTCTTCGGGCGGGAGCAATGGCGGACACCACGGTTCGTCGGGCGGCAGCAATGGTTCTTCAGGCAGCAGCAGTGGTTCGTCGTCGGGCAGCAGCAGCGGTTCGTCGTCGGGCAGCAGCAGTGGTTCGTCCTCGGGCAGCAGCAGCGGTTCGTCCTCGGGCAGCAGCAGTGGTTCGTCCTCGGGCAGTTCGACCGGTTCGACATCGTCCAGCACGGGCAATGTTACCACTTCGACCGGCTCGTCCTCGACCAGCAGCTCCTCGTCGTCTTCAAGCAGCAGCAGCTCCTCGTCCTCGAGCAGCTCGAGCACAGGCACCAGCGGGTCCACCGGCTCCACGTCGGGCACCGATGTTCCGGAGCCGGGCATGATGGTGCTGTTCGGTGCGGGTGCAGGCGCGCTGGCGCTGCGTCGCCGCCGTCGCCGCAAACAGGACGCCAAGCGCGCGGCCTGAAACGGGGTCTGATGGCCAGAAAAAAGGGCGGTCCTTGCGGGCCGCCCTTTTTTTATACCTGCTGGGCGACGGCGATCAGGCCGCCAGCTTGCGCAGTACATAGTGCAGGATGCCGCCGTTGAGGTAGTATTCCAGCTCATTCGCGGTATCGATGCGGCACTTGGCGGTGAAGGTGAAGCTGCTGCCATCCTTGCGCGTTACATCCACCGTCACGTCCTGCTGCGGCTGGATGCCGGCCAGGCCACGGATGGTGAAGGCGTCGTCGCCCGTCAGGCCCAAAGTCTCGCGGCTTTGGCCATCGGCGAACTGCAACGGCAGCACGCCCATGCCGATCAGGTTCGAACGGTGGATGCGCTCGAAGCTCTCCACCATAACTGCGCGCACGCCGAGCAGGGCGGTGCCCTTGGCGGCCCAGTCGCGGCTCGATCCAGTGCCGTATTCCTTGCCGCCGATCACCACCAGCGCGGTGCCATTGGCCTTGTGCTGCATCGCCGCATCATAGATCGCCATGGTCTCACCGCCATAGGATGTGACGCCGCCTTCGACGCCGGGGACCATCTCGTTCTTGATGCGGATATTGGCGAAAGTGCCGCGCATCATCACCTCATGGTTGCCGCGACGGCTGCCATAGGAGTTGAAATCGGCCTTGCTGACCTGATTTTCGAGCAGATAACGGCCCGCCGGGCTATCGGTCTTGATCGAGCCTGCGGGGCTGATGTGATCGGTAGTGACGCTATCGCCGAGGATCGCCAGTGGGCGGGCGGCGATAATATCGGTGACGGGTTCGGGCGTCATCCCCATGCCGTCGAAGTAGGGCGGGTTGGCGATATAGGTGCTGCCCGGCTTCCACGCATAGGTATCGGAGGCATCGACCTTGATCGCCTGCCAGTGCTCGTCGCCCTTGTAGACGTCGGCATAGCGCGCTTCGAACATCGCGCGATCAATGGAGGAGGCGCGCAGATCGGCGACTTCCTGCGTGCTGGGCCAGATATCGGCCAGCATCACATCGTTGCCTTGTTGGTCCTGCCCGATCGGCGTGGTGGTGATGTCCTGCGTCACCGTGCCCTTCAGGGCATAGGCGACCACCAGCGGCGGGCTGGCGAGGAAGTTGGCGCGCACATCAGCCGACACGCGGCCCTCGAAGTTGCGGTTGCCCGACAGGACGCTGGCGGCAACGATATCATTGCCATTGATCGCCTTGCTGATCGGCTCGGCCAGCGGCCCGGAATTGCCGATGCAGGTGGTGCAGCCATAGCCGACCAGATCGAAGCCGAGCGCATCGAGATGGCTCTGCAACCCGGCCTTGTTGAGATAGTCGGTGACGACTTGGCTACCCGGCGCAAGGCTGGTCTTGACCCACGGCTTGGGCTTCAACCCGCGCTCATTGGCCTTCTTGGCGACGAGGCCAGCGGCGATCAGGACATCGGGGTGGGAGGTGTTGGTGCAGCTGGTAATGGCCGCGATCACCACGTCGCCATCGCCGATATCGTGGTTGGCGCCGTCGACTGGCACGCGGGCGGCGGCGGACTTGCCATAGGAGCTGGAGAGATCGGCGTTGAACAGCGCGGCGACATCGGGCAGCGCCACCTTGTCCTGCGGGCGCTTGGGACCGGCGAGGCTGGGGACCACGCTGGCCATATCGAGCGCCAGCGTGGAGGTGAACACCGGGGTGTTATCCGGCGTGAACCACAGGCCTTGGGCCTTGGCATAGGCTTCGACCAGCGCGATATCGGCCTGGCTGCGACCGGTGAGGCGCAAGTAATCGAGCGTCTTGTCGTCGATCCCGAAGAAGCCGCAGGTGGCGCCATATTCGGGGGCCATATTGGCGATGGTGGCGCGGTCTGCCAGTGACAGGGCCGAAACGCCGGGTCCGTAGAACTCCACGAACCGCCCGACCACGCCGTGCGCGCGCAGCATCTGCACGCAGGTCAGCACCAGATCGGTGGCGGTCACGCCTTCGGACATGGCGCCCGTCAGCTTGAAGCCGACCACTTCGGGGATCAGCATTGACACCGGCTGGCCCAGCATCGCCGCCTCAGCCTCAATCCCGCCCACGCCCCAGCCGAGCACGCCCAGGCCGTTGATCATGGTGGTGTGGCTATCGGTGCCGACGCATGTGTCGGGATAGGCCACGGTTTCGCCGTTCTGATCGATCGAGGACCAAATGCCCTTCGCGATGTTCTCAAGATTCACCTGATGGCAGATGCCGGTGCCCGGCGGCACGGCATAGAAATTCTGCAAGCTGACCGCGCCCCATTTGAGGAAGTCGTAACGCTCGGCATTGCGCTCGTATTCGAGAGCCATATTGTTCTCGAAGGCCTTGGGATGGCCGAATTCGTCAACCATCACCGAATGGTCGATCACCAGGTTGACCGGCACCAGCGGGTTGATCTTGGCGGTATCGCCGCCCAACGTGGCGATGGCATCGCGCATCGCGGCCAGATCGACCACGCACGGCACACCGGTGAAATCCTGCAACAGCACGCGCGCCGGGCGATACTGGATTTCCTCACCCGTGGCAGGGTTGTTCTGCCAATCGGCCAGCGCCTGAATATGGTCGCGTCCCACGGTGAAGCCGTTGTCTTCGAATCGCAGCAGGTTTTCCAGCAGCACCTTCATGCTGAAGGGCAGGCGGCTGATATCGCCGATGGTCTCGGATGCTTTTGCCAGCGAGTAGTAAGCGTATGATTTTCCGCCTACTTCCATAGTGCTGCGAGTGTTGAGCGAGTCCGAGCCGACCTGGGTCATCTATACCGTGTCCTTTGCTGTGCTTTGAATGTCTGTTGCAGTTGCAGCCGCTGGGGTAAAGAGGGGGCCGCTTGCCCGGCGAACTGCTCTTTTGAGGGCGCAAGGTCAAGGGGACAGGGCGTATATGAAGGGATTCTGCTGAGCCATGCCGATGAAGCGATCCGACGATCCCGTGCCGGTGTTTGGCGTGTGGCGCATGGCCGCCGCGCTGGCTGTCGCCGCTTTCCTTGGCGGAGCGCTGGGTCTGGTATGGCAAAGCGCAGGCCTTGGCGGCGATGAAGTTGCTCCGGCTGAGGCGGTGGCGGACGAGGACTAAACCGCTTCCTCCAAGCCCGGCGCGCCCGTTGCCACCTGCTCGCTATGCTTGCCCGGCGCGCCGATCCAGCAGCCAGCCACGATCAGGCAAGCCCCGGCCAAGGTTGCCAGCTGCACCTCCTCGCCGAACATTACAAAGCCGAACAGCGCCGCCCAGGCAAAGCCGGAGTATTCGACCGGCACCAGCACTTGCGCCTCGGCCCTGGCATAGGCCCAGGCGAACAACAGCAGACCGATCACGCCGAGCAAGGCCGATACCGCAATCGCGCCCCAGATCGCGCCCGTCTGCGGCAGGGTAAGGAACCACGGCGCGGCCGGCAGCAAGGTCAGCGCCATCAGCGCGCTTTGGAAGGTGGTGACTTCAAGCGGCCCGGCCAGCTGCGCCTGTTGGCGTTGCAGGATTATGTTCCAGGCGTAAAGCACCGCCGAGATCAGCACCAGCACGATGCCCAGCTGCGCATCGTCATCCAGTTGCTGCTGCCCGATCCGTCCGCCCACGATCACCAGCACGCCGGCCATGCCCATCACGGCGGCGATGATCGCCTTGCGGCCAATCTGCTCTTTCAGCACCAATGCTGCCAGCGCCAGTGCCATCAACGGGCTGATGAAGCTGAGTGCAATCGCTTCGGCCAGCGGAAGATGAACCAGCGCGGAAAAGAACGTCAACGAGCAACCTCCGCCGACAATGCCACGATACAAATGGACCTTCAGCACCGAACTTTCGGGCCAACGCGGGTTGCCTGTGGCCCAGATGCTGCCAGTCAGCGAAAAGGCGATCGCGCCGCGCACCAGCAGCGCGGAATAGGCCCCCACTGCCAGACTTGCGGTCTTGATGAAGCCGTCCATCGCTGTCAGCACGGCGATAGCCAGCAAAGCGGCCAGGAATGGCCAGAAGGCGGGGTGTCGGTTCATGAATGGAGTGTCTTTAGGCACGAGATGGCGCAAAGTCATGTCAGCTGTTGCTGGCTTGCCAGAATCACCCGCGCGGTGCACATGGTCGCCTATGGTTAATAGGGGTAGATATCTCATTGCGATGGCTGCCTTGTGCAGCCTTGCCAGCAGCGGATGGACCAGCACCAGCGCGGGGGCGCAGAGCCTGCCGTTTGAGCGGGTGCTGGAAGTTGATGCCGTGCAGGTGATGGCCGCGCAGTGGGAACCGGACACTGCCCGGCGGGCCATTCCTCCGCGCACCACCGAAGGGCTCACCTGGCCAGTGGAGCGCGCGCAGGCGCTGCTGACGGTCATTTCGGGCAGTGCGATGGAAGGGCTCGATCCGTCCGATTATCAGCCCGATGCCTTGCGCGCAGCCATTGCTGTTGGCGAAGGGGAGGAGCTGGACCGGGTCGCCACCGCCATCTTCACCTGGCTGGCCGAAGATTACCGCGATGGGCACACGCCGATCGCCTCGCGCAGCGGCTATCTGATGGAAGATAGCGACACTGCCATGCTGCCCACAGACGAGCTGATGGAGCGCGCGCTGGCCAATGGCGATGTGCGCGGCGTGCTCGGATCGCTGCTGCCTAGCCACCCGGATTATGCCGCCTTGCGCGCGATCCTTTCGATCACTCCGGCAACAGACGAGGCCAAGCGCAACCGCATCCGCGCGAATATGGATCGCTGGCGCTGGTTGCCGCGCGATCTTGGCGGCATACATCTGCTGGCCAATGTGCCCGAATTCATGCTGCGGCTGAACGTCAACGGCGAGGTGATGCGGACCTATCGCACTATCGTCGGCCAGCCGGGCCGCAATGCCACACCGCAAATGGCCGAAGTGGTCGAAGGGGTGATCTTCAACCCCACATGGACGGTGCCGCAATCGATCGTCGTCGGCGAAGGGCTGGGCCGCCGGGTGCTGGGCAATCCCGACTGGGCGCGGACCTTGGGTTATACCGCCACGCGCGGTGCCGGCGGGGCGATCAGTGTTGTCCAGCAGCCAGGCCCCCGCAACGCACTGGGCAAGATGAAGCTGGACATGCCCAACGCCTATGCGATTTTCCTGCACGACACCAACAACCGCAACCTGTTCAACAATCCCAACCGGGCGCTCAGCCATGGCTGCATCCGGGTCGAAGGGGCGCTTGAACTGGCCGCCACACTGGCGCAAATGGGACAGGGCGGCACGGCCCAGGATGCGCGCCTGATGTCGGACAGCGGAGACTATACCCGGATGGCATTGGCGCAGCAGCTGCCGGTCTATCTCGCCTATTTCACCATGCGGGTGGATGAGACCGGGCAGCTGGTGGAATACCGCGACATCTACAGCCGCGACGGTCCGGTGCTGGCGGCTTTGGCGGCAGCGAGCACGCGGCGGCTTTAGAGCGGCGTGCGGTAATCTGACCCACCGTGATTGCCTCAGGAAGCTCTTCGGCAAGGAGCCTTGCGCAGGTCGGCCTGGTAGCCCGTCCAAGTAAGGCAACGCAGCCCGAAGGGCTTCCTGAGGCAACCCCTTCGGGGCGGGCCCCTTTTGGCCGATAGCAGCGTCCATCGTCGGTCACTATGCTTTGGCAAAGCTCCCTCCCCTCTCCTTGCACTCGATCAAAATCGGCTCCGTCACGGTGGGTCAGATTACCGCATGCCACTCTAAGGCAGCGCGGTCGGTCCGCTGGCACCCTCGATCGCTGTGTCATCCAACCCCAGCTCCGCTTCATCCTGAAGCAATTCGCCTTGGCGCTGGGCGATCGCGGCGTTGAAATCGACCGGGGCTTGCGGCGGGATCGCCACATCGGTTCCGTCCTCGCCAATCCCCAGCCGGTCGGCGAACAGCAGCTTGCCGCCGCCCAATTGATAGAGCGCGGTCGAAAATTCCTCCGGCCCGATGGCAAAGCACCCGTTCGAGCGGCCCAGTCGGCCCCAGCGCTCAACGTGGCTGGGCGTGGCATAGCTGGCGGCGTGCATCACGATGGCGCGTGGGAAAGCGTTGGCGTTGCTCTCATCCAGCCCTTCCAGCCGCATCGAGGTGCCATAACGCCCCTCATACCATTCCCAGCTGACATAGGCCCCGCGGCTGGTGGCCCAGCTGCCATCGAGGTTGGAAAAATCGTTGAGCCAGCCATCGTGTTCCGGGTCAGACCCGCTGCCGTGGCTGACCAGCAGGCTGCGCACGGTACCGGCCTCAAGATTGGCGATATGGAGGCGTGGGCTGGCCGAATGCAGGCCAAAGTCGGCGATCCCGGCAATATCGCGCCGCCACAGCACATCACCCGCCCGCGCCACCTGATCGCGGGCAATGTCGAGCACGCGGCGGGTGCGCAGATCGGGTGCAGCCTGCGCCGCCACACGCAGCGGCACGGCCAACGCGGCGGCTCCAAAAGCAGTGGTGGCAAGGAACTTTCTGCGGTCCATCGTAACGATATAATCAGCCACTGGTGCTTTGCCGAGGGCTAAGTTGAGTCAGCCGCCCAGAACCATGCTGTCGCCAGCGATCCGGACCGATCCCAGCGTGCTGAGGAACGACTGGCCGAGTAGGGACATGCCCGCGCCCTCGGTGATTATAATCGCGCGCACACCGGTGGCCTCATTGCCGCCAACGCTCATCCGCTCGATCTGGGTGTGAATGCCGTAAACCGGGCCGGACGCGCCTTGCGCCACCGCGGTGACATCATCCTCGCTCCATTCCAGCCCCAGCGCTTCGGCATCGGCTGCGGTCAGCGCAACCACGCTGGCACCAGTATCCACCAGCATACGGATGGTGCTGCCATCAATCTGCACATCGGCATAGAAATGCCCATCGCTCATCCGCTGCAACACCACGCCTTCGCCCCATTCGACCGCTTGCGTCCGGGCACTGTCGGCGAGCGGAAGGACACTGCGTTCGGGTGCTGCCGGAGCTGACGCCTGCCGATCGAGCGGTCCGCCAGGCACAGCCATGCCCACAGCCCCTCCGGCCAGGACGATGCAGACTAGGGCGACGCGGAAGTCCATGGTGTCGGCAGCTTAGGCCAGCGCGGGTTACTGCGAAGTAAAGCCAATGTCAGGAGGCGGAGATGGCCAGCTGCCGCAGCGCCTCTCCATCCACCCGCATCACGGTCCATTCGTCCATCGGCCTTGCTCCGAGTGCACGGTAGAAGTCGATGGCGGGTGCGTTCCAATCCAGCACCGACCATTCAAGGCGAGCACAATCCCTTTCCTGCGCGATCAATGCCAACCGCCGCAGCAGTGCCGTGCCCAAACCAGATCCGCGCGCCGCTGGCCGCACGAAAAGGTCTTCCAGATAGATCCCCGGCTTGCCCTCGAACGTGCTGAAGTTATGGAAAAATAATGCAAATCCTTGCGCCGCGCCCTCCAGCTCGCCGATCAGAACCTCGGCAAAAGGGCGGGGGCCGAATAGCTTTTGGGCCAGCACGGCTTCGTCAAAACGAACCTCGTGAGCCAGCTTCTCATATTCGGCGAGCTCGCGTATCAGCGCTGCGATCAGCGGTAGGTCGGCAGAAGTGGCGGAGCGGATCGATTGGGCATCGTCGTCTTTGCGGGTCACTCTGCCGCCTCAACCTCAGCCCCAACCTCAGCCTTGCCAGCATCGATCATCGCATCTTCGATCTCGGCCGCCTTGGCTTCGACCAGCTGCACGATGTGATCGACCATATCGGCGTCCTGCACGTGATGATCGGTCACGCCCGAGAGGTAGACCATGTGCTTGCCCGCGCCGCCGCCCGTTATGCCAATATCGGTTTCGCGTGCTTCACCCGGGCCGTTGACCACGCAGCCAAGGATTGAAAGGCTGAGCGGCGTCTTGATGTGGCTGAGGCGGTCTTCCAGCGTTTGCACGGTGCGGATCACGTCGAACCCCTGCCGCGCGCAACTGGGGCACGATACCACCCGCACGCCCCTTGTGCGCAGGCCGAGCGATTTGAGGATATCGAAGCCGACGCGTACTTCCTGTTCGGGTTCAGCGGAAAGCGAAACGCGGATCGTGTCACCAATCCCGGCCCACAGCAGGTTGCCGATGCCGATCGAGCTTTTCACTGTGCCGCCGATCAGGCCGCCCGCCTCTGTGATGCCCAGATGCAGCGGGCAATCGACCGCATCGGCCAATTGCATATAGGCGGCCACCGCCAGGAACAGGTCGCTGGCTTTCACCGCCACCTTGAATTCGTGGAAATCGTGGTCCTGCAGCAGCTTGATATGATCTAGCGCGCTTTCGACCAGCGCATCGGGGCAAGGCTCGCCGTATTTTTCCAGCAAGTCCTTCTCAAGCGATCCGGCGTTGACTCCGATGCGGATGGCGCAGCCGTTGGCCTTGGCCGCGCGGACCACTTCGGCCACGCGCTGGCTGGAGCCGATATTGCCCGGATTGATGCGCAGACAGGCTGCGCCCTTATCGGCCGCTTCCAGCGCGCGTTTGTAGTGGAAATGAATGTCCGCGATGACCGGGATATTGGATGCGCGGGTGATCTGGTCAAAATGCCGGGTCGATTCCTCTGTCGGGCAGGACACCCGAATAAGGTCCGCGCCCGCATCCTCGCAGCGGCGGATCTGGTCAATGGTGGCGGCCACATCCTCTGTCGGGGTGTTGGTCATGGTCTGCACGGTGATCGGCGCATCGCCGCCAACGGGAACTTTTCCGACCATGATCTGGCGGCTTTGGCGGCGCGCAATATCGCGCCATGGTCTGATCGATGATGACATGGTAGCACCTATAGGCGCAGGCTCGCCAAGGGGCAATGATGGCTAACCCTGCAAGCGAACCAGAGGCGGCTGGTCATCGTGGCGGGGTGTGCCGCGGGTTTCTTCGGCGGACAAGTCCGGCTCGGCATCCTCGTCGCGCAGGCCCAGCATGTGGCGGTGGGCGGCCACCACCGGCAGGGGCCGGGCGAAGAAATAGCCTTGGCCGCAATGGACGCCCAACAGGGCCATGGCGTCGCGTTCCTCAACCGTTTCGATCCCCTCGGCCACCAGCTTGCAGCCGATATCCTGCGCCAGTTGCACCAAGGCGCCAGTGAGAGCGCGGCGGGCGGGGTCGCGGTCGATATCGCGGGTGAGCGACATGTCCATCTTGAGGATATCGGGTTGCAGATCGACAATGTGGCGCAGGCCCGAATAGCCAGTGCCGACATCGTCGATAGCGATGCGGACTTTTTCCTTCAGCCGCGCCAGCTTGCGGCTGAGGGCGGCGAAATCCTCGACCTGGTGGTGTTCGGTCACTTCGATCACCAGCTTGCCCGAATCCACGCCCTCCAGTTCCCGCTCCAATGCGCCCGAAAGGATCGTGGCGGGCGAGACATTGATCGCGGCATATTTGCCAGTGGGCACATGGCCCAGCGTTTCCAGCGCAGCGCGCACTGCGGCCATTTCCAGCTCTACGCCCATGCCCACGCGCGTCGCATCCTCGAACCAGGCATCGGGACCGCGCCGGGTGGTGTTGGGAAAACGCGCGAGGCACTCCACGCCCAATGGCTCACCAGTGGCCAGATCGTGGATCGGCTGGTGGAAGATGGTGATGGCGTGGCCATCGAGCATTTCGGTTATCCGGGCACGGGTTTCGGCGTCCTCGGCATCGCTCGCCATGCTGGCTTCGATCCGTTCGGCGGCAAGCCCGGCAAAGGCCCGCACGACGCCCAGATCGCGCTGGCTCAGCGTCCGGTCAGGCTCGCGCCCCAGCGCACAGAAGCTGCCCCACACGCGGCCATCAGCCAGCCGCAGCGGCACGTTGAGATGGCAGCCGACGGGCAGGAAATCGGTGATCGCCAAAGTTTTGGTGAAAGGATGATCGGCGGCATCGACGATCAGTTCGGGCAGCCGCCCTTCGAGGATATGCCAGCAATAGCTGTCCTCCATCGGCTCGCGAAAGCCCGGGCCCATCGGCAGGTTGAGATCTGTATGGACATGGGTCAGCTCGCGCATTCCGCCTTCGACATAGCGCGAGACGAAGGCGATCTCCACGCCCAGATGGCCGCGCACCGCCGCCAATACCCGCTCGATTGCCGGATCGTGCAGCAGCGTATCGGCCATTGGGCCAGTATAGATACCCGGCGCGGGCAGCTGGATTTCGGCGACGGCCATGCAAATTGTCCCCAAGTTCTAAGCGGGGATAGTGCAGGAATTTCCCTAAGGCCGGATTAAGGGTGGCGCTTAGAAGCGCAATTCATAGAGGAATTCTGCATCCTGCTGGCTGCCGACCCAGAAGTCGGTATCGGCGATTTTGACGAAGCCATAGCGTTGGTAGAACCGCTGCGCACCGAAGTTTTCCGAATAGACCGACAGGCTCATGGCATCGGCGTCCCAAACGCGGGCTTGGCCGATGGCCCATTCCATCAGTGCTGCACCCAGCCCGTGGCCGGTCATTTCGCTTGCACAATAAAGCTGGTTGAGGAAGGTCGGGCGCAGCGGGAGCGGAGCCGGATGAACGTCAAGCACCAGGCCGCGCACGACGATGCAATAAGCACCCAGTTGCCCATCAACCTCGGCCAGCTGGACCCGCGCATCGGGATTGGTGATATATTGCAGATAGCGTTCGGGCGTGCGCCATTCGGCGATGAACACGGCCAGATCTTCCGGCTTGTACAGATCGGCGAAGGCGGCATTGAAGGCATCGCGCGCGAAATCGGCCAGCATTGGCGCGTCATCGGGCGTGGCGGGGCGCAGGATCATTGTTCAGTTCGTCCTCACGAATGCTTGTCGGCCTTGCGTTTACCAAAGCGCATACCGCGTTCAAGATGGGCGCGCAGGGCGGCGTAGAAGGCTTCGAGGAACGCGCGCTCATGCCCGCCGCCGCCGGTCCAGCCGATCTTGCGGCAGATCGCCTGGGTTACTTCGCGCATGGCTTCGGGATTGTTCTGCCGCAGCACGCTTTCGAGCACCTTCAGTTCATGCTCGCCATAGATAGATAGCTCGGCATCGCCGAAGCGGTAATCCTCGCGCTGAACCTTGCTGGTGGCGGGCATCACTTGCGCCAACTTCACCCGCGGAGCCTCGACCACCCAGGTCCCTGCAATCAGATCACCGCCGCGCAGCCGATCCTTGTTGAACAGCGGAAAACACAGGAACACCATCAGCCACACGAACGCCGCCCAGCCCATCACCCCATCGGCCTGTGCGCCGCCAAACAGCATTCCCAGCAGATAGGTGACCGGCAGAAACACCTCGATATCGCGCAGCAGATTGCGGGCGATCACGGCCTCGGCGGTCAGGCGACCACCGCTCGCACCGTTGGCCCCTCCGGCCGCCGGACGCGCGGCGACGCGAATACCCATCGCCCGTTTGCCCGGCGTCGCCCCGCGCGGACCGAGCTCGAAATAGAGGAAATAGCCATAGCGTGAGAACCACAGCAAGATCAGCATCGCCACGCCAACCAGTTCGACCGCCATGCTGTTGGTTTGCTCAAAATTATCCCCCAGCAGGCCGATGCCGAGGCCCAGCAGCAGCAAAAAAAGCGCCAGCGCCGACAAGAACAGGATCAACAGATCGAGCAACAGCGCGCCCATCCGCGCGCCACGTCCGGCAATGGTGACGGGCAGCGCCAGTCCTTCGGGTGTGATCAGTTCGCGCTGGCGCCGTTGTTGGCTCTGCAGCAGGCTGGCCGATGTGCGACGGGCGGTGGGCGTGCTCATCTTGCGGCCCCGGCATCACCATCAGCAGCACGCGGGCGCGGGGTGAGGATGAAATAGGCCAACCAGCCCACCAGCATCACTCCGCCGATGGTGGCGCGGCCTTCAGCGCTGGGCACCAGCTGGCGGGCATAGCCTTCGAGCAGCCCGGCGATCACCAGCATGATCACGCATCCGGCCATCACCTGTGCCGAGCGCCTGCCGCTGGCAGCGGCGGCTGACATGATCGAGCGCGCGCCGGGAAAAGCCATCGCCCGGCCGATATGCAGCCCAGCCGCGCCCGACAGCAGGATCGCGAACAGCTCGGTCGTGCCATGGACGCTGAGCCAGGCGGCGAATTCCCAGGTCAATCCGGCATCGTTGAACAGCCACAACATCGCCCCCAGCATGGTCATGTTGTAAACCAGCAGCAGCAGCGTGGGCACGCCGAAGCAGAAGCCCAGCGCGAAGGCCAGAATGCACACGCCCGAATTGTTCGAGAACAGCGAGGCGGCAAAAAAGGTCAGCCCCTCGGCACTGTCGGTCGGCTCCAGCGAGGCGGCGAGTTCAGCCTTGCTGGCCCCCGGCGCTCGCCCGGCAGCGCTCTCGCCGACCAGCCGATAATACCAGTCCTGATCGCCCGCCACCAGCAGCCAGCCGACCACGGTTCCTGCCACCATCACTGCCAGCGCGATGCAGATATCCAGCCACAAGTCGCGCACCGATGCGCTCCACCCGCCGCCCAGAAAGCTGCGCAGCCAGGCAAACAAGCCAGTGCGCGGACCATAGACCTGGAACCACGCGCGCCGCACCAGCGATTCCAGATAGGCCAGCGTGGCGGCATCGAGCGAGGTCTCGCGCGCCACCGCCAGGCTTGATGCGGCCTTGCGGTAGAGCACGGGCAGTTCCAGCAGATCCTCATCCGAAATGCGCCGCGTGCGGTTTTTCTCCAGCGCCTCGACGATCAGCTCCAACCGCTGCCAATCGGTCTCACGCTCCAGCCGGAAACGGTCAGACCGCAAGGTTGCCGCCTCGATGGCGGCGGGCGGATCGATTGTGCGCGGGGTGAACAGGTTGAGCGCCATCAGCCGATTGCCTCCAATCGCTTGGCCGCCAGATAGCGGTCGATCAGGCGATAGCCGATGGCATCATGCGGCGCCTCGATCACATCCACGCCCAGCCGCCGCAAGCGCTGCAACACAATCGCCCGCTGATGCGCCAGGGCCGAAGCGGCGACGGCGGTGGCGACATGGCTGAGCTTTTCCGGCTCGGCTGCCAGCAGGCCTTCGAGTTCCTCGTCGCGCATGGTCACGAAAATCACCAGATGGTGCCGCACCAGCCGTTCGACGCTTTCGACCATCAGTTCGGCGCTGGTCGGATCGGTGAAATCGGAGAACAGCACGATCAGCGAACGCCGCTTCAGACGCGCGGTGAGGGTGGCCAGCGCCAGCGTAAAATTGGGCTCACGCGCAACGTAATCGAGTTCGGCAGCGGCGGACTGCAGGCGGTGGAAGCTGCGGCTATCGGTGATGAACGGGGTGAGCAGGCTGGGCTTGTCGGCAAAACCAAACAGCGCCACCCGGTCCCCGCCTTTGAGCGCGACATAGCAGGCGGTGAGTGCGGCTGAGACTGCCCGGTCGATCCGCGCCAACCCGTCGACCGGCTCGCACATCGCCTGTCCGCAATCGAAGGCGAACACGATCTGGTTGTCACGCTCGGCCTCGTTCTCCCGAGCATAGAGCGCGGTGTGGCGGGCGCTGGCTTTCCAATCAATCCGGCGGCGGTCCATGCCCGCCTGATATTCGGACAAGGCCTCAAACTGAGTGCCCTCACCGCGAATCCGCCGCGCGATCAGGCCGAACTGGGCATCGCGCAGGAACGCCTGCAACATCGGCGAGCGGGTCGGCGAGAGGTCGGGCCACACGCGGATGGCTTGGGTCAGCGGGCGGCGAACTTGCCGCATTGCCAGCCCCAGCGGGCCATACCAGCGCAGCCACAGTTCGTGCATCTGCCCGGTCCCGCGGCGCTGCGGAACGATCTCGACTGTGCCGAAAAAGCCGCTCGGCTTGCCGGTGTCCGCAAGGTCCAGCCGCGCGGTGCCGTGTTCGCCAAGGCGCGGATCAAAGCCCAGTGCCACTTGCGGGGCGCGGGCGTTGCTGTCCCGCTCAATCCGGGCGTGTACGGTGATGGTGGCACCTTGGCCAACCTCGGCATCGGCTGGGGCCTCCAGCGTCACCTCACCCAGCGATCCCGCCAGCCAGCCGTCGAGCAGCACCAGCAACCCCAATGCCAGCGCGGCGGCCGGAGCCACCACCCAGGCATCGGGCGCGGTGGCGGCCACCACCAGCGCAAGCGGCGCCAGCAGCACCACCAGCGCCAGCATCGCGCCTGAAGGGACAATGGGGAACTCGGGGAGTTTCACCTAGAGCCTTTCTGGTGGATATTGGCCCACCGTGATTGCCGCTGGAAGCTCCTCGGCACGGCGCGTTGCGCAGGCCGGACTTGGTTGTCCGGACAAGCAACGTAACGCAGTCCGAGGGGCTTCCAGCGGCGACCCGAAGGGCGGGCCAATTTTGGCCGATTGCGGCGTCTTTCGTCGGTCACTATGCGAGAGCATGGCTCCCTCCTCATTCCTTGCACTCGGCCAAAATTGACTCCGTCACGGTGGGCCAATATCCACCAGAAAGGCTCAACGCGGTGCCTCGGTCTGTTCGACCAGCGTTGCCACCAGATCCTCGATCTGCCGCCCTTCGATCTCGGCGGCGGGGGACAGCAGCAGGCGGTGGCGCAGTGTGGCGGTTGCCAGCGCCTTCACATCATCGGGGATGACATAATCGCGGCCCTGCAAGGCGGCGCGGGCGCGGGCGGAATTGGCCAGCACCACGGCGGCGCGGGGGGAGGCACCGCTGGCGATTTCGGCATGGTCGCGCGTCGCCCGCACCAGCCGCACCGTATAGTCGATGATCTCGCGCGCCAGAGTCACGCCCTTCAGCGCATCCTGCGCCTGGGCGATGCGGGCGGCGTCGGCCACGGCCACAATGCCAAAATCCTCCGCCCGTGGCGGACCGCTGGAATTGCCGAACCGCTCCACGATGCGGGCCTCTTCCTCAAGGCTGGGATAGGGCACCAGCAGCTTGAAGGCGAAGCGATCGAGCTGGGCTTCGGGCAGCGGATAGACGCCCTGGTTCTCGATCGGGTTTTGCGTCGCGACCACCATGAACTGCGCGCCCAGATTGTGCGTTTCACCGTCCAGCGTCACCCGGCGTTCCTGCATCGCTTCGAGCAGGGCGGCCTGCGTCTTGGGCGGGGTGCGGTTGATTTCATCGGCCAGCAGCAGATCGCAGAAGATCGGCCCGCGGGTGAGGGTGAACTGGCTGGTCTGGAAGTTAAACAGGTTCGATCCCAGAATATCGCCCGGCAAAAGGTCAGGCGTGAACTGGATGCGCCCGAAATCGAGACCCGTCGCGCGCGAAAAGCATTGCGCCATAAAGGTCTTGGCGGTGCCCGGCGGGCCTTCCAGCAGCACATGCCCGCGCGATACCAGCGCGATCAGCAGATGCTCGATCGCCTGTTCCTGGCCGATAATGGCCTTGCTCACCTCAGCCCGAATGGCCTGGGCCAGCGCGCGGGTGTCGTCCAGTGTCATGCTCATCTCACCAGCGTCCTTTCGATTAAACGTAATGCATGGGCCGCGCGCACGATGTCGGCCGGGCGGCGCGCAGTCCGCAGCGCCCCGGCCCGAGCGGAAAAGCGCGAGCCTTCAAGCCCGCGAAGGGCCATGACCGCATCGATTGCGGCCTCGCGGGCCTGTGGGTCTGCCTCGCGGATATTGAGCGCAGTGGCGATGCGCGCGGCGATCATCGCGGCATAGGGCGCGCCCAGCAGGTGCCAGCGGCGCGTGCGTTCAACCAGCGCCGCGCCGTTGCGGGCCAGCTGCGTCTTGCCATGGGCCATCGCTGGTTCCTCGGCCAGCGGCGGACCAAAGCGCCGGAACGCGCGCCAGCCGATCACCAGCATCGCCGCCAGCAGGCATAGCGTTGCGGCCAAGAACGGCGGGCGGAAGGCCAGTGTCAGCAGGTTGTCGCTATGGCCCAGGCCCTGCATGGTCATGTCGAACACCACCGGCATGTCAGCGTCTTCCATCGCCACTTCCACCAGCGTCACGGCGGCCATGGCGCGGGTTTCATCGGCCATGCCATAATTGTTGAGCAGATCGGGTTCGGCGACCACGATCAGCGGATAGATGGCGCCGTCCTGTTCATCCTCGATATAGGGGTCGAAGGTGATTCCGGCGGCCTCGGCCAGGCTTGGGTGAAATCCGTTGCGATTGACATAGCCCGCCAGCAGATCGCCTTCGCCATCGCTGATCAGCGGGATCAGTTGCTTGCCGGGATCTTCGGTTATCGCTTGCACAAAGTTTTCGTTCGGCAGGTCTCCCGCCAGCCCAAGCCCCTGCCAGCCGGTGGTCTGGCCCTGCGCCCACGTGAGCGCCGCGATCACATCGGTCTGATCGAACAGTGTTGGCGCCGCGTTTGCGGGCAGCAGTTCAACCCAGTCATCGGGCGTATCTTCGGGGGCATCGGGCGGCAGCGATGCGCTTTGCCATTTGGGCAGGATGACGATGGTCGGGCCGACAAATTGCCGCGCCTCGATCATACCTTGCAGCTCAGCCGGATCGGTATCGGCCGCCGGGGTCAGCACCAGCAATGCCTCAAAGTCATCGCCCGATGGGGCAGCGCGGGAAACCTCGACCATGTGGCCACGCCGTTCGAGCAGGTCGACCAGCGCCGAAAAGCCGTCGAGCGCGTTGGAATTGGCATGGGCGGTGGCCCGCATCCGGTCGCCCGTCCAGCCAGCCCCGATGGCATAGAGGAACAGCAGGAAGGCTCCGCCGCCGACCAGCAGCAAGGCCACCACGGCTCCGGGAGAGAAGGGATTTGCCGTCCGGTTGATGGCGCGGCTCATGTCTGCACCGCCCGATAGCCCAGTGCGAATTCGGCATAGGCGGCGCGGGCGGCGTGCCAATCCTCGGCTGAAAGGCGGCGCAATGCGAACAGGCTGCGCTCCACTCGATCGGCGATCTCGGCAAAGGCGAGCCGCGCTTTTTCGGGCAGGGCGGCAAGCGCGGAAATCTCGCGCGCGGTGCTCGATGGGTCAATCAGATCGGGCCGCGCTTCGGCAATCTGGCCGACAGAGCGCATCAGCAGCAGATGGGTCGCCTCGTCAAACCGGCCCTCGCTGGCCAGCCGGTCAGCCTCATCCAGCAATTGCAGCACTTGGGACTTATCGGGCGCGAACTGCTCTTCCTCGTCCACCTCCGCGCGCCGGCCAATGAAGCGTACCGGATCCACCAGACGCCATACGGCATAGAGGATGAGCAGGACGGCCGCGCCCAGCAACACCCACGAGATGATCGGCCAAAAGGCGCCCACAAACTGCCCCACCGGCCCGAGAATATCGCCGAGCCAGCCGAAGAAATCGCTCAGCCAACTGTCTGCGGGCGGCGAGGGTGGTTCTGCTTGTGTCGCAGGCGGAATCTCGACCGGGGCGAACTGAATGTCGCCATCGGCACGCATCGCGTCCCAATCTTGCGAAAAGTCGCCACGCGAAAAATCGCTATCTCCCGCAATCTTGGCCACAATATGATTGGTGGCATGGCTTTGCGGCAGAAGCAATTGCCCAATGCTTCAGGCGCATTGCGCCGCGTCGAAACTGGCTGCAATATGGTGCGCATGACCCAGATCACCGCTGCCGAATATCTCCCCGCTGTGCCCGCCGAACAACGGCTGCGCAAGGTGCTGGTGGTGGGCGGGGGATCGTCGGGCTGGATGGCCGCGACCACGCTCGCCACGCTGCTATCCAAGGATATCGAGGTGACGCTGGTGGAGAGCGACGCCATCGGCATTGTCGGCGTGGGCGAGGCGACAATACCGCCGATGCAGAAGTTCAACCGCATGGTGCAATTGGACGAGCGTGCCTTCATGGCGGCCACGCAGGGCACCTTCAAGCTGGGGATCGAATTTCACAACTGGGGGCGGCAGGGCGATCACTATCTACACCAGTTCGGCGCAGTCGGGCGCGAGTTGGATGCCCATGTCAAGCTGCACCACTGGTGGCTGCTGGGCAGGCTGGCGGCAGACAGGGACGGGCTGGCATATCCCGAATTCCAGGATCTCTACGTGTCCTATGCCGCCGCCAAGGCCGGGCGCTTTGCCCCGGCGGGCCGCGAAAAGCAGAAGCTCGCCAACCGCTATACCCATGCCTATCACTTCGACGCCCACCTTTATGCCAAGCACTTGCGCGCCGTGGCCGAGGGGCGCGGGGCTAGCCGCGTTGAAGGGCGCATAGAAGGGGTTGAACGCCACCCAGAAAGCGGTTTCGTCTCCGCCGTGGTGCTGGCAGGCGGGCAGCGGCTGGAGGCCGATCTGTTCATCGATTGCAGCGGTTTTGCCAGCCTGCTTTTGGGCAAGGAACTGGCCGAACCGTTCGACGATTGGAGCCGCTACATCCCATCGGATCGCGCTCTGGCGGTGCCGAGCAAGCGGGCCGAGGGCGAGATCAGGCCCTATACCCAAGGGATCGCGCATCAGGTCGGCTGGCAATGGCGCATTCCCTTGCAGCACCGCACCGGCAACGGCCATGTCTTCGCCAGCGCCTTTTGTTCGGAGAGCGAGGCGGAGGAGCGGCTGCTGGCCAATCTGGAAACAGAGGCGCTCGATACGCCCCGGCTGATCAAATTTGCCACCGGGCGGCGGCGGCGGGCGTGGGTCGGCAATGTGGTGGGGCTGGGGCTGGCTTCGGGCTTTCTCGAACCGCTCGAATCGACCTCGATCCATTTCGTGCAATCTGCACTGGAGCGGCTGGTGGAGTTCTTCCCCACCCGCGCGATGGACCCGGCGCTGGCCGAGGCGTTCAACCGCCGGGCTGAGGTGGAATGGACCGAAGTGCGCGATTTCATCATCGCGCATTACCATCTCAGCGAGCGGGATGATTCCGAATTCTGGCGCTATACCAGACACATGGAGATACCCGACAGCCTTGCGCACACGCTGGACGTGTGGCGGGCGCGCGGCATTCTGGATATTTCGGGCGGGCACCTGTTTCAGCTCGGAAGTTGGTCGTCAATGCTGCTGGGCCAAAGGGTGATGCCCGGCGGCGTCCACGCCATGGCCGATCGCGCGACGCCCGAATACGCCGCCGCCGAAATTCGCAAGATCGCCGAGGAATGCAGGCTTGCGGCCAGCAAACTGCCAAGCCACGCCGATTTCGTGCGCGGCTATTGCCCGGCGGTTTAGCGCGCGCCCTTTTCCGGCTGCCACAATTCGATCGGATTGCCTTCCGGATCGTGAATCCGGACAAACTGGCCAACGCCCGGCATGTCCCATTCCGGCTTGGTGATCACCGCGATTCCCGCAGCGTCCAGCGCAGCACACAGGCCGTCAAGATCATCCACCCGCAGGTTGAGCATCCATGCCTTGTCTGCGGCGAAATAGTCGCTGTCGGGCGGGAAAGGGGCGAACACCGATGGCCCGGCCTGCGTTTCCCATTGGCCATAGGGCGCCGATCCCACGCCCAGATGGGCGGCATACCAGGCACGCAAAGCGTCAGGATTCTGTGCCCGAAAGAAGAACCCGCCGATGCCAGTTACTGCCATGCCACCCTCCACCTCACAGCCGCATTTCCATGCACACCGAAAAATCGTCCGCCAC
>CAMDSM010000012.1 GCA_945906905.1 Altererythrobacter xiamenensis | reverse complement strand
GCTGTGCCCGAACCAGTGGCGCGGCGGGTTGGAGACGTTCCACACTACGCTAGGCGCAGCAGTATCGCCATTGGCCTCGCGCATCGCCAGTGCCAGCACCCATTGATCGAGCGCCCGATCGAGGCCAAGCGCGCCATCGGGCAGGCTCGCCGCCGGATCACTGCGCATGTCCCGCCGGGCAGCCTCGCGCGCGGCGCGCACATCGGGGCGTTCAATCAGCCGCAGCGCCAGCTTTTCCGCCGCCTCCTGATCTGGCGTGTAAAGCGGATTGCTCACGAGATCGTGCCCACCCGGCCGCCTTCGGTGAAAATGGTGCTGCCGGTGGTATAGCTGGAGGCATCACTGGCCAGCAAGATTGCCGCGCCCACCGCCTCATCCGCCGCGCCGAACCGCTTTATCGCGTTGCGCTCAGCCAGCCCCAACCCCTTGTGGATTTCGGCCTCCTGCCCGTCCGGGCTCATTGATCCGACGCACAGGCAATTGATCCGGGTGTGCGGGGCTTGGCTCTTGGCCAGTTCGCGCACCAGAAACAGCAGCGCCGCCTTGCTCACGCCGTATGCCACCGCAGGCGGGATCGGAGTGAACCCGCCGCAGCTCTGCACCGCGATTATCGAGCCTTTGCCGTGGGCCTGCATGTCCGGTTCCGTCAGCTGGGTCAGCCGCCATGTCGCCATCACGTTGACATCCATCGCGGTTTTCCACACGTCGTCGCTGTTGGCCCACAGCCCGCCATCACGTGCATAGACCACGCCAGCCGCGGCATTGTTGAACACGATATGGATCGGCCCGAAAGCATCGCGCGCCCTGCCCACGAGATTTTCGAGGTCGGCCTTGTCACCCGCATCCGCCGCTACCGCCAGCGCCCGCCCACCGGGCAGGGCGTTGATCTGGGCAGCGATGCGGTCCAGCCGATCCTGCGACCGGGCGGAGATCACCACATTGGCCCCCAGTTCGGCATAGGCCTTGGCGACATGTTCACCCACACCGGGGCCTACCCCTGTCAGCACAGCAGTCCGGCCATCAAGGCGAAATCTGTCCAGCACGCTCATTCAGGCCTCCCCAGCAGATCGCCGAAGCGTTCGTAGTAATCCGCCATGCGCTCGCGCACTTCAGTATTGTCGATGCCGTATTGTTCCGGCGAATGCTGATGCTTGCCCATGCGTTTGGCAGCAGGATTCTCGGTCAGGAAGCGGGTGATCCGGGTCTTGTGCTCGTCGGAAAATGCCAGGCCGAACTTGTCATAAATTCGGCTCACCGCGCCCATCGGATCGGCCACCACGTCCTTGTGCGCCAGATCGATGATGCGCGCTTCGATGGCCGGATCACGCCGTGCCGCCAGCGCGCGGTTCATCGCCGCAATCCACGTTTCAACCACCTCCCGGCCAATCGCCGCCTTGTCCTTGTCACCGCCGAAAGCCGCCAGAAATCCGGCTATGAAGCTGGACAGCGAGGAAAACGTCAGCGCCGGATCGCGATGGGTCCACACCAGCATGGCGCCGGGGTAGGCCTCCAGCAGCGCGGGCAGATCGAACAGGTGCTGCGGCGATTTCAGCGTCCAGCGGCCCTGCGGCCCCTGCCACTGGAAGTTCTGCAGCAAGCGCTTGTGCGAGACATATTGCCCGGCAACCCGGTTCTCTCGCAGCCACTGCGCATAATCGGGCACGCCCAGTTCCGCCGCGAAATTGGTGCTGCCAAAGTGATACTGCATCCCATGGTTGCACTCGCCCGGCTGGGTGCAATCGAACCGTTGGATATCCAGCAGTTGCGGGGCGTGCTTCAGCCAGTTGTCATACATCGCCGTGACCTGCGCAATGCGCGGATCGTTGCTGAAACTGGCCTTTTCGGTTGGCGGCCACGGAATATACCATTCCCATTCGCGCGGGGCTCGCGCCGCAGGATCGAGGCACAGCAGATCATAGCTGATGGTGGTGCCAGTGCGCGGCAGGCCAATCACGATCAGCGGATCGCCCACGTCCTGCGCAGCTATCTCCGGGTGCAGCCGGTCATCCTCGACAAAGTGCAGGCGGGTGGCCAGTTGGCCAGTGATATTGTGCGCCGCCAAATGACGCAGCTGATCGTTTGGACTCACCGCCTCCACCGCCGCGACCAATCGCCCGAAGCCTTCGCGCCAGCCGGTATCGGGGCCGAAATCGGCAAGCCCGGTCTGTTCGCGTGCTGCTTGTTCCAAATTCGAAACAGTCAGCGGCGCGCTCATGACAGATGCTGTTCCATCATTTCGAGGAGATCGGCATAATGCGGCTGGTGCGACAGTCCGCCGCCTGAAATCGAGATATTCTCACCAGTGATATACCGGCTTTCGTCCGAAGCCAGAAACGCCACCAAGGCGGCAATATCATCGGGCACGCCGAATTCCGGCGTCAGGATGTGGCGCTTGATGATCTCGGCCAAGCCCGGCACCGTCTTCGCAAGGGCCTCGGTCAGCACCACGCCCGGCGCAACTGAATTGCAGCGGATGTTCTGGCGGCCGTGCTGGGTGGCGATATATTTGGTCATGGTGATGATCGCGCCTTTGGACGCGCCATAGGCAATCCGCGCCAGATCGCCTGCCGTTCCGCTGTTCGATGCGGTGTTGATGATCGAACCGCCGCCGCCCCGGATCATGTGCGGAATGGCATATTTGCACCCCAGCATATAGCCACGCAGGTTGATATCGATGATCTCGTCCCAGATTTCGACCGGGATTGTCACTGCGTCAGTATCGCTCGCGCTCTTGACCGGATCGGTCATCGCGGCATTGTTGTGCAGGATATCGAGCCGTCCGAAATGGCTGACGGTCCGCTCCACCAGCGCCTCGACCGATGCCGGATTGGCGGCATCGAACTGCACCGCCAGCGCCGCTTCGCCCAAAGGCGCTGCTGCCGCCTGCGCTGCATCGGCAAACACATCGGCGACCACGACCTTTGCCCCTTCGGCCACGAAGCGCCGCACCACTGCCGAACCGATCCCGCCGCCGCCGCCGGTAACAATCGCTACTTTGCCTGCCAATCGCCCCATCACGGTCATCCTCCGGTAAACATCTTGTTGAATTCGATAAACCCGACCAGCCGTGCCTTGCGGTCAGCCAGCACTTGCGGCAACTTCTCTTTGCCCGGCCCGTCTGGCACGATCTGGAGTGGTTCGCCCGCCAGCAGCCCCGCCAATGCGTTGTGCGTGACATCAGCAGGGGCATAGACATCGGAAACGTCGAACCCTTCTGGCACCAAGCGCAGCAACGTCGGTGTGAGCATGATTGGAGCGCCAACCGCAATCACATCAATCCCGCGCTCGTGGTATTCGGCCCACAGCGATTCAGCGAAATTGATCTCGAACGCCTTGGTCGCAGAATAGAGGGCGAGATTGGGCTGTCCGCCCAGTCCCGCGCCCGATGCCATCACAATGATCCCACCTTTCCCGCGCGCCAACAGGCCCTTACCAAAGCCATTGGCGGCATCGATCAGGGTGGAGATATTCATCCGCACCAGCCGGTGCGCGGCGTCGGCGCTGTCTTCGAAGAAGCTGGAAAAACCGTCCGCTCCGGCGTTCGAGATATACAGCCCGACATCGAGGTCCGCCGCGGCAGCAACGATGCGCTTGCCCGCGCCATCCTCGGTCAAGTCCTGCACCACGGCGCGGTAAGCTATGCCGTATTCGGCCTTCAACGCCTCGCCCAGTGTCTCAAGCGCGGCCTGACGGCGCGAGACCAGTACCAGGTTGATCCCCATTTCCGCCAATTCGCGCGCAAAGCTCTCGCCCGTGCCCTCCGAGGCTCCGGCGATCACCGCCCACGGGCCGTATCTGTCACGGAAAGCTGCCTGGTCGAGCGGGAGGCGGGCGAGTTCGCGCATGGTCAGGCGTCCTTCTTCATCGCCGCCACACGTGCTTTGGCCGCTTCGATCCCGCGAAACAGCGCCGTGCAATTGCCAGCGCCGGCATAAAACAGCAGGAACAAGGGAATCTGCTCAAGCTGCTCGTCGGTGAATTCGCCGTTGACCAGCGCGCCGGTCATCTGGATTTCCACCAGATCCTGCCGCCCGAGCATGGTGGTTGCGCCCAGCACCATCAGCCGCTTTTCGCGAATGGTGAAAGCCTCATTGCCCCACAGGTTGGCAAACTGGTTGCCGACGATTTCCTGATTGAAAGGCGAATCCTTGAACGGCATGACCATTGCCGATGTTCCAGGGCCATAGACGGCATCGAACACTTCGAGGCCCTTTTCCCAGTTCTTCTCACTCATCATATCTCTCCTGATTGTATTGGCTCAGCCGGCCACCGGCTGGCCCAAAGGGTGTTCAAGGCCGGAAGTGGATGCGGCATTGTCGCGGATCAGTTCGATCATCGGCAGGCGCACACCAAACCGGGCGGCCTCGGCAATAGCAACTTCGAGATCCTTCAACATCAGCATCTGGAAGTATTCGCGGACCTTGGTTTCGCCTGGATCGCCGGCCGGATCGGGGCGTTTCATCATCGCCAGCGCGCCTTCCAGCCCGCCGCCTGCATTGGGATCGCCTGCCAGCGCCATGGTCAGCTGATCGAGATTGACGCCATAATTGCGGGCGATGACCGCGCCTTCATATCCAGCCCGCATACAACCGAAAAACGTGGTGTTGCGCGCGATCTTGGCGGCCATGCCCGCACCGGGTCCACCCATGTGGATTACCTGCTGGGCAAAGCCATCGAAGATCGGCCTCGCCGCGGCCAGATCGGCATCGCTGCCGCCAGCCAGACAGATCAGGCCATTTTCCGCCGACTTGGGCCCGTTGGTAACCCCGCAATCGAGCAGCGTGACACCGGCCGCTGCACACAGTTCCTGCGCCGCGTTCAGATCACTCATGGCAATGGTGGATAACAGGATCACCATCTGGCCGCGCTTGCCCGCCGCCAGCACACCGTCCGGCCCCGAAAGCACGGCGATGGTCTGCGCGCCGTTGAGCACCGCGATCAGCACGCAATCCGATGCCGATGCCAGTTCGCGCGGGCAAGCCGACATCGGCGGTGCCCCCGGCACATTGGCGGCAGATTCCGCCCGCACGTCATAAATCGCGGCCAACTGGCCCGAACGCTGCAAACATTGCGCAACACCGCCGCCAATGCCACCCAGACCGATCACTCCACCCGTCTTCATATCGCTCTTCCCATTCTTGCCGTCATTCAACCAACACCGCGCGAATGCGCTGCTGCATCGCGCCGTCCAGTCCAGCCGCTTCAAAATAGCCCGGCACGTCAGACCAGCGCATCGCAATTTCATCCCACACAGCGTGCAGATAATCCGCGCGCACGCCGACCAGCGCATCGATCTGCCCCTGGCTCGGCAAGAAGCCGAAACTGGACATCAAACCAGTTTCTAGCGTGCCAGCACGGACCATATTTTCGCCGAAAATGGCCGAGCGCAGGTAGTCATTCAGGATATCTTCCCGCGATACGCCCGCCAGTTCGAGCAACAGGGCAATCGCCACCCCGGTGCGATCCTTGCCCGCTGTGCAGTTGAGAAATATCGGCACTTCGCCTGCCAGCAAAGCGTCCGCGACCGCAGGCCAGTGCGGGCTGAGCGCGCCGACAATTTCGCGGTAGGTCGCAGCCATCGTCTCAATCGCGATTTCGGGTTCCGGCCCCAATAGCAGCCGTTCGCGCCCGTCGTGGCCAAAAACCCGCAGGTCGGCGTTGACGTCGAGGGCCAGCCACCGGCAATCGGGCCCGTGCCATTGATGCGGTGCTTCTTCGCGTTCTTGCGCCGAACGCAGATCGACGATGGCGCGGAAACCCAAGGCTTGCAGCGCACTTAGTTGGTCGGGCGTAAAATTGCGCGGGCCTTCGCTGCGATACAGCACACCGTGGCGAACGCGCCCGCCCGCAGCGGCGATCCCGCCCAGATCACGGAAATTGAGGCTGTCTTGCGGCATTCCGATCAGCGCCCCGGATAGACGGGGATGGCCGCAGCCAGTTGCCCGTAAAATTCAGCGTCAAACCACACATGCTCGACATAATGGCCCAGCGTGCGGCGTTCATCGGTATAGGCATAGCGCATCAAGTCGCCCATGCTCCCGCCCCACACCACCGGATGAAGCGCCGGATCGAGCGAGGCCATATGAGCCTCAAAATCGGCCAACGCGCCTTCGATCCGCATGGCAACATGGTGGAAACATATCGCAAAGCTGCCATCTTCTGGAAGCGGTTCGGCATGGAGCGGGGCGGTGCCGCCGAGCGGCTCGATCAGCTCGATCTCGGTCCCGCCGACATTGGCCAGCGCGATCTTCAGCTGGAACGGCGCCGAGGATATCAAACCCGGCGCATCGTTGTTGAACACGTAAAATTCAGGGACATCAAACTGATCGCGCCATACGCCAAGCGCCCGATCAAGATCATTGGTGACATAGGCAATCTGGCTAAATCGGGCGTTGGGGCGGGAGAACATGGTCAGATCCTCAATTGTTCGCGATCTTGCCGCCATCGACGATCAGCGTGTCACCAGTGTGATAGCGTGACAGGTCGCTGGCGAGATATACCACCGCGCCCCACAGGTCGTCTGGCTGGCCCGCCCGCCCGATGGGGGCCTTGGCCGAGACCATCCCGGCAATCATTTCGCCAACGACGGGATCGGCCATGGTCATTTCAGTGATGATGAAGCCCGGCGCGATCACGTTGCAGCGGATCCCATGCGGGCCAAGTTCTGCGGCAATCCCCTTGGCAAGCGCGTTCAGTGCGCCCTTGGCTGCGCCGTAGTGGGTCAAGGTCGGCACGCCTTGAAAGATCGATCCGCTGCCGCACACTATCATCGATCCGCCCGGATCGCCCGCATTGGCGCGCTCGACCATGTGTTTGGCGACTTCGCGCAAGGTGAACACCACGCCGTGCTGGTTGACGTTGATCAGCCCGTGATAAGTCTCGGCGTCCATTTCGATAAACGCCTTCTGGGTGGCGATCCCGGCATTGGCGACCACGGTATCGATCCGGCCCATAGCTTCCAGCGCATCCGCCACACCTTCGACAATCGAGGTTTCGTCCGAAACATCGACTGACCTTGTGTGGACCCTGCCCCCAAACGCGCGCAGCTTTTCTGCCGCACGCTCGTTCGCGTCGGCCCGGCGGCCCCAGATCACCAGATCGCTGCCCGCCCGCGCCAGGCCCTCGGCAAAACCGAAGCCGAGGCCCGAATTCGCGCCAGTGACCAGTGCGACCTTGCCGGTCAGATCAAACAGGTTCTGGGCCATGCTGCCGATGCATCCTCTATTGTGTCTATCGCACTGTCTATCGCTCTGGGCGCATGGCTAAACCCGAGTGCGTTCGGGGCTCCATACCTTTTGGTAGGGCAAGGATCGTATTTCTGTCGGTCTAGGTGCCGCCACTAGGATGGAGGAAACGACGTGGCCGAAGGCGGACAGAAGGGCGAAGTGTTTGACATCGCCGACATGCGCACGCCGGTGCTGACCGAAATGCAGCAAGCCGCGCTTGCCGGGGCTGCTAAGGCACACTTCGATTTCTCTGCTCAAGCAATCCTTGGCGCGGCCCAGGCACAGACAGGCTTGAACGATTTTGGCGCAATGGACTTCGTCGAACGGCTGGACCTGTGGTGCCTGTGCGTAAAGGAAGACGCTTTCCTCAGCCCGGTCAGCCACGCGATGCTGTGGGGCATGTTCCTGCGCTATGCCTGTGACCGGCTGCGGGTGGAAGACATCTGCAAGCGCCACCCTGAAATTCTCGATATAGTGATTGACCGGCCGATCATCGTCGCCGGGCCGCCGCGTTCGGGCACTACGCATCTGCTCGGCCTGCTCTCTGCCGACCAGCGGCTGCGTTCGATGCCGTGGTGGGAAGCAACCGCACCTGTCCCCACCGCTGCCGATACGCCGACGCCCGAGGATGCCAATCCGCGTTGGACCCGCGCTTCTGCCGGGTGGCAGCAGCAGGACGCGATGATGCCGCTGATGAAATACATGCACGAATTCTCGCCTGATCACGTCAGCGAGGATATCGAGTTGCAGGCGCTCGATTTCTCGTCCTACCTGCTCGAATGGCTGGTGCTGGCCCCGAAGTGGCGGGACTATTACCTCAGCCATGATCAGAGCGGCACTTATGCCTACCTTAAGAAAGGCTTGCAGGTGCTGACCTTCCTGAAAGGTCCGAACCGCTGGGTGATCAAGTGCCCGCAGCACATGGAACAGCTGCCGGTGCTGCGCGCGACCTTCCCCGATGCCACCTTTGTTATCACGCACCGTGATCCGGTGGCCTCGATCCGCTCCACTTTGTCGATGTGGCTCTATGCCAGCCGCATCCTGCGCACAAAGAGCGACCCGGAAGAACCCAAGGGCTACTGGATCGATCGCTATCGCACTTTGCTGGAGCGCTGTGTGCGCGATCACCATGTGTTGCCGCCGGAGCAGACAGTGGACGTGTATTTCCACCAGTGGATCAAGAATCCTGACGCCATTCTGGACGAGATTTACGCCAAGGCTGCCCTGCCGCTGGACGGTGAAACACTGGCGACGCTGCACCGCTATCATGCAGACCACGATCCCGCAGTGAAGGGCCGGGTGGTGTTTAATCTGGAGCGTGATTTCGGCCTGACCGCCGAGGACATCCGCAAGAATTTCGATTTTTACTTCAACCACTTCCCGGTCGAACGCGAAGTGAGATAACCCCGTTTCAGGAGACTATTCGTGACGACAATCAATGTAATCAACCGCGATGGCAGCGCCCGCGCAATCGCCGCTGCGCCCGGCCTGTCGCTGATGGAACTGATCCGCGACAATGGCTTTGACGAGCTGTTGGCGCTGTGCGGTGGCTGCTGTTCGTGCGCGACCTGCCATGTCATCGTTGACGACGCCTTTGCCAGCCAGCTTCCGGCGATGAGCGATGACGAGAACGACCTGCTCGACAGTTCGGACCACCGCGCCGCGAACAGCCGCCTGTCCTGCCAGATCGCGGTCACTCCGGAGCTTGACGGCATGACCGTGACCATTGCGGCGGAAGACTGATCATGAACAGCCCGCTGGCAGAAGTGCTGGCCTTTTTCGGCGAATGGAAGCCCACGCTGGCCGATATGCTGGCAGCGATGGAGCGGCGCTTCACCGATGCCACCGTGTGGGAAAATGTCGGCCTTTCACGCACCGTGGGATTCGCCGAAGCCAAGGCTTTCATGGACGCTTTTGCCGCCATGAAACCGATCGAATGGGGCGAGGTGATCGTGCATCACGCGTCCGAGGTCGGCAATATCGTGCTGACCGAACGGACCGACAATTTCTATGACCAGGACGGCACGCTGATCGTTTCGATCCCGCTGATGGGGGTGTTTGAAATGGACGGGCCAAAGATCATCGCCTGGCGCGATTATTTCGATACGGCGAAAGGTTTCTGAGGATGTTTGCAGGCAAGCCTGTGTGGGCCGAACTGCCCGTATTGCCCGCCAGCGAGCTGGTGCCGCTGGTGCAGCGATGGGAAGCAGTTGGCGTCGATGGCGTGTGGGCACCGCAGATCTTCGGCGCGCCGTTCACCGTGCTGGCAGCGGCCGCCGCGGTGACCACCCGGATCAAGCTGGGCACGGGCATCGCGCTGGCCTTCACCCGCAGCCCACTGGAAACGGCATGCAGCGCGATTGACCTCGATCATATCAGCGACGGGCGGGCGGTTCTGGGCCTTGGTTCCAGTGCCCAAAGCCAGATCGAGGGAAGTTTCGGGATGCCATACGGCAAGCCGCTGGCGCATATGCGCGAAGTCGTGGGGCAGGTGCGCGAAGTGATCGCCCGCGGCCACACTGGCGATCTGGCGCGGCTGGAAGGCGAGTATCACACGCTCGACCTGGCGCATTTCCGGCTGGTGAGGCCTGCGCGGCGCAGCGCAATTCCCATCTATTTGCCAGCGGTGTTTGAAAAAGCTTGCGAGCAGGCAGGGGCAATCGCTGACGGATTGCTCGGCCATCCGCTGTGGACCTTGGGCTGGCTGCGTGACCGCGCCGGGCAATCACTCAAGGCCGGGCTGGACGCATCGGGGCGGACACGTTCGGCGGTGGACCACAACCAGATGATCTTCACCGTCATCAACCCCGACCGCGCCGAAGCGATTGCCGATGCCCGCACCAATATCGCCTTCTACACCCAGTCGCCGCAATATCTGCGCTACTTCACCGAAATCGGTTTCGGCAGCGAAGCCCTGGCAATCCAGGCCGCCTTTGCCGCGCAGGACTATGCCGCCATGGCCCGCGCCTGCCCCGATGAAATGGTCTGCGCGATGACCGTGCTGGGATCGGCCGACGAAGTTCGCGAGGCTGTGGCCGAGCGGGCGGCACTGGTCGATTCCATCACCCCGGTCGTGCCGCAATTCGGTATCGAACCCGACAAAGCTGCCGTATACCGGGCGCGCATAGCGGAGCTGTTTTATGGCTGAAGCATGGTGGGCCGTGGCCCGTTCTGAAGAAGTGACCTCGGCAAAGCCAATCAATGTCGATATCGGCAATCAGCCGGTGGTGCTGTGGCGCGATGCGCAAGGCATTGTGCGGGCGCTCGAAGACCGCTGCCCGCATCGCCGCACCCCGCTGTCGCTGGGCTGCGTGCTGGGTAATGGGATGATCCAGTGCGGTTATCACGGCTGGACCTATGATGGCGCAACGGGCCATCTCAAGGATATTCCGAACCTGAAAAGCGACGTGAAATTCCCCCCGGTCTATCGGGCTATTCCATTTGCCGTTTCCGAAACCGGCGGATTTGTTCGCGTTTGCCTCGATGCAAATGCGCCTGCTCCACTGCCTGCTGCGGTTACTCTGCCATTGTGCGGCACTGTGAATGTGGCGCTGGATCATGAACACTATATCGCCGCGTTGTTCGATGATCCTTCGGCAGTCATCGGCATTCGCGGCGTGCGCTTCACCCCATACCTGCTGGCTGAACTGGCCGAACACGAGGGCAAGCTGGTGTTGGAACGCTCGTGCCAATGGGCGGGTCTGCACTGGCCCTCGCCGTTCAGTTCGGACTTCCCGATAACGCTGCGCATTTCGACTGATCCAGTGACAGGGGAATGCGATCTTCTGCTGCGTGACGATGGGTTTCATCCGCTGCTGTCTGCCACCCTCGCCCCGGTTCCTGCCGCAAGAGGGGTTACGCAAATTCGCTGGCGCGCCAAACTTTCGGACAACAGGCCCGGAATGCGGGCAAAATTGCTGGGAGCCGGGCCACCATTTTTCGTTCGCAGCAACATTGATGGCGCAGCCTTACGTGTATTGAAGCCGTCCGCATCTATTCATGCGGCCACATTGCGGAATGAAATTGCCGCTCGGACTGCAGCGGCCAGCGCAGCCTGAGAAACTGGAGAAGACGATCATGCTAGACGTCAAAGATGCCATATCAGCCGACGATTATGTCGACCCAATCACCGCTGACCCGCGCGAATTTGCCGCCAAGGTCAATGCCTGGGTGCCGCACGATATCGTGCTGAAAGACGCGTGGTTTCCGTTGGCGCATTCCTTTGCGGTGACAGACAAGCCGGTCCGCCGGGCGATCTATTCGCAGCCATTTTTTCTGTGGCGCGAGGGCGGCACGGCGGTAGCAGCCGAATTTCATCCCGCGGATGCCGATAAGCCGACCAAGAGCCACTATTCGGATGACGCAGCCCGCTATCCGGTGATCGAGAAATACGGCTATGTCTGGTGCTGGTTCGGCGACCCAGCGAATGCCGCGCCCGAGCATATTCCCAGCATACCCTACCTGCCGGAAGATGGCGGCCTGCCGCTGCACATGCTGGGCACGGTCCGGTTTGACTGCACAGCCCCGCTCAGCCTCGAAAACCTGATCGACCTGACCCATGCCGATTTTCTCCACGCCGATGTGGTTGGTGATGAGAAAATGGACAAGGAAACCGTGGAGGTGTTCCACGACAGCGAGACCATCACTATGGTCCGCACTTGCGTGAACAAGTCGGTCGCGCCGATCATGAAGATCTTTGGCGGGGTCAAGGTCGACGTCCAGCAGGTTCGCCAGGTAATCCGCATCTACCTGCGCAGCCATGCGGCGATTGCTTATGGCCGGTTCAGCCCCGGCGACAACGTGCAATTGTTCCACCCCTGCGTGCCCGAAACGCGCGACCGGACGCGGCTGGACTATGCGATCAACACCACAAATGTGAAAAAAACCAACCTTTTCCGCTACATGATGCCCAAAGCCAGCTACAAGGTCTCGCGGCAGGACAGCTATATGACCAGCCCGCAAAGCCCGCGCTACATGAACCCGGAAAAGCGCAAGGATCTGCATTCGCCGCTCGACGAAGCCGGGCAGAAATACCGCGTGCTGATGCTGGCACTGGCCGAAAGGCAGGCGCAGGGCGACTTTGCCTACCGCGATAATGTCAGCGCAGATTGCAGCCAAATCATAGGATACGACGGGAAATGAGCAAACTTGTGAACGCAGTCGGCGGTGAACGCCGCTGGTGGGGCGTGATGCCGATCCTCCCGGCCCCGGTTATGGGCGGGATTGCCAAGCAGATGGAAGCGGTCGGTTTTGAAGGCTGCTTCTCGCTCCAGATCTACGGCCCGCCATTCGTGCCGATGGCGGCGGTGGCTGCCCTGACCGATACGCTGAAAGTCTCGACCGGCATTGCCGTGGCGGGAACCCGCAGCCCGGTGGAAACCGCCTTTGCGGCGATGGAACTCGATACGATCAGCCAAGGGCGGTTTGTGCTCGGCCTCGGAACTTCGCTGCACAGCGCGATTGTCGGCATTTACGGTGAACCCAAGCGCAAGCTGCTCTCGCACCTGCGTGAGGTGGTCAAGGTGGTGCGTTATGTGAACGCCAACGCGCACAAGGGAATGGAACCGGTCCACGGCGAATATTTCAACGCCGAATGGACTGAAATGATGCTCACTGCCCCGCCAGTGCGCGAAGCCATTCCGATCTGGATCGCTGCGCTGAAGGACAAGCTGACCAGCCTCGCCCTCGAAATTGGCGATGGCCTGATGGTTCATGCCTTGTGGACGGTGGATTACACCGTGCAAAAGCAGGCTTTCATCGAAGCCGAACTGGCCCGGTTCGGTCGTGCCCGCAGCGATGTTGAGGTCAACGCCTGGCCGTGGATCGCGATCAACGACGACAAGCAGCAGGCCATCAACGACAGCCGCGCCACCGTGGCCGGATATGCAGGCTACAAGGAATACGAGCCGTTCTTCGATGCAATCGGCTTCGGCGATCAGGCCCGAGCGTGCCAGCTTGCGGGCGAAGACCATGGCGACCCTACGGGCGTGATCGACAAGGTGAGCGACGAAATGGTCGAAGCCTTCGTCAAATGCGGGCCGATCGATGAGGTGCTGGAGAAGCTCGAACCGTTCTGGGGCGTGGTCGATTCGCTGTGCCCAATGACCCCGTATCGCAACCTGACGATGGAGCAGCTGACCAGCTACAATGGCGGCCTCTACGCTATGGTGGCGGAGGCGAAGCGGCGGCAGGCTGCATCCTGAGCTGTCTCACAGCTTAGCGCCAGCGACCAAAGCCTCGCTTAGCCGCCAAAGCCGCGCTGCGCCCTCGGCACTTTTCGCCGCCGGGGTGGTCTTGGCAATCTTGCGTCTGACGAAATACTCGCCCGTTGCATCGGGTGCACCGCCCATGGCCAGCCACAGGACCGTGTCTGCACCCTGTTCGGGCGTCAGGGAAAATGGCCGCCCGAGGAAATACATCAGCTTGACAACCAGCGTGCCATGGCTGTCAAAATTGGTCTGCACCACGCCGGGATGGACGGCGTTCACCCTTATGCCATCCCCCGCCAGCCGCCGCGCCAATTCGCGGGCGTGCAGGATATTGGCCAGTTTGGATTGGGTATAGGCGTCATTGGCGCTGAATATCTGGCGCTGCTGGAGATCATCCCACTTCATATCCTTGATGAAGGTGTGCGCGCTCGACGCGGTATTGATGATCTGCGCGCCCGGCCCGGCGGCCTTGATCAGTGGCAGCAGGAGATTGGTCAGCAGGAACGGCGCAAGATGGTTGGTCGCAAAGCACTGCTCAAACCCATCGGCCGTTTCGATCCGGCTGGCGGGGAAGAAACCGGCATTGTTGATCAGCACGTCAACCCGGCCGGTCAACGCCCGCACCTGCGCGGCGAACTGCTCCACATTGGCCATCACCGACAGGTCGGCCAGCAGCATGTCCACCTCGGCTGCGGGCGCAGTTGCGCGGATATGCTGCAAGGCTGCCTCAGTCCGCCCCGGATCGCGGCCCTGGGCAATCACCCGCCACCCAGCGCGTGCCAGTTCGCAGGCAACCACCAGCCCGATGCCCGAACTCGCTCCCGTGACGACAGCAGTCTTCATGCGGCAGCCAATGAACCGCTAGCGATATAGCCCGTCACCATCGCCGGGCCGACATTACAGCCGTGCGCGGGCGATTTGCCCTGCCAGATCGAATTGGCATCAAGCCCGGCCGCCCACAGCCCGGCCACGGGTGCGCCGTCCTCGCCGATCACCCGGCACTGGTCATCAATCCGGACGCCTACCGTGGTGGAGCCATCGCCGGGGAATATCTCGACCGCATAATACGGCCCTTCGCCCAGCGCGCCGAAGCAGGCATTGGGCTGATGCTTGGGATCGCCGATTTCAGCGTCAATCCGGGTTTCGCCTTTGCCGAAAGCCGTGTCTTTGCCTTGCACAGCATCTGCCGCAACCTTGGCGGCGGTCGCCTCCAGCCCGTGGGGATCGACCCCGATCTGCGCCGCAAGCTCAGCCAGCGTCGCTCCGGTTTTCATGTAACCGCAAGCGACCATTTGCTTGATCGCGCCGCCGCCTGCCAGCACCAGACCCATGCCGTATTTCTTCACGAACTTGCCATTGGCGATAATGTGCGCCGGGACCGCGCCAGTGGCGTGCATCGCTTCGACAAAGTGGACGCTGGCCTCGTTGCCAAATCGCTCGCCGCGCTGGTTCACCGCGATGCATCCTGGCTTGGACATGTCCATCAGGTGGGCAAAACGTTCGACATAGCCATCCTCGCGGGTGCGCTTGGATGCCACCGTCCACACCGCGTTGGCGTGATTTTCCGCGCCCATCGCGGCCCCTGCGGCGGTGGCGGCATTAATGCCGTCGCCGGTATTGCTGTAGGGCAGGATCGAGACATGCTGCTCGGCAAAAGGAATATAGGCCTTGCGCATTTCGGCATTGGCCGAGAACCCGCCCGAGGCCAGCACCACCCCCTTGGCAGCCGCGATCTCGGTGATCTCACCCTTGATCCGCGCCCGCACGCCGGTCACCCGGCCATTGCTTACCACCAGACCTTCAACGGGCGAATCTTCATACAGATCAACGCCTGCCGCCAGCGCGGAATGCAGCAGCCGCCCGGCCAGCGCGGTGCCCATCGTCAGCCGCGAACCGCGCCCCAGCTTCTTCTTGTCGAGCGCAAAGCGGATGGCGATCTTGGCCATGTGCCAGATTGCTCCGGGCGCGGGCAGACGGTTGATGTAAGGCAGGTCGAACAGATCGATCATCATCCCGCCCGGCGCATTGAATTCATGGCGCGGGAGCGACAGGCGGGCAAAATTTGCGCCCAGCTGCTTGCCGTCAAATTCCTCAGGAGCCAGCAGGCGGCCATGGTCCGCCGCGCCAGGAACTTCGGGATACCAGTCGCTCGACGGGGGGGAGAGCAGGAAATTCACCGTGCTGTTGGCCGCGAGCCATTCCACCATCGCCGGGCCGTTGTCGATATAGGCATTAATCAGCGCCTTTTCCGCGCGGTTGCCGACCACACCCAGCGCATAGCCGCGGGCCACTTCGGCGCTATCCTGCACTCCTGCGGCCTTGGCCTGCGGGCTGCCGGGAATCCACACGCCGCCCCCGGAAATCGCCGTGGTGCCGCCGAAAAGCGCCGCCTTTTCCAGCACCGCCACCTTCAGCCCAGCCTTGGCAGCAACCAGCGCCGCCGTCAGCCCGGCAGCGCCAGAGCCCATGATTACAACGTCATAATTCATCGCATTATTCCCCGGAAACACTTGACGGCGCGCACATGATCGCGCGCATCGTCTGATCATCGATACCAAGCTGGCCCGCGCAATCGAGCGCATCCCAATATTCGCGCCACCAGGTGATCTTGCCCGCAGCATCCAGATCGAACACGCCGACGACGCAAGTGGTGGTCCGCTGGCCGTTGGCGAGCTGGCGCACGGTGTCGACCCTTTCGGTGAACACGGTGTTGCCCGAAACTGCGATGTTGAGCGTGTTGCAGGCGCATTCGTCATACAGCTGATATTGCCGTTCCATCTCGGCCACGATGGCGTCTGCACCCTGCCGCACCGGGGCAATCGGCACCACCGGCTGATAGCGCGCATCATCGGCCAACATCGAGCGCAGCGCCGCGCCGTCCAGCTTCTCGGTATGAAACAGGCTAAGGAAATCGCGCACGATCTGTTCCTTGTTCATCGGTTCAATCTCCCATCGGCCCGAAAAAGGCCGCCACTTTACCCGTGTCAAAATATTCGCGGCCGTGGACGATCTGCCCGCCGCGCAGCACGAACAGATCGTGATATTCGTTGGCATAGACCCGTTCGCCGAAGTGGAATTCCGAGCGAATTTCCGCCGCCACCGTATCGCCTTCGGCCACCATGCCGATGATCTCCACCTTGCGCGGATCGGCCACCAGCAGCATCCCGCGCACGTCATCGGTATAGGTCTGGCGAGAGACATCCCCGCGCCCGATCACCCACCATGTGCAGTCCGGCGCCTGCAACTGTTCGATCACAGCGATATCGCCGCTGGCCACCGCGCCCAGAAAGCGACGCACGATTGCCTTGTTGGTTTCAACGCTATCCATCACCCGCCCTCTGTCTGAAGTCAGGCAAGTCTGGCACAGCGCCTTCCGCTCGCGCCTTTCCTTGGGCAGGTTGCGTTCGGCACGCCTCTGCAATGCTGGCGCAAAGATAATCGCAACGGAAAGGGACATGGTGTCAGGCAGCGCAACTCAAACCGGTTACCGCTGGTATGTGCTTGCGATTTTGACGGTTGCCCAGACTTGCCACGGCATAGATCGCGCCATCATCGGCCTCGTGCTTAGGCCCGTCGGGCAGGAGTTCGATTTGTCCGGCGCACAGCTCGGCCTGTTGGCGGGTGTGGCCTACGGCATCCCTTTTGCATTGGCGGCGCTGTTCTTCGGTTATGCTGTCGACCGATTTAACCGCAAGGCGTTGATGTCGTTCGCGCTGGCGGCGTGGAGCGGTGCTACGGCCTTGTGCGGGGCGGCCTCTGGCTTCTGGTCGATGCTGGCTGGACGGGCAGCGGTGGGGGTGGCCGAAGCAGGCGGATCACCCACGGGCATGTCGATCCTGTCCGACTATTTCGGCACCGACAAGCGTTCCACCGCAATCGGCATCTGGTATCTCAGCTCGGGCCTCGGCACCGCGCTGGCCTTCTTTGCCGGGGGCTGGATCGTGGTTGAATATGGCTGGCGCTGGGCCTTTATCGCAGCGGGAATTCCTGGACTGATGCTGGCTCCGGTCCTGTTTCTCACCTTGCGCGAACCACGCCGCGGACAGCAGGAAGGTTCGCTCGAACAAAGCGATGCCCCCTTGTCGGCGCGCTTGCGCACACTTCTGGCCCAACCCGGCATCGCCTATGCCATTGCCGCGATCACCTGCATCGCCACGGGTATCTATGGCATGAGCACCTGGCTCGCGGCGTTTCTGGTCGACAGCCATGACATGTCGCTCCCCAGCGCCGGATTGGTTGTCGCCATCGCTTATGGCATTCTGGGATCGGTTGGCGGGCTGGCCGCTGGCTGGGGCGCAGACCGGATCAACGCCAAGCGCGGCGGGTTTGATCCGGGGCATACCATGCAGCTGTCCTCGGCCATTCCGCTGCTGACCGCAATCAGCGGGCTGCTGGCCGTCAGCGCCGACAACGTCAGCCTTGCGGTAGCTTTGCTGATGGTCGCCGGCCTGCTCAGCGCGTCGTATAATGGCCCAGTCTATGCCGTCATCGTGACCATCGCCGGCCCGCAATTGCGCGGGCTTGCAGTCTCCGCCGTGCAGATGAGCGCCAACTTGATCGGCGTTGGCCTTGGCGCGTGGCTGATCGGCAAGGTCAGCGATATGGTCGGCGGCCGGGACGGGGTCGCCTGGGGCATTGGTGCAGCGATGCTGTTCTGCATTGCCGGGGCGCTTTTCATGCTGCTCGCCAGCCGCCAGATCAAAAATTCGCAAACTGCCCGGAGTTAACCCATGGATCCGCATGCACCGCCGCAATACCACAACCCCATTGTCGACCCCAATTGCGTGCCGCGCCCCTATCCGGCGCGGACCGATCATCTGCCGACATCGATGGACGATGTGACCGCCGCCTGGCTGAGCCGGATGATGAGTTACAAATATCCCGGTGTCGTCGCCACCAATATGCAAACGGTCGAGCTGCTCAACAGCCACACCACCAAGTGGCGCATCAAGGTGGATTGGAACGAGGCCGGAGTTGCCGCTGGATTGTCCGCTGACTTGTGCATGAAGGCCAACTGGTCCGGCAGTTTCGACAATGTCGATATTCACGCGCTGGAGGCCCGGTTCTACCAGTTCATGGTGCATGAAATGAAAGTGCCGACGGCCAAGTGCTACTACGCCGATTGGGACGATGATGGCTCTGCGCACGGTTTCATCGTGCTCGAAGACCTTGTCCAGCGCGGCGGAAAGTTTGGCCATTCGACCAATGCCAACGGCGTCGACATGATCATGGAAAACCTCGACGGGCTGGCAAAACTGCACGGCAGCCTGTGGGGCAGTGACAAAATCAGCCCGGCCAACGCGCCGTGGCTGCAAACCCAGATGGATACGCCGATCGACAGCGACCAGGTGCGGATCATGTGGCAGTGGATCGCGCTCAATCTGGATGAACCCGGCTTCTGCGCCATCGCGCCGAAGCATTATCTGGCCGATCCCCGCAAGGTCGAGCGCGCGTTTGACCGGCTCGGCGAAATCGAGCGTTCACGCACCACCCCGCATTGCATCGTCCTGGGCGATTGCCATCAGGGCAACACCTATATTCTGCCCAGCGGCGAGCGATTGTGGCTCGATTGGCAGCTGGTCCGGCGCGGACGGCCGTGGCGCGACCTGACCTATTTCGTGATCGGCGCGCTGAGCATCGAGGAGCGACGCCACCATCACAAGGACATGGTCCGCCAATACCGCGAATACCTGATCGCTACCGGGGCCCAAGGCGTGCCCAGCTTCGAGGAGGCGTGGGAAGAAACGCGGCTGTGGGTGATGTATGGCATCCAGGCCTGGGTCGCCAACCTCGATGCCTGGGGCCAGAACGGCATCCCGATGAACGAACGTTTCTTCGTGGCGGCCGAAGATTATGACACCTGGAAACTTCTCGGAGAATAATGATGGTTGGATTGGTTGAAGGCAAGGTTGCAATCGTCACCGGCTCCGGCGCCAATATCGGCGAAGCCTGCGCCAAGATGCTCGCCGCACAGGGGGCGAGTGTGGTGGTGGCGGATATCAATTTGGCGGGAGCGGAACGGGTCGCAGGCGAAATCGCCGCAGCGGGCGGAACGGCGATGGCGCACGTGGTCGATCTGGGTGACGAAGCCAGCATCGCAGGCCTGGTTGCCGCCGTTGTCGCGCGGTTTGGGCGCATTGATGTGCTGCACAACAACGCCGCCAATACCGGCGCGGGCCAGATGATGAAAGATGGCTCGCTCGCCGCAATGGAGGCCGAGGTATGGGATGCCGCGTTCGATATCAACGTGCGCGGGACCATGCTGATGACCAAGCACGTGGCCCCGCACATGATCGCAGCCGGCGGTGGTTCTATCATCAACACCAGTTCGGGCACGTCGTTGCTCGGAGACGTGCTGAACCCGGCCTATGGCGCTTCCAAGGCGGCGGTAAATGCACTGACCCGCAACACCGCGACGCAATTTGGGCGGGTGAATATCCGCTGCAATGCGATCCTGCCCGGCCTCGTCCTCAGCCCGGTCGCGCGGGCGCAGATGACGCCAGCGCAACTCGCCATGATCCAGCGCCACGTGCTGTTGCCACGCGAAAGCGTGGCCGATGATATTGCCGGTGCCGTGCTGTGGCTGTCGTCAAACTATGGCTCGTTCGTGACCGGACAGATCATCTCAATCGATGGCGGCATCTGCCATCATCAGCCGCATTATGCCGACATGCTCGATATGATGGGCGGTTGAACCCACCCCCTTGGTGAGGGTGCAACATGGGGCTTTCCTACAACCGCCCGCCGGAATTATCGTGCGGGCGGCTCCTTCATATTGTTTGATCCCCAGTCGCCATCCCTTGGCGTAATAATATTACGCCAAGGGATGGCAAACCTGCGCTTTCTCGCCCAGACCGACAAAAGTGTCACCCAGGCAAAAACACATTATATATTTGTAATAAAGGGATAAAAATCGCAACCTTGTGGGTTACACTGTGTAACATGTGTAACCCCCCAAGCGTCAAGCATTTGCCCTCAGGTTGGTCTGCGCAAACAGGTACTTCAAGCGGTTACTAGACCACCGGCATGATCTCTTCCGCCACCCATTGCTGGCGGTCGAGCCATGCCTGCTCACCGGAAATACCCTTTGGCAGCGGCACGATGGTTTCGGTAATGCCCAGTTGTGCCAGCCAGCCGATCTGATCGAGGATCTTCTGCTTGTCAGCCGTGCCCGGCGCGCGTGGATCGTCGAGGATTTCGTGGTGCGCGCCGACGTTGAGCATTTCCAGCGCGAAGAAAAAGTCGAGCTTGCGGCCATCATATTCGGGCTGCGACTTGATGAAATCGATACACGCCGGGAAAGTCTCAGGCGGGGTGCGGAACGGTGACCAGCCATTGCCAAACTTGGCTACGCGCTGCTGCACCGCCTGGGCATCGCCGCCGAACCAGATCGGCACGCCCGGCTTCTGCACCGGCTTGGGGCCAAAACCGCAATTGCGGAAATTGACGAATTCACCCTCGAATTCAGGATCGTCCTTGGTCCACAATTCGATGATCGCAGCGACATATTCATCGGCCATGCGCCCGCGCTTGTCGAACGGCACGCCCAACATGTCGAACTCTTCCTTGAGCCAGCCGACTCCGAACAGCGCCTCGGCCCGGCCGCCGGTCAACCAGTCGAGGGTGGACCAGCCCTTTGCCTGCACAATCGGGTGCTGCAACGGCAGCAGCGAAACCGAGGACGACAGGCGCAGGTTCTTGGTCTGCCCGCCAATATAGCCCAGCGCGACAACGGTGTGAAAATACCAGTCGCCCGACAGCGCAATATGTTCTTTGGGAATGATGAAATGTTCGCCCAGCATGCATTTGTTGAAACCCAGCGCATCGGCGGCGGCCATCAGCCGCCCCACATCCGCGCCGTTCAGTTCCGCTTCCCACGGCTGCACCAGCGCGGCGACTTTCATGCTGTTGGGCACACCAATATTGAGCTTCATGTCATGGTTCCTCAGATATCACACAGGCAGGAAAGCTGTTGGCGCAAGCGTTGGAACCTTCCAGTCGGCAGGGAAGTATTGCGCCCGCATCAGATCGCAGTCCGGTCCCCGCCTTTGAGCGCGAGGATTTCGCGTGCCTCATCAGGCGTTGCCACAGCCAGCCCCATGCCTTCGACGATCTGCCTGGCGATGAGCACCTGCTGCGCATTGGTTTCGGCCAACTTGCCCGGACCGGCCCACAGCGAATCTTCCAGCCCAACGCGGACATTGCCGCCCATCGAAGCCGCCATCGCCACAATGCTCATCTGCCGCGCACCCGCTCCCAGCACCGACCATTCATACTGGTCGCCAAACAACCTGTCCGCGGTGCGCTTCATGTGCATCACGTCATCGGGATGGCCGCCGATCCCGCCGAGAATGCCGAAGCAGGTCTGGACAAACAACGGCCCCGTCACCAGTCCGCGATCGAGGAAGTGGGCCAGATTGTACAGGTGGCTGGTGTCATAACATTCAAATTCAAACCGCGTGCCCAGCGGGGTCAACAACGCCAGCAGGCCTTCGATATCCTTGTAGGTGTTCTTGAACACCAGATCGCGAGATCCTTCGAGAACCTGCGGTTCCCATTCGTGCTGCCAATCCTTGTAGCGGTTCAGCATCGGGAACAGGCCAAAGCCCATTGTGCCCATGTTCAAGCTGGCGACTTCGGGCTGGAACCGTGTTGCCGGGCGCAGGCGCTCGTCCAGCGTCATCGACGGGTGTCCGCCAGTGGTCAGGTTGATCACCGCATCGCAGCGCTGCTTGATCACCTTGAGGAACGGCTCGAACAGGTCGGGGTTCTGGTCGGGCCTGCCATCGACCGGATTGCGCGCGTGCAGGTGGATGATCGCCGCACCCGCCTCGGCAGCGCCCACGGCGGCTTCGGCGATTTCCGCCGCCGTAATCGGCAAATACGGCGACATCGACGGCGTATGGATCGCGCCGGTTACCGCGCAGCTGATGATTACCTTGCCCTTGGCCATTGCCTGCTCCCGTTCCTGCAAATATGTCTGATCGCCTGATTAGAAGTCCAATCCCAACGACAGCCTTTCACAAGATAGGATATCAGGACAAAATCCCGTATTGGCGCGCACGGATCACCGCTTGCGGGCGGCGGCGGACGCCCAGCTTGTCGTAGATTTGCTGCATATACCATTTGACCGTGCCTTCGGTCAGCCCCAGCCGGTCGCCGATCTCGCGGTTGCGCAGGCCCCCGCTCACCAGGGTCAGGATTTCGACCTCGCGCTGCGACAGCCCCCCGCCAAGGCCATAGTCTTCCTCGTCCACCTGTTCGACCTGGCTCTTGCCGGTGAGCACCGAGACGAGCCTGGCGGCGAACTTGTCGACCGGCGTATCGAGTACCGGTCCATGGCCATAGGCCTCGATCAGCAACGTGCCGATCGCCTCGCCTTCGTCGATGAACGGGCGGATCCAGCCGCCCGGCTCGGCCAGTTCCACCGCCGCACGCACCGAACGGCGGGCTTCGGAGCGATTGCCCGCCAGCACGGCAATTTCCGCCAGCAGCAGTTCGAACGTCACCGCCGATCTAGTCGCCCCGCGCTTGCGCACGAATTCCAGCCAGCGTTTGGCGATATTGCGCGAACGGACCAGCCGGAACCGGTGCATTTCGAGCCGCAGCCAAGCGGTCGCCATCCATTCGTTCAGCCGTGTGGGGTTCAAAGTGGGCACCGGCTCGCCTTCGAACTTCAAGTCGCTCGACCAGAAAAGCTGTTCCGCCTGCTCAAGCTGCCCCAGCTTGACCAGCATCCGGACCTGTTCGGAGATCACCAGCGCGCGCAGCCGGTCCAGCCCGCATTCGATCGCCACCAGATGCGCTTCCTCAAGGCCTGAAAGTGCGCTGGCATAGTCTCCCTCTGCCGCTGCCAACCGGGCGCGGACGAGATAGCCAGAGGCCAGCTGATCGACAAAGCCCCATTGCCGGATCGATGGCAGATAGGCTTCCACCAGCCGCGCAGCTTCATCCAGTTCGCCGCATTCATAGTGCAATTCGGCCAGCGGCAGCGCTGGCAAGGCGGCAATGCCCGACACCCGCCCCTCGATCCCGATTGCCAGCGCGTGGGCCTCGGTTAGATATTGGCGCGCCATTTGCGTCTTGCCTTGCGCAACCAGGGTTGGAGCAACCGACGATTTCAGGGCGATCGAGGCAAAGTCCGAGCCGGGCCTGCCGAGCGCCTTGCGCAGCTCCGCCTCCAGCCGCAGCATGTCGTGAAAATGATACAGTTCCCGCCGGGCTGACAGCAGCTGGGCAAGCAATGTGCAACTGAGATAGGCGTGGTCATCGCCCAGATCATCCAGCAGCGATTCCGACTGGCGTTCAACCAGCACCATATTGTCGCGCGCGGCCTCCAGCATGATCCGCCGGTGGCGCACCCGGTAACCCATCTGCACCGCGCTGTATTCGTCCAGTTCGCCGCATTCGATCCTGGCGGCAATTGCCGCTTCGGCAGCCTCGATAAATCGTTCGGAAGACTTGAAGGCAAGCCGCCTGCTCCGGCGCCATGACATGGCCAGCAACAGCGAAGGGCGGGTTTGCAGCAAGTCCCATGGAAGCTCACTGGCCAGATCGTCCATCCGGTTCAACAGCCCGGCATAGATCATCGGATCTGCCAGCAGATCAAACTGGTCGGCGAGGAATTCCTTATCCCCACTCTGCACTGCATGAGCCAACGCCAGTTGCAGATCGCCATTGTTGGCATAGTAGCGACTAGCCCGGCGGTGCAGTTCCGCCGCGCGTTCGGGCGCGCGCATCATCAGGCGACCGAACACCATGTCGCGGAACAGCGTGTAATAGCGATAGCGGCTCGATTCGCGGTCTAGTTCGGCCAGGAACAGCCCGCGTTCAAACACCTTTTCCAGCATGGTCCGCGCATTTTCGGCGTTGACTACCGCCGCGCAGGCCGATGGAGTCAGCTCGCTCAGGATCGAGGTGTCGATGATGAAATCGCGCATGTCCTGCGGCAGCCCTTCAACCACCTCCTCGTGGAAATAGCTGGCGAATTCATGCCTTAGTCCGGTCGCTCCACCTTCAGGCGGAAGACCTTCGGCAAGGTCGCGCTGCCACGCACCGGCAGCCAGGATCAGGCCGGCCGCCCAACCTTGCGTATCGCCGACAATCCGCTGGATTTCAGCTGCCGGGATGGTCCCTTGCACCTGCTGCTGGATCAACTTTGCAGCCTCGTCGGTATCAAAGCACAAGTGCCGAACGCGCACTTCCAGCAGGTATCCCAACGAGCGCAGCCGGGCCAGATTGATGCCGCATTCGCCGCGCGAAGCGATCACCGTGGTCATGGCGTCGCGGGCGCTGGCAATCATCTGATCGATGAAGGTGCGCACTTCGGATCCAAGCAGCTGCGCGTCATCGATGAACAGCACCGGCTTCGGTCCGGAGGAGGATGAAAGGCTTGCCAGCCATGCCCGCGCATCGCGTTCGAGCGATGCATCGACAGGTGGCAGCCCTGAACTGAGCAACGCCTGCTGCAGCGCCATTTCGAACGTGCCAAGTGAATCGATCCCCGCACGCGCGGCAATCCACAACACGGGCCGCCCCTGCTCACGCAGCAGTTTGGCCCAGCACAGCATCGCAGTGGTCTTGCCAAAACCGGCCGGGCTGCTGACCGTAACTACGCGCGAAGTGCCGACGGCGCCGACCAGCCGCTCGATCGATTCGCGCACCACATAAACATGCGCCGCGCGCGGCGGCACTATGGTTGTCGGAACAACGCCCATACCAGCAATACTCTACCCAAAGGCCGTAGGGGCTTGATGCCCGCCAACTGACCGATGAAGCATATCCATCAGGAAACCCGCCAGCGCAAGTGTCATTTCCTATCGGCAGATAGGTGGCCAGAACGATCGAGCGGGCAAGGGGCAATCGAGAAACAAGCTGGCGGCAGAACTGCCTGGTTACGGAGAGCCTGACCAAATGGACCTCGCATTGCCCGAAGAACACGCCGCTTTCCGCGACATGGTTCGGCGGTGGGTCGATAACGAATGCCCCAAGGACTGGGCGCGCAAGCTGGAAGCGGACGAGCACAATTATCCGCACGCGCTGTGGGACAAGTTCAGCGAGGCTGGCTTCCACGGCATCGGGATTTCTGAAGAATACGGCGGTCAGGGCGGCGACGTGCTGATGCAGATGCTGCTCGCCCGCGAATTGGCGCGTTCGCTGGGTGGGCTATCGTGGATATGGGGGATCACCTCGTTTGCAGGCTCAAAATCCATCGGCCTGTATGGCACGCCCGAACAGAAGGCGAAGTATCTGCCCAGGATCGCCGCTGGCGAACTGAAGGCGGCCATCTCCTTCACCGAGCCGGGCGGCGGCACCGATGTGCTGGGTAGCATGGCCACTTTTGCCGAGAAAGTGGATGGCGGCTGGGTGCTGAATGGCGAGAAGATCTGGACGTCATCAGCCCATGTCGCAGACTATCTACTGGTGCTGGCGCGCACCGATCGCAATGCCGAAAAGAAGCATCAGGGGCTGACGCTGTTCTGGGTTCCGGCCAAATCTGAAGGCGTGAAAATCACCCAACTGCCCAAGCTGGGGATGCGTTCGATGGGCAGTTCCAGCGTGTTCTATGAAAACGTGTTCGTAGCCGACGAGAACGTTTTGGCCGAGCCAAACCGCGCATGGTACACATTGCTGCCTACGCTCAACAACGAACGGATAATGGTCGGCGCGTTCTGCCTCGGTGTGATCGATGGCGTGCTGGAAGATGCGCTCGCCTACATGATGCAGCGCAAGGCGTTCGGCAAAGTCA
>CAMDSM010000011.1 GCA_945906905.1 Altererythrobacter xiamenensis | reverse complement strand
CGGCAACCTTGGTTTCCTCGATGCCGCCAGCGCCGAAGTGCTGCGCGGTCCGCAAGGCACCCTGTTTGGCCGCAACACCACCGGCGGTGCGCTGAACCTGACCACCAATCAGCCGCGTGACACCCTAGAAGGCATGTTGCGGACGGGTGCTGGTAACTATGGCCAGCGCGTGCTTGAAGGTATGCTCAACCTGCCGCTGGGCGATGAACTGGCTGTGCGTTTCGCGGGCCGTTACACAGAACATGACGGCTATTTCAACAACCCCGTGGCTGGCAATGCGCAAGGTGCGGTCACTGGTGACTTTATCGGCCGCGCAACCGTGCGTTGGTCGCCCTCGTCTTTGCCGCTGACGGTAACCCTTACCGGCGAAAAGGTTGATTACAGCGACACCGGCAGCGGAACTGCAGTTGTGGCGATCAATCCGGCCGTGCTCACCCAAGCAGGCAATGGTGCTTACATCAATTCGGAATTCTCTGAATTCGTCACCGCTGCACAGCGCCCGTCTTTCGATGCGGCAAATTCGCACTGGACCGATACCTTCTCGCAGCCGCGCACCGGCGATCCCGAGATTGACAATGTGCACAATGATAACGAGGTGGAATCCGCCTCGCTCACGCTCGAGTGGGACTTTGGCAACGTCGACGTCACGTCGATCTCTGCCTACCGCACGTCTTACACGCAGAACTCGCTTGACCTCCATGGCGTGCCTTCAACCGCCGTTGCCGGCAGCCCACCAATCGCATTCGCTCAGGCCTGCCTTGCTGGCGCGCTGGTTCCCCAGTGCACGGGTGCATTTGGTCCGAACTACCTGGCGGTTATTCCCGCCGCGTTTGGTCCCTATGTCCCAGGCCTTCTCGATGCACGTTCGGCCTTTGTCAGCACCTACAACCAGGAGCAGATCAGCCAGGAACTGCGCCTTGCGGGCGATATTGGTGCCCTCGAGTGGCAGGCTGGCCTGTATTACTTCAACGAAACCGGTGACGAACAATCGCGCTCATGGGTATTCGGCGGTCTCGCCCGTGCCCGGACGCTGAGTGGTTTTGAATCAAGCTCATACGGTGTCTTCGCACAGTTGAACTACAACCTCTCTGACGACCTGCGGGTCACCGGCGGGTTGCGTTACACCTGGGATGAGCGCAGCATCGACCGTCGCAGCACCAACGACTGGTCGCTGGCTGACAATCTGGAGAAGTGCACCGTTGGGCCAAACGCCGGGCAGACTGCCGCTGCGGCACCTTGCACCCATCCGCTCTCGGCCAGCTTCAGCTACCCCGCTTGGACTATCGGCGCTGACTATCGCGTCAACGAGCAGGTGTTCCTCTATGTCAAATCCAGCGGCGCATCGATGTCGGGCGGCTTCAATTCGCGCACAGTGGCTGCGCCGTTCACGCAGAGTTTCGATCCAGAATCTGTGCGGGATATTGAAATCGGTCTGAAAGGCGATTTCCTTAATCGCCGCCTGCGGACCAACCTTTCGGTATTCACCGCTTGGCAAAATAATGTCCAACGCATCGTCAACGCTCTTATTCCACCATCGACACTGACCCAGTTCGTTACCAACACTGGCAAGGTTCGCGCCAGCGGCGGTGAGTTTGAAGTGACTGCGCTGCCTTGGGAAGGCATGGAGCTGACCGGCAGTGCCGCTTACCTCGATGCGGATTATGTTGCTGGTAGCCGCACAGAAAATCAGGGCACTGCGCTTGCGCCGATCCCGATTGATCGTTCGGGTGAACCGGTTACGCAGGCTCCGGAGTGGACCCTTAATCTGGGCGCGACGCAGAATTTCACGACTTCGGCCGGTGAACTGTCGTTCCACCTTGATTATGCATGGACTGCCGAGCGTGCGATGGATGCGGCCACGGCCAAGACCATTGCTCAAGGCGGCACGCAGGCGAATATTGATGCGATTGCGATTGCCAACCGTGCATCGATCATCAGTGCCTATGGCCTGCTCAATGGCCGGGTCAGCTTCACGCTGAATGAACCGGATCTGGAACTTTCGATCTGGGGTCGCAATCTTACCAATGAACCTTGGTATACCAATGTGTTCAACAACTACACTGGCCTTGGCGCAACGGTTCAATACCAGGGTGCACCGCGCACCTATGGTGCAACTGTTGCCTGGAGGTTCTGATCTTCTAAAGATCAAACGCATGTTACAGGGAAAGGCCGCTCCTCGTTTGGGGCGGCCTTTTCCATTTGGCTGGAGCAATTTATGACCGCAGGACCACTTTCCGGCATTCGGCTGATCGAAATGGACGCCATCGGCCCGTTGCCGCTGTGCGGCATGATCCTGTCCGGGCTGGGTGCCGAGATTGTCCGCATAGGCCGTCCGGGAGGTCAAGCGGCGTGGAGCGATGTGGGTGAGGCTGTATTGCTGCGAGGTCGCACCAATATCACGCTCGATCTCAAGTCAGCGGGCGACCGGGAGCTGCTCCTGCAACTGGTGGAGCGGGCCGACGGCTTGATGGAAGGCGCCCGGCCCGGCGTGATGGAGCGACTGGGTCTGGGGCCGGATGAATGCCTCGCGCGCAATCCGAGGCTGGTTTATGGCCGTGTGACTGGCTGGGGACAGGACGGGCCGCTGCGCCTGAAGGCTGGCCATGATATCAACTACATCGCCCTGACAGGCGCGCTCCACGCGATCGCGCAAGATGGGCAGGTGCCAACCGTGCCACTCAACCTCGTCGGCGACTATGCCGGTGGAACCATGTTCCTTGCGCTCGGCATGGTTTCGGCGCTGCTCTCGGCCAGGTCCATCGGCAAGGGACAGGTGGTGGACGCGGCCATGGTCGACGGCGTCGCCAACCTGCTCAGCCTGTTTCACGCGTTCCTTTCGACTGATAGCTGGAAGGATCAGCCCGCATCCAATCTGCTGGACGGGTCCGCACCCTTTTATCGCTGTTATGCCTGCAAGGATGGCGGCCACATGGCGGTCGGATCGCTGGAGCCGCAATTCTTCGCCCAATTGCTGGTCGGACTGGATATTCCGGCTGATCGCTATGTCCAGAATGATGAAACCCAATGGCAAGCGATGACAGCCGACTTCACCGCCACCTTCGCCGCACGGACGCGCGAGGAATGGGAAGCAAGATTCGCCGAAATCGACGCGTGCGTCACGCCGGTTCTGTCAATGCGCGAAGCCATGGTTCATCCGGCGAACACTGCGCGGGGCATGTTCATTGATCATCGCGGTGCTACCCAGTCTGCCCCGGCACCGCGCCTGTCGGAAACGCCGGGGGCGGTGCGCGAAAGTGTGGCTGTCTCGGCGGTGGAGGCGCTTGCAGCTTGGTCCAGATCCGGATGAAAGCCTGCTATAGCCGCTGCGTAATCCTATCGCAGGGTAGGTGTGCAAACCAGCGGCATTCAGGCTAGGAGGCGAGTGAGTTAACCGCCTTACGCAGGCTTTTGCAGTTTCCAGGAGGCGCTACAAATATGCGCGAAGTTTTCATCTACGATCACGTCCGCACACCGCGCGGGCGCGGCAGGTCCGATGGTTCATTGCACGAGATTCCTGCCATTCAGCTGGTCACCCAGCTGCTTGAAGCTGTGCAGACCCGCAACGATCTTGATACCGCGCTGCTCGATGATGTCGTGATCGGCTGCGCGCAGCCGGTGGGTGAGCAAGGCGGGGTGCTGGCGCGCGGCGCGGTGCTCAACGCAGGCTACGCCGATAGCGTTGGCGGCCAGCAGGTGCACCGCTTTTGCGGTTCGGGGCTGGAAGCGGTCAACAATGTTGCCGGACAGGTTGCCTCGGGCATGGCCATGGCGGGCATCGGTGGCGGCGTTGAATCGATGAGCCGGACGATCATGGGCTATGACAGCGGAGCATGGTGTGTCGATCCGAGTGTGGCGCTGCACAATTACTACACGCCGCAGGGCATCGGGGCCGATCTGATCGCCACGCTCGAAGGTTACAGCCGCACCGATGTCGATGCCTATGCGACGGAAAGCCAGCGCCGCGCCGCCGTGGCGTGGGACGAAGGGCGGTTCGCCCGCTCAATCGTGCCAGTGCGCGATGTGATGGGCGAAGTTGTGCTCGATAATGACGAATTCCGCCGGCCGGCCACTACCGTCGAATCGCTTGGCGCGCTCAAACCGGCCTTTGCCGGGATGGCTGGGATGGGTTTTGGCCGGGTGGTGCGCGAACGCTATCCGCAAATCGAAGAAATCAACCATGTGCACACTGGCGGCAATTCCAGCGGGATTGTCGATGGGTCGGGCGTGGTGCTGCTGGGCAATGCCGAATTCGGTGAGGCAACCGGTCTGAAGCCGCGCGCGCGGATGCGTTCGTGGGCGTCGATTGGGTCCGAACCCACGATCATGCTCACCGCGCCTTTCGCTGTGGCGCTAAAGGCCCTGAAGAGCGCCGGGATGACCGCCGACCAGATTGACCTGTGGGAACTCAACGAGGCCTTTGCCAGCGTTGTCCTGCGCTTCATGGATTACATGGAAGTCGATCACGCCAAGATAAACGTCAACGGCGGGGCGATTGCCATGGGCCATCCGCTGGGCGCGACCGGGGCGATGATCCTGGGCACCGTGCTCGACGAACTGGAACGCCGCGATCTCAATACCGCCATGACTTTGCTGTGCGTCGGCAATGGCATGGGCACTGCTGCCATCATCGAACGGGTCTGATCTAATGCGCCATATTGCACTTGAAACCGGCGCTGACGGCGTCGCCATTCTCACCCTGAACAACGCCGACGAAAGCATGAACCTCGTCTCGGACGACTGGCTCGGCGAGATGAATGCCGCCATCGCGCAATTGCGCGATGATGCAGCTGTAACTGGCGTGGTCATCACTTCGGGCAAGAAGGCGTTCATGGCCGGGGCGGACCTCAAGGCGATGGTCAGCGCTTATGGCCGCCTGACGGTCAAGCAGGCCTACGAATTCAGCCAGAAGGCCAGCGCGATGCATCGCGCACTGGAAACCATGGGCAAGCCCGTGGCGGCCGCGCTCAATGGCCTCGCGCTGGGCGGCGGTTTTGAACTGGCGCTGGCGTGCCATTACCGGGTGCTGGCAGATGATCCCAAGGCGATTGTAGGCCTGCCCGAAGTCAATGTCGGCCTGCTCCCCGGATCGGGCGGCACGCAGCGCCTAGCGCGGATGATTGGCGTGACCGCTGCACTCGATCTGCTGCTGACGGGCCGCTCGCTGTCTCCGGCGGAGGCGCTCAAGGCCAAGGTGGTCGATGAGGTGGTGCCCGCCAGCGATGTCGTTTCCGCCGCCAAGGCGTGGCTGGCGACCGGGCCAAGCCCGGTGCGCAAGTGGGACGTGAAGGGCTATGCCGCCCCCGAACAGCGGATGATGATAATTCCCGAAGTGGCGATGGGTTTTTCGGTCGCGGCGGCCCAGGTTGCAGGCAAGGCGGGCTATAATCTGCCGGCTTCGCCCGCCATCCTGTCCGCAGTTTTCGAGGGTATCCAGCTGCCGATCGACAAGGCATTGTCCATCGAAAGCAAGTATTTTGCCCGGTTGCTGACCGATCCGGTGGCCCGCAATATTATCCGCACGACCTTCATTTCAAAGCTGGCCGCCGAAAAGGGCGCACGTCGTCCCGCCGGAATTCCGGTGACCCGCTACACCAAGGTCGGCGTGCTGGGCGCGGGGATGATGGGGGCCGGGGTGGCGCTGGTTTCGGCCAAGGCCGGAATCGATGTGATCCTGATCGACCGTGATGTCGCCACCGCCGAAAAGGGCAAGGGCTACTCTCAGAAGGTCTTTGCCAAGCTAATCGCCAAAGGCACGATGACGCAGGAAAGCGCCGACGCCATCCTGTCGCGCATCACCCCGACTGACAATTTTGCTCTGCTCGAAGGTTGCCAGATGGTGATCGAGGCGGTGTTTGAGGACATCGCGGTGAAGGCCGAAACGACAAAAAAGGCCGAGGCCGCGCTTCCGGCAGACGCCATTTTTGCCAGCAACACCTCTACCCTGCCGATTGGCCAGCTGGCCCAGGCTTCGGCCCGGCCTGCGCAGTTCATCGGCACGCATTTCTTCTCACCGGTTGACCGGATGGGGCTGGTCGAAGTGATCATGGGCGCGCAGACCGCACCTGAAACGCTGGCCAAGGCGCTCGACTTCGTGGCGCAGGTGCGCAAAACGCCGATTGTCGTCAATGACAGCCGGGGCTTCTACACCAGCCGTGTGTTCCGGATGATGATCTTCGAAGGCGTCGCGATGCTCGAAGACGGGGTCGAGCCTGCCCGCATCGAAAACGCGGCGAAGGCGGCCGGCTTCCCGGTCGGTCCGTTGGCCTTGCTCGACGAAGTGACGATGGAACTGCCGGTCAAGATACTTGAGGATGCCGCGGGCGAGGAAGGCAATAGTTACACCATCGAGAAGGGCATGGCCGTGCTGAGGCGGATGATCGCGCTTGGCCGTGGCAGCCGCAAAGCAGGCGGCGGGTTTTACGACTATCCGGCAGACGCGCCCAAGCACCTGTGGAGGGGGCTGACGGAGGAATTCCCCGTCACCGCAGACCAACCCGATCAGGACGAACTGAAAACTCGCCTGCTCTATGCGCAAGCGATCGAAACCGCTCGTTGCCTCGAAGAAGGGGTAATCGAAACGTCCGAAGACGGCGATCTGGGTTCGATCCTGGGCTGGGGCTTTCCGGCGTGGACGGGCGGGACGCTCAGCTATATCGACACCGTTGGTATTGCCGCGTTTGTGGCTGAGTGTGATCGACTGGCACAGCTTTATGGCGCACGATTTGCCCCATCGGACTGGCTACGCGCACGGGCGGCAAGGGGCGAGGGCTTCTATCCCGCTCCGGTAGCCTGAGGAGGCTGGTTGAAAAATGCGCCGTTTGATCTTCGAACCCGAACACGAGCAGTTCCGCGATAGCGTCCGCCGCTTCATGCAAACCGAAGTCGGCCCCCACGCCGAACGCTGGCGTGAAGAGGGCATGGTCGACCGCGACGTATATACCAAGGCGGGCGCGCAAGGCCTGCTTTGCGTGTTTGGCGATGAGCAGTTCGGCGGGGCGGGGATCGACGATTTCCGCTTCGATCAGATCATCATCGAAGAAAACATGCGCCACGGTGACATCGGCTTCTACATCAACCTGCACAGCGATCTTGTCGCGCCCTATATCCACAAACTGGGCGATGCCGAGCAGAAGGCCCGCTTCATGCCGGGGATCATCTCGGGCGAGACGATCCTGGCTGTGGCTATGACCGAACCTTCCACCGGGAGCGATCTTGCTGGAATGAAAACCCGCGCCGTCAAGAAGGGCGATCATTGGGTTCTGAACGGGGCCAAGACCTATATTTCCAACGGCATTTTGGGCGATCTCATCGTGGTGGCCGCGCGCACCGATCCAGACAAGCCGCACGGCATCAGCCTGTTTCTGGTTGAGCGTGGGATGGACGGCTTCGAGCGTGGTCGCAAGCTGGCGAAGATGGGGCTGAAGAGCCAGGACACCGCCGAACTGTTTTTCAACGACGTGAAGGTTCCCGAAGCCAATTTGCTGGGCGAGGCCGGGAAGGGCTTCCAATATCTGGCCCGGATGCTGGCGCAGGAACGGCTGGTGGCGGCCATCGGCTTCATCGCCACGGCGCAGACCGCGTTCGATCTGACGCTGGAATATGTCAAGGAACGGCGTGCGTTCGGCAAGCCGATCGGGGCCTTCCAGAACACCCGCTTCAAGATGGCCCAGATGCGCGCCGAGCTGGATATGGCGCAAACCTATGTCGATCAGTGTGTGATGCTGCTCAATTCCGGTGAGCTGACGGCGGAAGATTCGTCGGCCGCCAAGCTGCTGACCAGCGAACTGGAAGGCCGCGTGATGGACCAATGCGTGCAGTTCCACGGCGGTGCAGGCTATATGGAAGAATACCGCATCAGCCGCATGTATACCGATGCCCGGATCAGCCGGATATTCGCCGGGACGAGCGAGATCATGCTGGAAATCATCGGGCGCGGGCTGGGGCTGGACGAGCGCAAGATGAATTGAACCAGCTGCGCATTCCAGACGCGGTGCGCGCTACATAGGCAAGCAAGCATTATGGCCGGTTTTCAATGATGACGAACGACGCAGCACAGGCTCTTGTGGCCGCAACTGCTGACACGCTGCTGACGCGTGCGGCGGCGATCCGCGATGAGACCTATGGGGTGGTGCAGACCTACTCCCCCAAGGTGTTCATCCCGCTCACCCAGTTGTGCCGTGACCTGTGCCACTACTGCACCTTCAGCCGCGCCAAACCGGGCCAGCGCGCCTTCATGACGCCCGAGGAAGTCCTCGCCGTAGCGCGGGCAGGCGCGGCGGCAGGATGCACCGAGGCGTTGTTTACCTTGGGCGACAAGCCCGAACTGCGCTTCAAGGCTGCCCGGATCGAGCTGGCAGACATGGGCTATGCAACCACCATCGACTATGTCGAGGCCATGTGCCGCATGGTGCTGGAGGAAGCCGGGCTTGTCCCCCACGTCAATGCCGGAATCCTGACTGCTGAGGAATTGCTGCGGATCAAGGCAGTGTCGGGCTCGCAAGGGCTGATGCTGGAGACAGTGGCGGATCGGCTGGGCGAGAAGGGCGGTGCGCATTATCGCTCACCCGACAAGATTCCGGCGGTCCGGCTGGCCATGCTTGAGGCCGCTGGAAAGCTGGGCATTCCGTTCACCACTGGCCTGCTGATCGGGATTGGTGAGACGCGGGCCGAGCGGATCGACACCTTGCTCGCCATTCGCGAATTGCACGAACGCCACGGCCACATCCAGGAAGTCATCGTCCAGAACTTCCGCGCCAATCCGCGAACGCCGATGGCGCTGGCGGAAGAGCCGTCGCTGGACGAGTTGTTGTGGACCATCGCGGCGGCTCGGTTGATCCTGCCAAGTCAGATTTCCCTGCAAGCTCCGCCGAACCTTTCCGATGCCGCGTTCCCGCGCCTGCTGGAGGCCGGGATCAACGACTGGGGCGGAGTCTCGCCCGTAACCCCTGATCACGTGAACCCCGAACATCCCTGGCCAGCGGTGGACAAGCTGCGCGCTGCGACTGAGGCTGCTGGCCGCCGGCTGGTCGCGCGGCTGCCGGCCTATCCGGCGTTCCTCAAGGCGCCGTGGCAGGAGCAAGCACCGCGCCGCGCCTTGCTGGCATTGTCTGATGCACATGGTTTTGCGCGGATGGACCCGTGGTCGCCGGGCCAGCCCTTGCCAGCGCAAAGGCCCACGGTGGGCGGGGAGGTTTCCGGCGGGATCAAACGGATCGTTGAGCGCGCGCTTGACGGCAATGGGATCAGCGAGGCCGAAATCGAGGCGCTGTTTGCCGCGCGCGATGCCGATGTTGAGCACGTGTGCGCAAGCGCCGATGCCCTGCGCCGCTCGGTCAATGGCGATACGGTGACCTTCGTCGTCAACCGCAATATCAACTACACCAATATCTGCGCCTTCAAATGCAGCTTCTGCGCGTTTTCCAAAGGGCGCGGGGCGGATAGTTTGCGCGGGTTGCCGTATGATCTCGACCTTGGCGAAGTGGCGCGGCGGGCGAACGAGGCCGTGGCGCGCGGTGCGACTGAGGTCTGTATGCAGGGCGGGATCCACCCCTCATATACCGGCGAGACCTACCTCGCGCTGCTGGGCGCGGTGAAGGCGGCGCAGCCCGGGCTGCACATTCATGCGTTTTCCCCGCTTGAAGTGCGCCACGGCGCGCAAACGCTGGGCCTTGGGGTGGAGGACTATCTTGGGCGCTTGAAGGCCGCCGGGCTCGGTTCGCTGCCCGGCACCGCCGCCGAGATCCTCGACGACGAAGTGCGGGATATTATTTGCCCGGACAAGCTCAACACCGCGCAATGGCTTGAGACAATCGAGGCGGCGCACAATGTCGGCCTGCGCACGACCGCGACGATCATGTTCGGCCATGTTGACAGCCCCCGCCACTGGGCGCGCCATCTGCTCGCGATCCGCAACCTTCAGCAGCGCACCGGCGGGCTGACCGAATTCGTTCCGCTGCCATTCGTGCCGATGGAAGCGCCTATGGGCCTGATTGGTGAGTGCCGCCTCGGCCCGACCTTCCGCGAAGTGCGGCTGATGCACGCGGTCGCCCGTCTGGCGCTCCATCCGCAAGTCACGTCGATCCAGGTGAGCTGGGTCAAGCTGGGGACAGAAGGCGTCAAGGCCTGTCTGAATGGCGGCGCAAACGACCTTGGCGGCAGCCTGATGGATGAAAGCATCAGCCGCGCGGCCGGTGCAGCGCACGGTCAGGAACTGCCTCCGCTCGAAATGGAGGCGCTGATCGGCTCGCTCGGGCGGACCCCGCACCAGCGCACCACACTGTATGCCGAGGTCGACGAGCACACCCGCGTCCGAGGGCGGGAGGCCGCCCCGCTCGAACCAATCATTCTGACCCCGCCGCGCAAACGCCGAGAAATGGAATCCCTGCATGTCTGACAGCAAGAAGGTCATCGCCGTGCTCGGCGGCACCGGCAAGGAAGGCGGCGGGCTTGCCCTGCGGTGGGCCCATGCTGGTTATCGGGTGATCATTGGCGGACGCAGCGCGACGCGGGCCGACGAGGCTGCCGCCGAAATGCGCGCCACTTTGGGGCACGCCGCCGATGTGCGCGGCCTCGCCAATCTGGAGGCGGCACAAGCAGCGGACATCGTCGTGCTATCGGTGCCCTATGCGGCGCAGCAAGCGACCGCGCTTGAGGTCGCTGTGGCGCTTGCGGGCAAGATCCTGATCGACGTAACCGTGCCGTTGGTCCCGCCCAAAGTCAGTCGGGTGCAATTGCCCGAGGGCGGAAGCGCGGTTGAAGCGGTACAGAAGCTGTTGGGCGAAGGTGTACGGGTGGTTTCGGCATTTCAGAACATCTCCGCGCATCACCTGACCAAGCTGGACGAAGCGGTGGAATGCGACGTGCTCGTTTGCGCCGACGATCCCGCCGCGGCCGAGGAAGTAATCGAGCTGGCGCAGGCGATTGGCCTTGCCGCCTGGAACGCTGGACCCTTGTGCAACTCGGTCGTGGCTGAAGGACTGACCAGCGTGCTGATCGCGCTCAACCGGCGCTACAAGGTGCCTGGTGCCGGTATCCGCATCACCGGCGTTCCCAGGTAGCATTGAGAAGGTTGGTGAAACTCGCATTATCGGCCATTTTCTGCCATTGGCCTGAGCCATGTATTCAGTCATTCCGATAGACGGCCTGCCGGAATTTTCCGCAGGCGATGATCTGCCTGCGATCCTTGCCGAGCATTTGCGCCGAGGCCAACCCGGCCTGTGCCATGGTGATATTCTGGTCGTGACGCAAAAGGTGGTGTCGAAGGCCGAAGGCCAGGCGCGCGATCTGGCACTGGTCGATCCCGGCGAACGCGCGCGTGCGGTTGCGGTGGTTACCGGCAAGGATGCGGCGCTGGTTGAACTGGTGTTGGGCGAATCCAGTGCCATCGTGCGCCAAGCGCCCAACGTCCTCATCACCCGCCACCGGCTTGGCCACGTGATGGCAAACGCCGGGATTGATGCTTCCAACGTCGGATCAGGCGGCGGAACGCGGGTTTTGCTTCTGCCAGAGGATCCCGACGCCAGCGCTGCCCGCATTGCCGAGGCCTGCGCAAGGGTGTGCGCGGTGCAGCCTGCGGTTGTGATTTCGGACAGCTTTGGCCGGCCGTGGCGAAGCGGCACGGTCAACGTCGCGCTGGGGATTGCCGGGCTGCCGGCGGTGATCGATCAACGCGGTGAGCCTGATCGCGACGGGCGGATAATGCAGGTTACGCAGATCGCATTTGCCGATAGCGTGGCCGCAGCAGCGGGTCTGGCCATGGGCGAGGGGGCAGAAGGCCTGCCCGCTTGCATTGTCCGGGGCCTTGTGTGGCAGGGCGAGCCGCAGTCGAGCCGCGCGGCGCTGCGACCAGAGGCAGAGGATCTTTTCCGGTGAGCGGGCCGGTTGTCGTCATCACAGGCGGTGTCGGCGGGGCCAAGCTGGTTGAAGGCCTGACCCACGCGATCCCGCACGAACAGTTGACTGCCATCGTCAACACCGGCGACGATTTTGAACATCTGGGGCTGCCGATTTCCCCCGATATCGACACCTTGCTCTACACGCTGTCAGGCCGTGCCAATGCGTCGCAAGGCTGGGGTCGCGAAGGCGAATCGTGGAGCTTTATGGAAGTGGTCCGGTCGCTCGGCGGGGAAGACTGGTTCAATCTGGGCGATGGCGATCTGGCGCTGCATGTCTTGCGCGGGGCCGCCTTACGGGCGGGGCAGCCGTTGTCGGCCATCATCCGCCGCTTCGCCCTGAACTGGAACCTGGGGCTCACGATCCTTCCGATGAGCGATGACCCGGTGGCAACGTGGATCGAAAGCGATCAGGGGGCGCTGCCATTCCAGCGCTATTTCGTCGAGCATCGCTGCACACCGCGCGTATCGGCAATCCGTTTTGTCGGAGCCGAAAGCGCCAGCCCGGCACCCGGCGTGATCGCGGCAATTGAGGCGGCACAAACGATCCTGATCGCGCCGTCCAATCCTTGGCTAAGCGTCGATCCGCTGCTGGCCCTTCCGGCATTGCGCGTGGCGCTTGAACGCCGCAATGGGCCGCTTGTGGCCGTGTCACCGCTGGTGGCTGGCACGGCAGTCAAAGGGCCGACGGCCAAGCTGATGCAGGAATTGGGTCTGCCGGTAAACAATGCCAGCATTGCCGCCCACTATGGCTCGCTGCTCGATGGTCTGGTGATCCACGAAAGCGACGATGCGCCCGAGGGTCTGGCCATCGCCCGCACCAATACGTTGATGCAGACGCCGCAAGACAAGCTGCGTGTTGCCCAAGCCGCGCTCGATTTGGCGCGGCAATGCGCGGGATGAAGCGCTGGACGGCGCTGGTGCCGATCAAGCAGGGCCAGGGCGGCAAGTCGCGACTGGCGGCGGCGCTGGCCGCGCCCCAGCGGGCAGACCTTGCCGCACGCATGGCGGCGCATGTGCTGGATGTGCTGACGGGTTGCGAGGATATCGCGGCCACGGTGATCCTTTCGCCCGCCCGTCAGGCCTTTCCCGGCACAACATGGGCGCGCGACGAGGGGCGCGGGCTCAATGCCGAAATTGCGGACTTTCGCGCAGGCTTCGGCGCGGGCCCACTGCTGGTTGTCCACGCCGATCTGCCGCTGCTAACCGCCGCCGACATCGCCGCCTTGCTCGAAGCTGCCGAAGCGGGCGGCACGGCGCTGGCGACGGACAGGGCGGGGCAAGGCACCAATGCGCTGGCGCTGGCCGATGGCCGCCCGTTCGAATTCCGCTTCGGCCACGATAGCCGGGCGGCGCATTGTGCGCAGTTCCCGGCCATGCCCGTGGTCCAGCGCAACGGCCTGAGTGCCGACCTCGACACGCCCGATGACCTTGCCTTCGCCCGGGCGCACGGCTTTTCCACCTAGCCCCCGCGCCGATCCAGCCGCCGCCGCTTCGGATCTTGTGCGCTGGCCAAACTGGCTGCAAACACTATGCGATCCTGCGACAAAGTCTGTATAGACGCTGCTGCTGGTGCCGTTGCCAGTTTCGCGAGTGCCCCAATGTGACCTCTCCAAAGCGCATCCAGAACAATCTGACCGCTGGCGTTGAGCGGCGCGTGCTTAACTGGCTGTGCCTGCGCCTGCCGCTGTGGTGCACGCCCGATCGCCTCACCGCATTTGCCTTTTTCGGGGCAGTGGTGATCGGCGTGGGCTATGTGCTGAGCAATTTCCATCGCGGTTGGCTGCTGTTGGCGGTGGCGGGGTATGCGATCAACTGGTTCGGCGATTCGCTCGATGGCAGCATCGCCCGCCATCGCAAGATTGAACGACCAAACTATGGCTATTTCATCGATCACAGCCTGGATGCGCTGGCCAATACGGTGCTGGTTCTGGGCCTGGGGTTGAGCCCCTATGTGCGGATGGACACGGCGATGTTCGGGCTGGCGGGATATCTGCTGCTGTCGATCCACACCTTCATATCGGCCAAGCTGTTTGGTGTGATGCAACTGACCTATCTGGGCGGTGGCCCCACCGAAATGCGGCTGACGCTGATGGTGATGACGTTGCTGATGTATTGGCACGGGCCTGAAGCCAGCATTGCCTGGCCGATCAGAGATGTCATGCTCAGCCCGTTCGATGTATTCGTCAGCGTGCTGGGGCTGGCGCTGGCAGGCGTTTTCACCTTCCACACCGTGCGCACCGGACGCGAGCTGTTCCGTAAGGGTGGGTGAGTGATGTCGCTGCCAACGAAAACGGAGGCCCCTTTCGGAGCCTCCGCTTCGTGAATCCCGCAAGCTGCGGAAAACCGTGTGTTAGTTGCCCTGGGCGCGACGTGCGGCGGCGGCAACGGCTTCCGTGGTCGGGTTACCGAGCGAGAGTTCGCGACCGTTGGGGAAGCGGATTTCGGCCGCCGAGGCGCGGGTGTCACCATCGCGGGCCTGGAAGGCGTCGACGATGATCTGCGTGCCTGCGGGCAGCGAGTTTCTGTTCCAGCCACGGCGCAGCAGGGCCGACGGCGCGCCGCCTTCTACCCGCCAACGCTCCGAGCGACCGTTGCGGGTCACCTGAATGTGGATCCAGGAGTGGGGGTTGACCCACTCGAACATCACAACCGTGCCTTCCAGACGGATCGGGCGGTTGCGATCAAACTCGGTGGCAAACGAGTGGTGGGCGGCTGCGCCGACACCCGTCACCGCCAGCACTGCACCGATCGCGGCGATGCTGAGCTTTTTCAATTGCATGGCGTGTAACTCCTTCTTTCTCACGAATCGTGATGTCTTGCGGGACATTAACCAGAGTGTTCTATCACTCGGCTGATTGGCCCTCGATTAAGTCTCCATACAACAGCTGTTCAGAAAACGGGACGCACTTGAATTCAAGCAGTTGTGCGTTCGCTTCGACATTGCGGTATAGCGGCATACGGATTGTCCATGGGCGCGAATAGATCGACGGATCGTCAATCGTCACCGCATAGTTCATGTGGTTTGGGCCAGCCATGGTGAACCGTTCGGTCACCGTGGCGTGGTTGGTCAGGTAGTTGCCGGCCCGGTCAAGCCAGGTCACGCCATCTTCCATCACACCGGCGGGCAGTTTCACCAAGCCGGGGCCTTGTGCCAGGGTGGTGACAACCAGCGTATCACCGTCCCACGTGCCGTAGGACGTGCCCATCCAGGTATCGATTGGCGGAATGCCGATTTCGCCCATGTGCACCACCCGGTTGGCCGAGGCATATTCATAGGCCATCAGGATGTCGTCATCATTTCCCTGAATGATCTGGAACGGGTGATCCATATAAGTCGCGCGCGGAATGCCCGGCAGATAGCAGGCGGCTTCCGGATCATTGGTGATCACATTGCTGCGATTGGCTTCCAGCCGCGCCCGCGCTTCGGGCAGATAGGGAATTTCATTGCCATCGACCACGCCGAGACCGGCAGGAATGGCCCCGATGGCACCCAGCAGGCGATCAGCCACCGGATTGCTGGCGGCGCTATGCGGCTCCAGGTTCCAGTTGGCAGTGTTCATCACCTGCCACACTCCGTTGAGATTGGGCGCGGTGCCGATACGATCGACCGAAGCGGGTTGCGCCGCCGTGGCCGTTTGCGCAACTGGCGCACCGCCAGTGGCGGTGCAGGCCGCCAGAGCCACTGCGCTTGCCAGCAAAGCCAGCCTGTTTGAAGTCTTCATCCTCAACAATCCTCTCCTGATGTCTTCTGGCCGCCGGTCAGGGCAGCACATAGCTTACAATCGTCCCGCTGGCGTTGATCGCCACGTATTGTTTGCCGTCGCTACCCCGATAGGTCATCGGATTGGCGTTGGCATTTCCGTTGAGCGTCGTCTCCCATAGCTGCTCTCCGGTATCGGCGTCAAAGGCACGGAATCGCCGGTCGTTCGTTGCCCCCACGAATACCAGACCGCCGGCCGTAACCGTGGGGCCAGCGCTGCCGGAATTGCCCAGCAGCTGTCGGCCTTCGGGCTGACCTTCGTAAATTCCCAGAGGGACAGCCCAGGCTATTTCGCCGGTGTTTGCATTGATCGCGGTCAAGCGCGACCACGGCGGCTTGTAGCACGGCGCGGCTACGCCCACGGCGCGGCCATTGGTATCGTATTCGCCCGAGATCGGCGCGGAAAAGGAGAAGAACGGTCCTTTGCCGTCCACACTCGCCCGGTCATAAGCGGGGGCCGAAGTGGCATCGAAGCTGTAGGGTTGATCACCCTCCACCCGCTCAACCCAGCCGACCAGCGATGTATCCTGCGCATTGACATAGACCATGCCATTTGTCGGATCGGCCGCCGGACCGCCCCAGTTCACGCCGCCCGTGCCGCCGGGAAACTGGATGGTCGAGGCGACCGGAGCGCCCGCCGCGCGATACATGAAGGGGGTATATATCCCCTGGTTGATATAGCCGCCCGCCCGATCCCACATCGCCAGGCAAGCGGTGGCATGAGCGGCATTGGTATCATCAGCGGAAACGATATCGGCATAGGTCATCGAAACGCGGCTGAGCGGCGGGGTGATGACAGGAATCGGTTGGGTGGGGTGGTAATATTCGCCCGGCACATCGCCGCGCGGCACCGCCACTTCGGCCACCGCATGCACCGGCTCGCCATCGGCAGCGTCAACCAGGAAGAACAGGCTCGACTTGCCGATATTGGCCAGCGCCATGTGGCGGCCGTCGGGCGCGTTGACCGGAATCAGCGGTCCGGCATGGCTCATATCGATGTCCCACAGATCGTGGTGCACGGTCTGGAAATGCCATTTGTAGGCGCCGGTCTGCATGTCTACGGCGACAATCGAATTGCCATAAAGGTTGGAACCGGGGCGGTCGCCGCCGTAATAGTTGTGCGCCGGGCCAGCGATGGGCAGAAATGCGGTGTTGGTGGCGGTGTCTACCGTGGCCATGAAGCCCCACATATTGGTGCCGCCACGGCCTTCGGAGCTATTGGCGCCCCAAGTTTCACTGCCTGGTTGGCCGGGGTCTGGCGTGGTGTCAAATTCCCACAGCTTTTCGCCAGTGATCACATCGAACGCTCGCGGATTGCCCGGGGCGCCCTGCGGACTTTCGAGGCTGGCTGCACCGATCACCGCAACCGTGCCGCTAATCGTGGGCGTGCCGCCATAGGGAACGCCGACATCGACCTGTCCACCGCTGCCGAAGCTCTCGACCAGTTGGCCGGTGGCGGCATCCAGTGCGACCATGAAATTGGAGCGCATCACCAGAATGCGCGGAGCTATTCCCCTCTGGCCCGGCCAATAGCCTACACCGCGTCCGGAAAATCCACCGCCGCCACCAGTGCCGGGGCCTTGCGCCGCAGGCAGGGCAACTTCATGTACCCACACTTCCGCGCCCGTTGCAGCATTGAGCGCCACCACACGGTTTTGCGCCGTGACATACATCGTGCCACCCACCACCAGCGGAACCGCGGTGTTGAAGGCGCGCAGCGGATAGGTCCAGGCCTGTTGAAGGTTGGCGACATTGCTGCGGTTGATCTGTTCCAGCGGGGAATAGCGCGTGGCGGCCAGATCGCGGTTGATCGTGCTCCAGTCAGCATCGGGCCCAGAGGTGGGCATAGAGGATTGCGCCACCAACGGGGTGGTGCAGGCCGAAGCCAGCAATGCTGCAACAATGAGGCTTCCCGCCTTGCGCATATATCCTGTTTCCCGCCTTTGTCCTTGCGGCCTGACCAGGGTGGCCGGATTACCGCAATTGTTGATTCTGTCCTAAAGGCGCATCCATCTTTTGACAATGCCCTGCCGCCTGCTTTAGCTGACCGGCGAAAGGGCCTTCGGCAATCGTGCTTAGACAAACATTGCGCTTGTCGATTTGTCCGTTGCCCGAGTGCCAAGGAATGTCGAGCGCCAGTTTGTGATAAATTGTCGCGATTGGTCGCGCAGACCCTCTGGGGCTTGGCGGGCGGGGCTTGAAGGTTTAGCGGGTTTGCGCAAGATCAAGGTTTGTGGGGCGGACTGCCATCATAAGTTCGGCCAAAGTCAACAAGTGCGTCAACCTAGAGTTAGAATCAACGTGGGGGAGCCCGATAGATGTTAGAATTGCTGTTCGAGATAACAGACTGGTTGAGGACCACGGTGCTCCTCGACTTCGCCTTCTGGCTATCGGAGACGCCGGTGAGCCTCTTCATGGTCGAGAATTTCTGGAACGTGCCGATTGCGCAGGTGATCCATATCGCCGGCATCGGAGCGGCCTTTGCAAGCCTGCTGATGCTGACCTTGCGGGTGAATGAGAAGGCCGGGATGGGCCTGTCGGTCGCCGCCACTTCCGCGCGCTATCTGCCGTGGGTCTGGTGGAGCTTGCTGGCCATCCTGCTCAGCGGTCTGTTGATGATCACCGCCGAACCGATCCGCAACATGGTCAATGCCGTATACTGGATCAAGATGATCGCGTTGCTGATTACCGTGGCACTTACGCTTGGCTTCCAGAAGTCGGTCAAGACCAAGGCCATGGCTGTGGGTGACGGTTTCGTTGCCAGTTCTGGCACGCGGACAACCGGCGTGGTGCTGATCGTCCTGTGGTGTTTCAATATGCTGTGCGGTCGCTGGATCGCATATGTTCCGGTCTGAGGGGAATAGAACCAATGTATCCTGAACCGACCAATATCTGGGAATCGATCCAGTATTCTCCGCTCGGAATTTCGCTGGCCGAAAGCCTGTGGGCCTTCCCGATGCTCGAAACCGTCCATGTGATTGCGCTGGTCACCGTTTTCGGCACCATCCTGATCATGGACCTGCGGCTGGTGGGGGTGGCTTCCACCAAAGTGCCGATCTCAAACATCTTGGCCGATACGCTGAAATGGACGTGGATGGCCTTTGTGCTGGCGGCGATCACGGGTACCTTGCTGTTCATCAGCAAGGCCAGCTCATACATGATCAATCCTTATTTCATCACCAAGATGAGCCTGATGGCAGCAGCTGGCGTGAACATGGTGGTGTTCCACTTCGTCACTCAAAAATCGGGGGGCGAATGGGACGGCGCTGCCACACCGCCAACGGCAGCCAGGCTGGCGGGCGGCTTGTCGATCGTCCTGTGGATAGCAGTGCTGGTATGCGGCCGGGCAATCGGCTTCACCTTGGGCATCTATTACTGATCGCCCGCCAACATCGGCTGATAAACGAAAGGCCGCCCTTTGGGGCGGCCTTTTTGTTTGCTTGGGGTGTGTGGCGTTATTCCCCCTCAGGCAGCGCAAACACGTAGATGGCCGAGGAATTGACAGGCGGCACGGGCAGTTCTGGTGTGAACCCCGGCAGGCCAAAGGCCAGCGGATTGCCCATCCCGGTCACTACCGCGACATATTGCCGCCCGTCGACCGAATAGGTGATCGGGCTGCCATTGGGCACACCCGTCAGTCCGCTACGCCACAATTGTCGCCCATCGGCCTGATCATAGGCGAGGAATTCGCGGTCCATCCCGCCGGTGAACAGCACCCCGCCAGCAGTCGCCAAAACGCCGACATCATAGGGCGCGCGGCGGCGGGTTTCCCACTGGACTTCGCCCGAGGCCATGTCGATCGATTGCAGTATGCCATAGTTTCCGTCGCTGTCAGCGGGCGCGGAAAAGAACACGTTGACCCCGCTTGACAGGAAGCCGCCTTCGGCCACCGGCACCAGTTCCATGCAGGTATCACGCGCGTTGACGAACAGCTGGCCCGTGCCCTGGTTGAACGCGCTCGGGCTCCAGTTGCGGCCTCCGCCTGCGTGCGGACACATGAACACCGGCGGCCGATCACGCCCCGGCAACAGCGCCGGGTCAGGCGTTTTCACGCCCGTTTCGGGATCAATCGCCACGATGAAATCCTGAAAACCCATGTCGGCGGTGGAAAGGTATTCGCCGCTGGCCGCATCGAGCGTATCGAACAGCCCCTCCTTGCCCCCGGTCATCACCACGTGGCGGGTCTGGCCATCGACTGCCAGATCGCCGATCACCCGCTCGAACACCCAGTCGAGATCGAACTGGTCGTTGCGCATATGCTGGTAATACCACACCAGCTCGCCGGTGCGCGGGCGGAAGGCGAGGGTGGAATTGGTATAGAGGCCATCGTTGTTGCCGCCGGGGATGCGGTCTCGCACCGGCCCGGTGTCATAGGTCTGCGCCACGCCCCACAGCGCCAGGCCCGTCTCGGCATCAAAAGTGCCGCTGGTCCAGACCGATCCGCCGTGCCGCGCGCTGTTCGGGAGGCCGTTCCAGGTATCGCCGCCCGGCGTGCCCTCTTGCGCCAGGGTGTTGAAATTCCACAGATGCGCGCCAGTCTCTGCATCGAAAGCGGCGATGATCGATCCGCCGTCGCGCTGCGTGGCAAGGCCGATCATCGCCACGCCATCGGCCACCAGCGGGCCGCCATTGCTGCGGGCCTCGGCGCTGTCGGGGATGGCGACATCCCACACCGGGCGACCGGTGCGGGCGTCGAGCGCCATCATGTGCAGGTCTGATGTGGCGACGATCAGCATGTCATCCCACAGTGCCATGGTCTTTTTCGCTAGCGGCGTGGTGCCATCGGGCAATTGCCGCTGATAACGCCACAGCGGACGGCCATTGGCGGCATCAAAGGCGAACACCTCGTCACCAAAGCCGAACACATACAGCACACCGTCGCGCACCAGCGGCTCGTTCATATTGGCCCCGGTGGGCAACGCCTGCGCCCAGGCGACACCGAGCTGGTTGACGTTGGCGGTGGTCACTTGAGTCAGCGGCGAGAAGCCTTGGCCATTGTGTCCGCGCCGCCATGTCAGCCAGTTTTCGGGTTCCGGATTGGCCAGCTGAGCAGCGGTCAGCGGCGTGTAATTGGCAAAGCGATCGACTGGCGGCGGGCTGGCGGGTAGCGGGTGGTTGGCGGAAATTCCACCGATGCCAATCGCGTTCTGCTCCTCGGCTGGCGGGGCTGGTGGCATCAGTGTTGCCAGACCACGCGTTACCGGGGCCGCAAGCGCGCCGCCGTTCTGGTGCACGATCAGCGCGGTGAGCGCGGCATAGGCGGCATTGTCCAGGCGGCCAGCGCCGCCCGGCGGCATCGAGGTGCGGATATAGGCTTCAAGATCGCCAACCGGTTGGTCGCCCCAGTTTGACAGGAATGCCGGGCCTATCAGCGTGGCGGCGAATTGTCCGCCCGACATTGTCTCACCATGGCAGGCAGCACAATTGGCGGCATAGAGCGCGCGGCCAGCCGTGACTTGGCTGTCAAAACTGTTGCCCGATTGGGCCGAAGCCGCCACCGCGCCCAGAGCCACGACCGAGCCCAGCAAGGCCCCTTTCAGATATCCCATTGACCCCTCCGCTGAAGCATATTTTCCGCACTATGGCCCAAGCCTCAAGCGTGGGGAAGGGCGCCGATCAGTCGCGGTTGGAAAGCCCCAGCGGGACGGCCACGCGATCTTCGAACAGCGCCCGATAGAGATCGTCCTGCGGCTCGGTCAGCCATGGGCCAACGCCCGATCCGTCTGCGTCCAGACGCATAACCTGACCGCGGGTCAGCTCGCCGGCAGACGGCCAATAGGGCAGGCCGGGACCATTGGGATTGCCCGTGCGGGCGAAATTGACCCAGTAGGCCGAGACCTGATCGGCAAACCCCTCTTCGCGGGCATTGCCGCACATCAGCGTGACAGAGGATCCGCCGGGATAGGTGCGCGGGGCACACAAATTGGCGAACACATAGGGGATTTCGCCCGTATGCGCCGCGCCCAGATTGCCGCGATCGGCATCATACAGCGGGTCGTGCGTGAAGAAATATTGATAGGCCTGCCGCCCGATCCGGGCCTGCCCATCGGCATATTGGCGCATGTGCCAGGTCATCGCATCGGAGAACGGGCGCGGGGCTTGCGCTGCCGCTTCGGCATCGGTGCTGGCGGGATAGGCACTGCGGCCCAGTTCCACGTGCGCGCCATAACGCTGCGCCTCGCCAGCAGTGAAGCTGGCCAGAGTGGGTGGCGGTCCGAAAGCGGAGGTGAAGCTGCCTTCATCCTCATTCGATCCCGCCAGCACGTCCCAAGGATTCTGGCGGCCATTGGCAACCACAATCGAGACATCCTCGGGTATGATATGGCCATCGACGATCATCCCTGCGCCGCGCATCTTCTGGTGGATTTCGGTGGCCGGAAGCGCGCGCAATGCGGCCAGCGAGGTGGTGCCGAACTGCTCTTGCGTCTGGCGCAGGGCAGCCGCCTCGGAATTGGCACGGCTGGCCATCTGGCCGATGCCAAGGCCCATCCACGCGCCCGATTGCGGGATAGCGCGGGTGATGAGATCGCGCGCAGGCGGCGAACCTACAAGCCCGCCCGCCATCGCCGCCCCAGCGCTTTCGCCAAAGATGGTGACGCGCGAGGGATCGCCGCCGAATGCTTCGATATTGTCGTGGATCCACTGCAGCGCTGCGATCGTATCGCCCAGCGCCTGATTGCCCGATGCACCATGCGGATCGGCAGCGGTCAATTCCGGGTGCGAGAAGAAGCCCAAGGCCCCCACGCGATAGTTGAACGTGACCATCACCACGCCTTGCGTCGCCAACTGGTCACCCTGGCTGAACGGTGCCGAGCCGCCGCCTTCATTGTAGGCGCCGCCATAGATCCACACCATCACCGGCAAGTTCTCGTCACCGCTGACAGCGGGGGTCCAGACGTTGAGATATAGGCAATCTTCCGAAGTGCCGGGGCTGTCGGGCATGTCGGTGGCGGAATTGGTCGGGAAACGCGTGGGGGCGGGGTTCTGGACGCAAGAATTACCCCAGGTGTCAGCCACTCGCACGCCAGACCATGGGGCGGCGGGGCGCGGTTGCTCCCAGCGCAGATCGCCCACCGGCGGGGCAGCGAAGGGCAGGCCCTTGAACACGGTCACACCTGCAAGTGCCCCGGGCACGCCGCGCACAAGCCCTTGCTGGGTCTCTACCGGGGTGTTGGCGATGTTGGCCGTTCTGGTTGCGGTGGTGGCATCGGTGGTGGCACAGGCCGCCACGCTGGCAAGCATCAGGCCGATAGCCACGGCTTTCCCGAACAAGGTCTTCATTTCCATCCATCCCCGATTGCGGCCGCGCCATAAAGGCGATCCGGCATTGGCGGGCCGGAGGTGCTGACACCCCCGGCCCACTATCCTTATTCAGCGCCGCCTTCAGCGCCCGACAATGTCACCCCGGCGCGGCTGGCGGTGATGTAGTTCCTCACCTGCACATTGCCTTCGTGGCAGGCATATTCGAAGAACTGGTATTCGTCGTTGCGGGTCCAGTCGAGGCGCGCGGTCCACGGAGCGGTGAACACTTCGGGATCGGAATAGGTCACCTCATAGACGATCGCATCCGGCCCGGTCATGGTGATGCGCTCAACCACGGTCGCCTGTTCACTGGTGGGGATGGTGTTGAACGGCGGCACGCCCATGGTCGCCATGTTCAGCGGCGAGGGGCCGCGCTGCGATGCGTCTTCCGAAACGCTGTCACCGGCGATGATATTGGTGGTTTCGACCACCAGCGTATTGCCTTCCCAATAGCCGAGCGACTGGCCCATCCATGTGCGGACATTGGCCGGCCAGCGGCGGGCGGCAATCGCACCACGGTTGGCGACAATCGGGATGATCCGGCTGTCGTGGATCATTTCCAGGCTGATCACGAAATAGCCGGGTGACTGCATCACCTCGATGCCATTGTTATAGCGGAAGGGGAACATCGAGGCCGGGAAGCCGCGCGTCACGCAGCGATCCCAGGTGTCGAAATCGCTCACCCAGTCATAGGTGGTGTTTGGCGTCCAGCTGGAACGGCCGCCGCGATAGCGGGCCTGGGCTTCGGCGGTCATCGCGGGCAGCTGGCCATTGGCCGGGCTGACCAGCAGCGAGGTGCGGCGGCCCGAGGCATCGGATTCAACCCAGTGGCCAAAGCCGATAGTGCCGCCTTCGTCCTCGGCGGCATAGCGCGCATCCGAACCATCGGCCTGCGCCAGACGGGCGCCATACTCGGCTTCGGTCAGCCAGAAACGGTCACCAAAGGCCGCCGGACGGTTCATCGGCAGGCTGGCGATATTGTCGATGGGGAACATGCCACGCAGATCGGGATCGCCCCAGGCGGTGCGGCCCGGTTGATAGTCGGTCGGCACTGGTGGCATCACCGTCAGATCATCGGGCACGGACTGGGCGGCCACCGGACCATTGGCTGCGGTGAACGCAAGGGCAGCGGCGGAAAGCGCCATCAGCGCCTTTGTCAGCTTGAACTTGGACATGTCGGTTTCTCTCTCCTGATATTCGCTGTTGTGCAAAGCCCACGCTTCGCGCTCTTGATCAATTTCCTCTGCGGCGCAGCCCGCCGGCTGCCGGATCCATGGCCGGCGGGGGGCCGGCATTGGGATCAATCGGTTCAACCATCCGACCGCGTCGGTATTCGTCCTCGCGCCGGGCGCGGTCGGAGGCGATGTAGCCGCGCACCTGTACATTGCCTTCGTGGCAGGCGTATTCGAACATTTCGTAGTTATCGTCGCGCGTCCAGTCGACCTGTAAGGTGAAGGGCGCGGTCCACACCACCGGATCGTCGTAAGTCATCTCGTAGGTCAGGGTGTTCGGGCCGACAATCGAGAAGCGTTCAACCACTTTGGCTCGTTCGCTCACGGGTGTGCTGTTGTTGATCGGTACGCCGCTGGTGCCGTTGCTGAAGACGGTCGCGCCAGTCGTGAGATTTGTCGTCTCGACCTCCAGCGTATTGTGATCGAGCCAGCGCCCCCGGCTCGAGCCGTACCAGCCGGTTACCGCTGCTGGCCAGTGGCCGCCCTCACCGATCGGTATCAGGCGCAGGCCGAGCATTTCGATTACTATTCCGACATGGCCGGGCGATTGGAAAATGCGGATGCCGTTGTTGTAGCGGGCCGGGTACATGGCAGCGGGAAAGCCGCGCGTGATGCACCGGTCGTAGGTATCGAAGTCGTCGGTCCAGTCGTAGGTCTGGCCGATGTGCCAGCTCGACCGCATATGCGCCGAGCGGCGTCGGCCCTCGTCGGTCCAGGCGGGCAGCCGTCCATTGGCCGGGGCGACCACCATCGACGTGCGCAACGCGCCGGCCTGATACTCGATCCAGTGGCCAAGGCCGATGGTCGAATCCTCGTCTTCTACCGCATAGGCGTCCTGCAGCGTTTCCACCCGGCCCTGTTCGGCGGCGATTTCTTCGGGCGTTTTCCAGAACCGATCCCCATAACGCTCGGGGCGGTTGACCGGCAGGTCGGCAATGTCGTTGAGTGGCCATGTGCCGCGCAGATCGGGATCGCCCCATGCGGTGGTGGCGGGGCGGTAGTCGTTCGAGACCTCTGGCATCGTCGTCAGGTCAGCCGGAACGCCTTGCGCGGCCAATGGCGCGGCGCTGGCCAGCAGCAGGGCGGCAAATGCCAGTCCAGCCTTCATTGCGCAGCCCCTGTTGCCCCAGCTGCCGCAGCCTCAGCCCGTTCGGCCCTGCTGGCGGTGATGAAATTGCGCACCTGCACATTGCCTTCATGGCAGGCATATTCGTAAATCTCGAACGCCTCATCGCGCTGCCATTCGAGCCGGGCGGACCATGGCTGCGTGTAGACCACTGGGTCTTCCCAGGTGAATTCGTAGATGATCTCATCCGGCCCGGTCATATGGAACCGCTCGGTCAGTTTCGCTGAATTGCTGATTGGCGAATCATTTTCGCGCGGCGATCCGGTGGTGCCCACATTGGTGGCCGAGGCACCGGGGAGGAAATTGGTCGATTCCACCACCAGTGTATTGGCATCTTCCCAATGGCCCCGGCTTTCACCCAGCCATTGCGCGATCTGACGCGGCACTCCGGCGCGGCCATCGGTGTAGATGAGCCTCGTTTCGTGGACCATTTCCATCTGGATCGCCACCAGCCCGGGGGCCTGAAAAATGCGCATTCCGTTGTTATACATGAAAGGGAACATGCTGGCGGGCAGGCCGCGGCTGATACAGCGATCCCAGCTGTCAAAATCCAGCCAGGTGTCAAAATTCTGCCCCTGCACCCAGGTGCTGCGCATGGCATCGGACAGGCGCTGACCCTCGGCGGTAAAGGCGGGCAGCTGGCCGTTGGCGGGAGCGGTGATCCAGCTGGTGCGGCGATTGGCGGCGGCCACCTCGGCCCAGTGGCCCATGCCCATCGTGCCGCTGGAATCCTCATTCTGGTAGCGCTGCTCCAGCGCGGCGACGGTTTGGCTGCGGGCGGCATATTCTTCCTGCGTCAACAGCTGGCGGTCACCATGTTCGGGCGCGCGTTGCAGCGGGGTGCGGCCGTTGAGGTGGTCTATCGGCCAGCCGCCGCGAAAGTCCGGCTCCCCCCAAGCGGTTTGCGACGGGGTGAAGGCGTTGGACGCGGCGGGCAGGACCGTCAGATCCTCCTGCGCCGCCGCTGCGGTCGCGCCGATTGCCATCAGGCCAGCAGCCGCAAGACCGCTCAGAAGCGTAATTCCACGCATCAGTTGCCTCCCACTGGCAGGGCGAAGGTGACATAGCGGCTGCGGCCCGGTGTTGGCTGGCCCAGACCGCCCAGGAAGTGGCCTTCGCCACCAACCGGCACGGTGATATATTGCCGACCACCCACCATATAGACCGCCGGAACACCCTCTGTTGCAGCGTCAAAACGGTATTCCCACAGGACGGCACCAGTATCGGCATCGCGGGCGCGGAAAGCGCGATCGCTCGCCGTGCCGACGAACAGCAATCCGCTCGCCGTCGCCACCGGGCCGCCGCGCGGAGTCTGCGCGCCGACGCCGGTAATGCCCTGCGCCTCAAGGCTCATGATCTCACCATTGGGGATGTGATAGAGCTGGTTGCCGGTGTTCATGTCATAGGCGGTGATGGCGGAAAACGGCGGCTTGATCGCGACCATGCCGTTGCTCTGGAGCATGAAATTGACCGGCCA